>DASZHF010000076.1:0-37581 GCA_035938095.1 Solirubrobacteraceae bacterium
GCCGCGTCGGTGAGACGGACCTCGATCCCGCGCTCGCGCACGCGCTGGATGAGCCGTTCGGTCTGCAGTCCCACGATCTGTGAGATCTGGTCGCGGTCCAGCGCGTGGAACTCCACGATGTCGTCGAGCCGGTTGACGAACTCGGGCTTGAAGTGAGCCTCGACGCCGGCCCGTCCACCGGGCAGATTCGAGGTCATGATCAGGACGACGTTCTTGAAGTCCACGGTACGTCCCTGGCCGTCGGTCAGCCGGCCGTCGTCCATCACCTGGAGCAAGACGTTGAACACGTCGTTGTGGGCCTTCTCGATCTCGTCGAGCAGGACGACGCCGTACGGACGACGGCGCACGGCCTCGGTGAGCTGGCCACCCTCGTCGTAACCGATGTAACCGGGCGGCGCTCCAAGAAGCCGTGACACCGAGTGCTTCTCCATGTACTCGGACATGTCGATGCGCACCATCGCGTCCTGGCTGTCGAACATGAACTCGGCCAGCGCTCGCGCCAACTCGGTCTTGCCCACGCCCGTGGGCCCGATGAACAGGAACGTGCCGATCGGACGGTCGGGGTCCTGGAGTCCGGCCCGCGAACGGCGCAGCGCCGACGCGACGGCGGACACCGCTTCGTCCTGGCCGATCACCCGCTGGTGCAGGCGCTCCTCCATGTGCACGAGCTTCTCGACCTCGCCCTCGAGCAGTCGCGAGACCGGGATGCCGGTCCACTTGGCGACGACCTCGGCGACGTCCTCGGCGTCTACCTCCTCCTTGAGGAACGTGGCCTGCCGCGCGGCGTCTGAGGCCTCGTGCTCGGCCAGCTGCTTCTCGAGCTCCGGGATCTCCCCGTAGCGCAGCTCGGCCGCGCGCTGGAGGTCGGCCTCGCGCTCGGCCCGCTCGACCTCCACGCGCGCCTGCTCCAGGCGCTCCTTGAGGGCGCGGACTTCCATGATCGCGTCCTTCTCCGCCTGCCACTGAGCCTTCATCGCTCCCGAGCGCTCGCGCAGGTCGGCGAGCTCGCGCTCGATCGCGGCGCGGCGCTCCTTGGACGCCTCGTCCTTCTCCTTGCCCAGGGACGTGAGCTCGATCTCGAGCTGCATGATTCGCCGCTCGACCTCGTCAATCTCGGTGGGCAGTGAGTCGATCTCGATGCGCAGCCGCGACGCGGCCTCGTCGATCAGGTCGATGGCCTTGTCGGGCAGGAAGCGGTCGGCGATGTAGCGGTGCGACAGGGTCGCGGCCGCGATCAGCGCCGAGTCCTGGATGCGCACGCCGTGATGGACCTCGTAACGCTCCTTGAGCCCACGCAGGATCGCGATCGTGTCCTCGACGCTGGGCTCGCCCACCATCACGGGCTGGAAGCGGCGTTCGAGCGCGGCGTCCTTCTCGATGTGCTTGCGGTACTCGTCGAGCGTGGTCGCGCCCACCGCGCGCAACTCGCCGCGAGCGAGCATGGGCTTGAGCAGGTTGGCCGCGTCCACTGCTCCCTCGGCGGCACCGGCGCCGACGATCGTGTGCAGCTCGTCGATGAACAGGATCACCGTGCCCCGAGCCTCGGCGATCTCCTTGAGCACGGCCTTGAGCCGATCCTCGAATTCGCCTCGATACTTGGAGCCGGCAATCAGGGCACCGATGTCCAGGGCGATGACGCGCCGGTCGCGCAGAGATTCGGGGATGTCGCCGGAGACGATGCGCTGAGCGAGCCCCTCGACAATCGCGGTCTTGCCGACGCCCGGCTCGCCGATCAGGACCGGGTTGTTCTTGGTGCGCCGGGACAGGACCTGGATCACGCGGCGGATCTCGTCGTCGCGTCCGATCACCGGGTCGAGCTTGCCCTCCTGGGCGGCCTGGGTGAGGTCGCGCCCGAACTTCTCCAGCGCCTGGTACTTGTCCTCGGGATTCTGGTCGGTCACTCGGTGAGGGCCACGCACCTCGGCGATGGCCTGCAGCAGTCGCTCCTTGGTGGCGCCGGCGGCGCGCAGGGCCTCACCGGCGCTCGAGGAACCGTGGCCGGCAAGGGCCAGCAGCAGGTGCTCGGTGGAGACGTACTCGTCCTTCAGGTCGCGCGCCTCGGATTCGGCGGCGCGCAGGACCTGCACAAGCTCGTTGGCGGCGCTCGGCTGCTCGACGCCTTCGGCCAGCGTGGGCAGCGAATCGAGCGCCCGCGTGGTCTCGGCCCGGATCGCGTCGGGTGCCGCACCCAGCTTCTGGAGCACCGGCACGACGACCCCCGCGTCCTGCTCGAGCAGCACCGCGAGCAGGTGCTCGGGCGTCACCTGCGGGTTGCGCCGCTGCTCGGCCAGCCGGCCGGCGGCGGCGATGGCCTCCTGGGATTTGATCGTGAATCGGTCAGCTTGCATGGGTGGGGTCAGTCTCGGGAGCGGCCCGCCCTACCGCCAAGGCAGGGCGAGCCGATCCTCGGTCATATAGTTGACGAGTAAAGAAATCTTAGCGTAGTTATAGCAGATTTCTCTACCGGGGAAGCTTCTCCAGCACGACCTCGTAATCGTCGTTGATCGGCTCGCGCGCCGGCTGGCCCCGGCTCTGCGCGGTTGCGCGGGCCTGGTCGGCGACCTCGGCACTCGCCGCCATCGCCTCGCGGGTCTCCCATAACGAAAGCGCGGCCGCCTTCCCGCCGCGCCAGTCCACTCCGACCACCAACCCGTGAAAGCCGGGCAGCTGCTCGAGCGCCGGCACGAACTCCTCCTGGAACTCCTGCAGGGCCTCCTGCATGCGCTCCGTGGGCAACCCCGCGAACCTCGTCAGGCGTGCGAACATCGCGACATCTCCTCCTCGCTGTGGACGTCAGCGCGAGGGTAGACCCATCCGGGAGGGCAGGTCAAACCGGCGCCTGGCTGGATCAGAGCGCTCGGGCTGGATCAGAGCGCTCGGGCTGGATCAGAGCGCTCGGGCTGGATCAGAGGTTCGAGTCGTTGGGGCCCGAGGCGGGGTCGGGGAACGGGCGGCGGGCCTCGACGCGGCGGATGAGCGCGCCCTTGGTGGCCAGCGGCACGAGCTCGGCCCGGAAGGAACGGCGCACGCGCTCGATCTCCTCGTCGAGCTGGGCGCGCATCTTCTCGGCCTGCCGTTCGAGCGAGGCCACCCGGCGGCGCATCCGCTCGAGCTCCAGCTCGAGCTCGAGCACGATCTCGACTCCGGCCAGGTTGAGGCCCATCTCCACCGTCATCCCCTGGATCCGGCGCAGGCGGTCGACGTCCTCCTGGGAGTACAGGCGCGTCCCCTTGGGCGATCGCTGGGGCTCGATCAGCCCGCGCGCCTCGTACATGCGCAGCGTCTGGGGATGCATCTCGGCCAGCTCGGCCGCGACCGAGATCATGAACACACCCCGGTCGCGCGAGACGACGCCCGGGTTGCCCTGCCTCTGTCTGGGATTGCTCGCCATCACGACCCTCCTCGCTGCTCGGCGGCAAACAACTGCTCGCGCGGATCTCCGTTCATCACCTTCGACAGCTCGTCCAGCGCGGAACGCTGCTCGCGCGTGAGCTTCTTGGGCACGTCGATCACGAAGCGGTAGTGGATGTCGCCGCGGCCCTTGCCGCCCAGACGTGGAGGTCCCTCGCCCCGCAGGCGCTGGACGGTGCCGTGGCTGGTGGCGGCCGGCACGCGCAGGCGCTTGCGCCCGTTGAGCGTGGGCACCTCGACCTCGGCGCCGCGGACCGCCTCGGGAATCGTGAGTGGGACCTCGACCTCGAGGTGGTCGCCCTTGCGCTTGAAGACCGCCGACTCGGTCACGTGGGTGACCACGTAGAGATCGCCGGGCGGCCCGCTGCGCTGTCCCGGCTCGCCCTTGCCGGCCAGGCGCACGCGGCTGCCCTCACGAACGCCGGCCGGGATGTTCACCCGGTAGCGCTTGACCGTGCGGGTGGCGCCGGAGCCCCGGCACGTGGGGCACGGGTCCTCGATGATCGTGCCACTGCCTCCGCAGCGGCTGCACGGAGTCGAGATCGAGAACATCCCCTGGCCCTGGGACTCGATGCCGCGTCCCTGACAGCGGGGGCACACCTTCGGTGAGGTGCCGGGCCGCGCGCCCGTGCCCGAGCAGGTCGGACACGTGGTCGACGTGGGGACGGTGAGCGGCACCTGGGCCCCGGCGACCGCCTGATCGAAGGAGATCGAGACGTCGGCCTCCAGGTCGCGCCCGCGCTGGGGACGCGGGCGGGCGTCGCGCGAGGTCGCCCCGCCTCCGAACAGGTTCGAGAGGATGTCGCCGAAGCCGCCCACGTCGAAGCCGCCGCCGAAGCCGCCCCCCGGGGCGCCCGTGAACACACCGGCGCCGCCGCGGTCGTACTGCTTGCGCTTGTCGGGGTCGCCGAGGACGTCGTGGGCCTGGGAGATCTGCTTGAAGCGCTCCTCGGCCGCCTTGTCACCCGGGTTGCGGTCGGGGTGATACTTGCGCGCCAGCTTGCGGTAGGCGCGCTTGATCTCGTCGGGGGAGGCCTTGCGGTCGACCCCGAGCACTGCGTAGAGGTCGTTGTTGCGGGCCACGAGACTGACTCCTACGCCGCGACCACGACCCGGGCCGGGCGGATGACGCTGTCACGCAGCCGGTAACCGGGTTGGTAGACCTCAACGATCGTGCCGGGCTCGGCGCCCTCGACGGGGTGCTGGGCCATGGCCTCGTGCTGGTTGGGGTCGAAGCACTCCCCCAGGGGGACGTAGGCCTCGATTCCCAGCCGGGCCAGCGCCGCCTTGAGCTCGGCCTGGACCAGGCTGATGCCCTCGGCCAGGTGCTGGTCGGCAGCCGCCGGCCGGTCGCCCTCCGCCGGGCCGGCGTCCACGCGTTCGCTGTGCTCGAGCGCGCGCTGCAGGTTGTCCAGTGCCGGCAGCAGCTCCTTGGCCAGGCGGGCCATGCCGCGGCCCTCGGCGACGCTCACCTCGCGGGCCATGCGCTTGCGGTAGTTCTCGAAGTCGGCCTGGGTGCGCTGGGCCAGGGCCAGGTACTCGTCGCGCTTGGCCGCCACCGCCACGAGCTCGTCCAGGTCGGCTCCGATCTCCGCCTCGGCCTCGGTTGCCGGCGGAGCCCCCTTGAGGGGCGGAGCCTCTTTGAGAGTGGGCGGCGCCTTGGCCGCCGCCGGCGCCTTGGGCGCGCCGGCGCCGTCGAGCTGGGGCTCGCGGTCCGGGCCCGCGGCGGGCGCCGCATCCTGCGCGGCGGCGCCGGGGCCCGGGCGCGTGGTGTCGCGCTTGGGGGTCATCGCTACTTCTTGGGCTCCTCGACCACCTCGGCGTCGACGACGTCCTCCTCCTCGGCCGGCGCGGCCTGCCCGTCGGCGGAGGCGCCATCGCCGTCGGCGGTCTGCTGCTGCTGCGCGCGCTCGTACATGGCCTCGGAGACCTTGTGGAACGAGCTCTGCAGGGCGTCGGTCTTGGCGTTGATGGCGGCGGCGTCCTCGGAGGTCAGCGCGTCGCGCACCTCCTTGATCGCGGCCTCGATCTCCTCCTTGGAGCTGGCGTCAACCGTGTCGCCCAGCTCCTTGAGCTGACGCTCGGCCTGATAGGCGGCGTTCTCGGCGTTGTTGCGCGCCTCGGCCAGCTCGCGGGCGCGGCGGTCCTCGTCGGCGTGGGTTTCGGCGTCGGAAACCATGCGCTTGATCTCGTCCTCGGCCAGGCCCGAGCCGGCCTTGATCTCGATCTTCTGCTCCTTGCCGGTGCCGAGGTCCTTGGCCGACACGTTGAGGATCCCGTTGGCGTCGATGTCGAAGGCGACCTCGATCTGGGGGATGCCGCGCGGCGCGGGCGGGATGCCGGTGAGCTGGAACTTGCCCAGCGACTTGTTGTAGGCGGCCATCTCGCGCTCGCCCTGGAGCACGTGGATCTCCACCGAGGGCTGGTTGTCCTCGGCGGTGGAGAAGATCTCCGACTTGCGCGTCGGGATGGTCGTGTTTCGCTCGATGAGCTTGGTCATCACGCCACCCTTGGTCTCGATGCCCAGGGTCAGCGGGGTGACGTCGAGCAGCAGAACGTCCTTGACGTCACCGGCCAGCACCCCGGCCTGGATGGCGGCGCCCACGGCGACGACCTCGTCGGGGTTCACGCCCCGGTGGGGGTCCTTGCCCGTGAGCTCCTTGACCTTCTCCTGGACGGCGGGCATGCGGGTCATGCCGCCCACGAGCACGACGTGCTCGATCGAGGCGGCGCCCTTCTCCTTGGCGTCGTCGAGGGCCTGGCGCACCGGTACGACGACGCGGTCGAGCAGGTCGCTGGTGAGCTCGGTGAGCTTGGCCCGGGTCAGGCGGGTGTCGAGGTGCTTGGGTCCGCTCGAGTCGGCGGTGATGAAGGGCAGGTTGATCTGGGTCTCCTGGGTGGTGGAGAGCTCGATCTTGGCCTTCTCGGCCGCCTCGTAGAGGCGCTGCAGGGCCATCGGGTCCTGGGACAGGTCGATGCCCTGGTCGCGCTTGAAACCGCTAACGAGCCAGTCGACGACCGCCTTGTCGAAGTTGTCGCCGCCGAGGTGGTTGTCACCCGAGGTCGACTTGACCTCGAAGACGCCCTCGCCGATCTCGAGGATCGAGACGTCGAAGGTGCCGCCACCCAGGTCGAAGACGAGGATGGTCTGGTCGGACTCCTTGTCCAGTCCGTAGGCCAGCGACGCGGCGGTGGGCTCGTTGATGATGCGCTTGACGTCGAGGCCGGCGATCTTGCCCGCGTCCTTGGTCGCCTGGCGCTGGTCGTCGTTGAAGTAGGCGGGCACGGTGATGACCGCCGAGTCGACGCTCTCACCCAGGTAGGCCTCGGCGTCGGACTTGAGCTTCTGGAGGATCATCGCGGAGATCTCGGGCGGCGAGAACTGCTTGCCACCCGCCTCGACCCGGGCGTCGCCATTGGGGCCGGCGACCACCTTGTAGGGCACGATCTGCTCCTCGTCGCGCACCTCGGCCTCCTTGCGGCCCATGAAGCGCTTGATCGAGAAGACGGTGTTCTGGGGGTTCGTGACCGCCTGGCGCTTGGCCACCGTGCCCACGAGGCGCTCCCCCGATTGGGTGAAGGCTACGACCGATGGGGTTGTCCGGCCGCCCTCGGCGTTCTCGATGACGGTCGGCTCGCCGCCCTCCAGGACGGCCATGCACGAGTTGGTCGTGCCCAGGTCGATGCCGATTGTCTTGGCCATTTCTGTGAAGCTCCTCTTGGTTACTTGAGTTGGGGGGTCGTCCCCCCCGGCAGGAAGGGTGATTCCCCGGCAGGGATCGTTTCAGGGTTCTGTTCTAGAAAATCTCAGCGGGATTATGGCAGATTTCTAGCGTGTCGGGGCAGACGGCATGGGCGTCCTCGCCGGGGGCCGGCGGTCGGAGAAGAGGCCGTGACGAGGACGGTGCGGCTGCGCGTGCTGGCGGACTGCTGAGGGCGGGCAAGTCGGTACTGGTCGGGAGCTGGCCGACTCCGAGCAGCGCCTCAGGCCGTCTCGAGCCCGTCGAGGAACTCGGCCACCGCGCCCGTCACCCGGCGCAGCGCCTCCAGCGAGGCGAACGGATCTCCCTCGACCTGAAGGCTGTGGTCCAGCCCCTCGAGCTCGACCGTCTGGAGAGCGGAGTTCTCGGGAAGACGGTCGGGCTGCCACATCGAGTCCCGGGTGCCCCCAACCAGGAGCGTCGGCTGGGAGGTCCGGGACAGGCCCTCGAGCACCACGTCCTGGTCGAGCACGGGCGTGAGCCAGGCGGCGGGCAGGCCCCGGTCGGCGACCAGGCCGGCGGCCACGCTGCCCAGGGACTTGCCGATGACGACGAGCCGATTCGCGGTCGCGGCGTCCAGCGCCTCCCGGGCCCGCTCCTGACCCCATGCGAAGAGGTTGGCTCCCGGCGGGGGCTCCTCGAGCACCTCGAGCACCGTGTAGTCGCGCTGCTGGGCCACCTCGCGGGCGAACCACAGCAACGGGGCCCGGGTGGGGTAACGCGCGCCCGGGAGCAGGAGCACGCAGCGGTCGGGGTCGCGGTCGGGGTCGCGGTCGCGCTCGTGAAACACCGGCGCAGGGTACGTCAGGCGGGCGCGCCCTGCGGGCCACGGGCACCCACGAGCGCCATGGCGTCCTCCACGCACGCCTGGCGCACGCGCTCGGCCGAGATCCTGAACACGCCCGGGACGCCCGGCCCCGCCTCGCGCACGCCGACTCCTAGGCGGGCCAGGTGCATCGTGCCCAGCACCTGGGTGTAGAGGTGGTTGGCCGTGAAGTCGGGGTCGGGGACGTCGAAGGAGCCCTGCTCGGCACCGCGGGCCAGGATGCGTGACAGAAGCCCCAGACACCCGGCCATGGCCTGTCCGAGGCGAAACCACACCGCCTCGGACACGCGCTGCTGGAGCTCGCGAGCCGGACGGCGCATCAGCGAGAGCGAGCAGTCCAGGAAGGCCGGATACTCGAGGCAGAAGGCGGTGTAACGCTCGCTGGCCTCGCGCAGCTGAGTGACCGGGTCGAGCTCGGGGCCGATGTCCGCCAGCCGGGCGGCGAGGTCGGCCAGGTAGCGGGTGACGGTGAGGACGAAGAGCTCCTCCTTGGAGGAGAAGTGCCGGTAGATGAGCGCCTTGTTGATCCCGACCGCGGCGGCGATGTCGCTGATCGGCGCGTCCTGCATCCCGTGCTCGTCGAACAGCGCCCGGGTGGCATCGACGATCTCGCGCTCGCGCGTGCGGCGGGCCGCGAGGCGTTCCTCTCCGGAGGACTGCGGGCCGCCCCGCGAGATGCGCTTGGGGTGCTCGCGGGTGGCCATGAGGGCGAGTGTAGCGCCGGTGTAGTCACTCGTCAAACCGTTCGATTGACAATCGTTTACAGTCGTGGGAGGATTCGCTTTAGAGCGACCGCCGCAACCCGAACCGAGAGGACCCCATGGACACCGAGACCACCGCCTCGACCGGGAGCGAGCCCACCGACAACGGAGCCTCCGAGCCGACCGCGCCCGGGGACGCGACCGCGACCCCAGACGCGACGGCCCCGGCCGCGACGGCCGAGGGCTCCGCGGAGGTCCCTGACTTCGGTCTCGCCGACCCGGACGCACCGTTCTCGCTCGCGCTCAACCAGGACCAGCGCGACATCCAGGAGTGGGTGCACGGCTTCGCCGAGAACGTCGTCCGGCCCGCCGCCGCTGAGTGGGATGAGCGTGAGGAGACGCCGTGGCCCGTGATCCAGGAAGCGGCGAAGATCGGTCTCTACGGGTTCGAGGCGCTCGCCCAGTTCTGGGCCGACGCCACCGGGCTCACGCTGGCGCTCGTCAACGAGGAGCTGTTCTGGGGCGACGGCGGCATCGGGATGGCGATCATGGGGAGCTCGCTCGCCGTGGCCGGCATATTCGCCAACGGAACGCCCGAGCAGATGGGCGAGTGGATCCCGCAATGCTTCGGTTCGGCGGATGACCCCAAGGTCGGCGCATTCTGCGTATCCGAGCCGGACGCCGGCTCGGACGTCTCATCGCTGCGCACCAGGGCGCGCTACGACGAAGCCAAGGACGAGTGGGTCCTCAACGGCCAGAAGGCGTGGGCGACCAACGGGGGAATCGCCAACGTCCACGTGGTTGTGGCTTCGGTCGACCCCGAGCTCAAGGCCCGGGGCCAGGCCTCATTCGTCATCCCGCCTCAGACCAAGGGTCTGGAGATGGGGACCAAGGTCAAGAAGCACGGACTGCGTGCCTCGCACACCGCCGACGTCTTCCTCGACGACTGCCGGATCCCGGGATCATGCCTCCTGGGGGGCAAGGACAAGCTCGACGAGCGCCTGGCCCGGGCTCGCGAGGGTACGAAGGGCCGCTCGCAGGCGGCGATGCGGACGTTCGAGGTCTCGCGGCCGACGGTGGGCGCGCAAGCGCTGGGCATCGCCCGCGCCGCCTACGAGTACTCACTCGACTACGCCAAGGAGCGCACCCAGTTCGGGCGCCCGATCATCACCAATCAGGCGATCGCCTTCGCGCTGGCCGACATGAAGATGGAGATCGACGCCGCCCGCCTGCTGGTGTGGCGGGCGTCGTGGATGGGCCGCAACGACCATCCCTTCACCGCCGCCGAGGGCTCGATGAGCAAGCTCAAGGCCGGCGAGGTCGCCGTCTGGGTCACCGAGCGTGCGATCCAGATCCTGGGCGGCAACGGCTACACGCGCGAGTACCCGGTCGAGCGCATGCACCGCGACGCCAAGATCTACACGATCTTCGAAGGCACCTCCGAGATCCAGCGGCTGGTCATCGCGCGCGCGATCTCGGGCATGCACATTCAGTAGAAGAGCCGGCGACTCGGACACATCCGGGCCAGCGCGCAGCGCTCGCAGGCGGGCGTCCGGGCCAGGCAGGTTCGCCGGCCGTGGCGCAGCAGGTTGATGTGGAGCTCGAGCTCGGCGCCGGGCGGGGTCAGCTCGAGCATCTCGTCGTGCTGCTCGTCGGAGCCGGCGCCGGGGCGCAGAAGGTGAAGGCGCGTCGCCACTCGCGACACGTGGGTGTCGACCGGCACGTCGCGCAGGCCGTAGGCAAAGAGGAGCACGCACGCCGCCGTCTTGCGCCCCACACCCGGGAGGGTGACGAGGTATTCGCGTCCCTCCTCCGGCGGAGAGTCGCGCAGCCAGTCGAGGTCCAGGGGCTCGCCGATCGCTCGCAGGATGGCCTGGATCCGGCCGGACTTGACTCGCGAGATGCCCCCGGGCCGGATCGCGGCCTCGACCTCCTCGACGGGCGCGTCGCGCACGGCCTCCCAGGTCGGCAGGCGCTCGCGCAGGCGCAGGTAGGCCGCGTCGCGGTTACGGTCGTTGGTGCTCTGGGAGAGCACGGTCAGGATGAGCTCGGCGATCGGGTGTCCGTGCGGACGCGGGTAGACCGGCCCGTAGACGAGCCGCAGGCGCCCGCGGAGCGCCGCGACGCGCCGCCGCGTGGGTGGGCGCCATCCGGCCGCCGGCACGCGGCGCGGCCCAGAGATCTTCCCGCTGGCAGGCACCTCGAGCACCGTAGCCGGGTCGCCACGACGTCGCTCACCGGTATCCTCGCTCCCCGGTGGCCGCGGTCTCCGAGCACACGCGCGAGATCGACGACCTCCCGGTTTTCTGGTACAGCGCGCCAGCCCCCGGGACCCCAATCCTCTACCTGCACGGAGTGCCGACCAGTGCCGACGACTGGACCGAGTTCCTCGCCCGTGGGGGCGGCATCGCAGTGGACCTGCCGGGCTTCGGGCGCTCGGGCAAGCGCGGGGACTTCGACTATTCGATCCCGGGTTATGACCGCTTCCTGGAGCGCTTCCTGGACGTCCTGGGAGAGCCGCGCGTACGGCTCGTCATGCACGACTGGGGCGGCGTGGGGCTGGCCTTCGCACAACGGCTGCCCGAGCGGGTCGAGCGCATGGTCCTCGTCAACTTGGTGCCCTTCCTGCCCGGCTACCGGTGGCACCGCGTCGCCCGGCTGTGGCGAACGCGGGGTCTCGGCGAGCTGGCGATGGGCGCCACGACGAGGACGGGGCTGCGTCTCCTCTCCCGTGAGGCGAACACCGCACCCGGGCCGATGTCCGACGAGTTCATCGATCGCGTGATCGCCTACTTCGACCACGGGACTCAGCGCGCGATCCTGCGCCTGTACCGGAGCGCGCCGGAGGAAGTCCTGGCCGCCGCGGGCGCCGATCTCGGCGCCTGCCAGGCACCCACTCTGATCGTTTGGGGCGACCGCGATCCCTACATCCCGCCGAGCTTCGCCGACGCCTACGGGAAGGCGCTGCCTCACGCCACCGTCGAGCACGTGGCCGACGCCGGACACTGGCCCTGGATCGATCGGCCGGAGCTGATCGACCGAATCGTCTCCTTCGCCGCCGGGTAGCTCCCACCGATGCCCCGTCGCCCCTACCCCACCTCGCGGTCCGTTCCGGCCCCGGTTCTCACCGGGCCGGGAGGATCGGGCTCGCTTCGCTGGCCCGGAACCCCTCGCTGGCTGAGCTTCCCGGTACCGCTGCTGGTCGTCGCCCTGCTCGCCCTCGCCTACCTGTGGCTGGCTCCGCCCAGCGGGGATCTGGCCGCCCAGCTGTACCGGGTCGACCTCTTCGCGCGCCACGGCTTCGTCCTGTGGGACGGCCAGTGGTACGGCGGTCACCACATGCTCGACTACAGCGTCCTGCTGCCCCCGCTGGGGACGATCATCGGGGTCCGGGTGCTCCACGCCATCAGCGCCGTCGTATCGACCGCGCTGTTCGCCGTGATCGTGCGGCGGCACTTCGCGCCCCGCGCGGCGGAGAACCCCGATCGCGCGCGCGGAGCGGCGTTTGCGGCCCTGTGGTTCGCCGCCGGCGCGGCCGTGACGCTGCTGTCCAACCGCGTCGCCTTCGATCTCGGTGTCGCGTTCGGACTGGCCGCGGTGGCGCTGGCCCAGCGCCACCACACCCGGCTGTCGATGCTGATGGCGGCCCTCACCGCCCTGGCCAGCCCGGTGGCGGGAGCGTTCGTCGTGCTGGCGGGCGGTGCGTGGGCCCTGGCCAACGGCGTCCCGCAAACCGTCGTGGCCCACGCGTTGCGCCGCGCACCGCGCGCGCTCATCCCCAGCGGCCGCATCGCCGAGCGGGCCACCGACCGCTCGGGGCTACTCGGTCGCAGCGCGCTCGTCGGGGGCGCGTGCCTGGTCGCCGGGGCCCTGCTCGCGCTGATCGCGCTCGTGCTGCCGTTCCCCGAGGGCGGCCAGGAGCCGTTCGCGCCCTCGAGCTTCTGGCCCGCGCTGGCCGGGCTGCTGTTGATCGCCGCCGTCCTCCCGGCGGACCAGCGGGTGCTGCGGACGGGAACGGTGCTCTACGCCGTTGGTTGCGCGATCGCGTTCGCCTTCCCCGATCCGCTGGGCGGCAATGTGGTGCGGCTGGGCACCCTGTTCGCGGGGCCCGTGGTGGCCGCCGCGCTGTGGCAGCGCCGGCGGCTGCTCGTGGTTGCCGCGCTCCCGCTGCTCTACTGGCAATGCGTGGCCCCGATCCGCGACGTGGTCCAGCACATCGGCGACCCCGGGGTCCGGTCCTCCTATTACCAGCCGCTGCTCTCCTTCCTGGGCCGGCAGCGCGATCGCCCGTTCCGGGTCGAGATCCCCTTCACGCTCAGCCACTGGGAGGCCTACAGCGTGGCCCGCGAGGTACCGCTGGCCCGGGGCTGGGAACGCCAGGTGGACATCAAGGACAACCCGCTCTTCTACACGCCCGGGCTCACCCCGGCCGCCTACCAGGCGTGGCTGGCCCAGATGAGCGTGAAGTACGTCGCCCTGCCCGACGCCCCCCTGGACGACTCGTCGCGAGCCGAGGCGGCGCTGATCGAGCACGGCGTTCCCTACCTGCACCAGGTCTGGCGCAGCTCACACTGGCGCGTCTATCAAGTCCAGGGGGCGGTGCCGCTGGCGCAGGGACCGGGCCGGCTGACCGAGCTCTCGGTCGATCGGATGGTCCTGCAGGTCCGCCACCCGGGCAGCTTCCTCATCCACGAACGCTTCACGCCCTACTGGGCGGTGGTGGGCGGCGCCGGGTGCGTGGCGCCGAGCCCCACCGGATTGACGCTCGTGCAGGCGCAGGCTCCGGGCGAGCTCGTCCTGGGGATCCGATTCTCGCTGAGCCGCCTGGACGCCAACGCGCCCCGCTGCTCACCGTCATCCACCTCTGTCGCCGTCGCGCGGCGATAGGATCGCGGCCGCGATGCTCGCCCGGGTCCGGTCTACCCACGTGCGGCTTCTGCCGCACGGTCCCTTCGACGTACTCCGCCAGGTGCTGCTGTTCGCCGCTGCGTACTACGCCTACGAGCTGGTCCGGGGTGGCGTCAACGGCCAGGCCGTGCCCGCGTTCCAGCACGCGCGCCAACTGATCTCGGTCGAGCGCACGCTGCACGTGTTCGTGGAGCCCAGCGTCCAGGCCTGGGCGTCGGGCAGCCACTGGATCATCTCCGCCTCCACCTGGATCTACATCAACGCGCAGACGTCGATCACGCTCGGAGCGCTGGCCTTCCTGTACGTCTTCCGCAACCGCAGCTTCTACTTCGTGCGCAACATGTTCCTGGTCGCGATGGTGATCGCCCTGGCCGGTTACAGCTTCTTCCCCACCGCTCCCCCTCGCCTGCTGCCGGAATGGGGCTTCTTCGACTCGATCTCCGATGCCACCGGCGTGCACGCGACCAACGCGTCCGTGAACGCGTTCTTCAACCAGTACGCAGCGGTGCCTTCGATGCACGTCGGGTTCGCGGTCATGCTCGCGGCCACCTTCGTCCGCCTCGTGCGCCGCCGGGTGGTCCAGGCCCTGTGGATTGCCTACCCGCTCGTGATCACGTTCGTGACCGTGGTCACCGCCAACCACTTCCTGGCCGACGCGGTGCTGGGAGCGCTCACCGCCGCCGCCTCGGCGTACGTCGCGTCGTGGCTGGCGCGGACCCGGCCGCATGCATGGGGCTTCAGCCCCGGGCCCGTGGTGGCGGAGGCCGGCGCTCCGGCCTAGCGCGGATGGCCCAGCTCCAGCGCCCGCGACCACGTCCCCGGGTACAGCGACCTCCCCTGACCGTAGCCCAGCGCCGCGAGATCGTTCGCAACCGCCTGATCGAATCGCGCCTGACTCCCAACGCCATCTCGCTGACCGGGTTCGCACTGAACCTGGTCGCCGCCGTACTGGTGTGGGAGCGGCTGTTCTTCCTGTCCGGAGTGGCTTTCGTGATCGGGTCGGTGATGGACACGCTCGACGGTCGCTACTCGCGCATGTCGGGCAAGGGCACCCCGTTCGGGGCCTTCCTGGACTCGACGCTGGATCGGCTCGAGGAGGGCATCGTGCTCGCCGCGGTGGGCGGCTACTTCGCCAGCCGGGGGGATGACGTGGCGGTGGCGGCCGTGGTCGTCGCCGTCCTGGCCTCGCTGATGGTGTCCTACACCCGAGCCCGGGCCGAGGCCCTGGGGGTCGAGTGCCGGATGGGCTTGGCCACGCGGCCCGTGCGGGTGGTCATCCTGTCGATCGGCCTGCTCTTCGCCAAGGGCGCCTTCCTGGGGTCCTTCGAGCTGCTCAAGCCGGCGGTGTTCGTCCTGGCCGGACTGAGCCTGATCACCGTGGTGCAGCGGGTTTGGCACGTTCGAAACGCGCTCCGCAGCGCCGAACCGGTGTAATCCCTGGCCCCCGTTCGGGTACAGAATCCTTAGCGCGCTCGTTTCAGTCAGGAACCGCGCTCACTTCGATCAGGAAGGAAGCACAGGCCCGTGACCACCAACGGCGTCCCAGGCAAGACCCCTCGCGCGGACCGCCAGCTGGCCACCGCTCGCACCGGACCCGCGGAGGGCAACGGCTCAGCCCGCTACGGACAGGACAAGGTCCGAGTGGCCATCATCGGGGTCGGCAACTGCGCTTCGGCGTTCGTGCAGGGCGTGCACTACTACCGGGACGCCGACCCGAGCCGGATCGTCCCGGGGCTGATGCACGTCGATCTGGGCGGGTACCACGTACGCGACATCGAGTTCACCGCCGCCTTCGACATCGACCGGGCCAAGGTGGGCAAGGATCTGGGTCGGGCCATATGGGCGGGCCAGAACAACACGATGAAGTTCGCGAAGGTGCCCGCGCGGCTCGGTGTCCCCGTCCAGCGCGGCATGACCCACGACGGGCTGGGCAAGTATCTGCGCGAGAAGATCGTCAAGGCGCCGGGCGAGACCGCGGACATCGTGCGCATCCTGCGCGAGACCCACACCGACGTCGTCGTCTCCTATCTCCCGGTGGGCTCTGAGAACGCCACCAAGTGGTACGTCGAGCAAATCCTCGAGGCGGGGTGCGCGTTCGTGAACTGCATCCCGGTGTTCATCGCCCGCGAGGACTACTGGAACCGCCGCTTCAAGGCGGCGGGACTGCCGATCGTCGGCGACGACATCAAGTCTCAGGTCGGGGCCACGATCGTGCACCGAAGCCTGGCCCGGTTGTTCGCGGACCGGGGCGTGAAGATGGTCCGCACGTCGCAGCTGAACGTCGGCGGCAACATGGACTTCTACAACATGCTCGAGCGCGAGCGGCTCGAGTCCAAGAAGGTGTCCAAGACCAACGCCGTCACGTCGATCATGGATTACGAGCTGCCCCCCGAGGACGTCTACATCGGCCCGTCCGACTACGTCCCCTGGCTCGCGGATCGCAAGTGGGCACACATCCGAGTCGAAGGTCAGGCCTTCGGCGACGTCCCGCTCAACGTCGAGCTAAAGCTCGAGGTGTGGGACTCCCCCAACTCGGCCGGGATCGTCATCGACGCCGTGCGTTGCTGCAAGCTCGCGCTCAACCACGGCGTCAGCGGTCAGCTCGATGGTCCGAGCTCGTACCTGATGAAGTCGCCGTTCACGCAGCGGCCCGACGACCAGGCCCGAACCGAGACCGAGAAGTTCATCGCCCGCTACGGCCGTCAGCCGGGCACCAAGCCTCGCCGCGCCGGGCGGGCCAAGAAGGCGCGGGCGGGTCGAGCCGGGTCCGAGCGCTCGCGGGCCGCCAAGACCTAGGCCCGCGGCCCCCACCCGCCCCGGCCTCGGTGGCGGCTTATCCTTGGTGGCCGGTGGCCGAACGCTTCTCGATCGCCCAGGTCACTCCCCACCCGTGGGAGTCGCGACACGAGGTCAATACGTTCGTCGATCGGGTCAGTGCCGAGCTGCTCGGGCGCGGGCACCGGGTGCTGATCCTCGCGCCCTCGGAGTCGCACGACCTCGTGCGGCGCTCGCGCCAGGCCTTGCGACGGGCCCGCGACCGACCGGGTTCGCTGCTCGAGGGCGCGGGGCTGTCGCGTACAGACGGGGGCGTGCCGGTGTTCGCCGTGGGCGAGGTGCTGCCGTTCCCGGCCGCGGTCACGCGACGCGGCTCCGCCCTGCCCATCGACGTCGCGCGCACGATCGAGGAGCTGCTCGGGACGCTCGTACCGGACTTCGTCCACGTCCACGAGCCCTTCGCGCCGAGCACCGCCAGCGCGGCCCTCAGACATTCGCGGTCGCTGAACGTGGGCACCTTCCACGCTCCGGCCGAGCGGCTGGTCACCACCCAGGTGGCGCGACGAGTGGTCGAGTTGTTCTTCGGCCGGCTCGATGCTCGGACCGCAAGCTTCGCGGCCACCCGCGATCTCATGGCCCGCTACTTCCCGGGCGAGTACCGCGTGGTCTCCCCCGGGGCGGACGGGCAGGCCGCCCCGCGGCCCGGCGCCGGCGCAGACGATCGGCCCGTGCGGCTGGCATTCATAGAGGAGGAGGAGCGGGCGGCGCTGCGCCTGTTCCTGCGGGGGCTGCGCCACCTCGATCTGGCCCTCCCGTGGGAGGTAACCGTCCTGAGCGCCCGCGGGGCGTCCTCCTCGATCCCGCTGCGGGCCGAGGTGCGCGAACGCGTGCACTTCGAGATACCCGGGCCGCGGCGGGAGACCGACCTGCTGGCGCAGGCCGACGTGCTCGTCTGCGCGTCCGACGGAACGATGCCCGTCCCCGGCTTGATCCTGCGCGCGCTGGCGGCGGGGGCGATCCCGCTCGCCTCGCATCTGCCCGTCTACGCCGAGGCGCTCGCCGAAGGGCAGGCCGGCCTGCTGTTCGAGGTCCGGGAGACGGACACGCTGACCGGCCAGCTGACCCGTCTGGTCGCCGACGCGCAACTGCGGGCCCGGTTGCGGTCCGGGGCGGCCCCGCTGCTCCCGGGTCTTGCGTGGTCGCGGGTGGCCGGAGAGCTCGAGGAGGTCTACGCGTCGGTGGCGTCGCGCCGGCGTCCCGCCCGGGTCGACGCCGCGCTGGCCCGGCGCCTGCGCGCCCGGTCGCTGATCGATGTGGATCTGCACATGCACACCGACCACTCGCACGACTGCGCGACGCCCGTGGACGTGCTGCTGGCCACCGCGCGCGAGCAGGGGCTGGGGGCCATCGCAGTGACCGACCACAACGTGATCTCCGGAGCCTTCGAGGCCCGAGCCAAGGCCGATGGGCTCAAGGTAATCGTGGCCGAGGAGATCAAGACCGCAGGCCAGGGAGAGGTGATCGGACTGTTCCTGGAGCGCCACATCGACCGGGGAATGACCCTCGGGGAGACGGTGGCCGAGATTCGCCGCCAGGGCGGCCTGGTCTATGTCCCGCACCCCTTCGACCGCCTGCACGCCGTCCCCGACTACGAGCACCTGCTCGAGATACTGGGCGAGATCGACGCGCTCGAGGTGTTCAACCCCCGCGTCGCCATCGGCTCGTTCAACGACGAGGCGGCTCGGTTTGCGGCCAAGTACCGCATCCCCGCGGGCGCGGGCTCGGACGCGCACGTACCCCAGGGGCTGGGCTCGGTGCGGGTGCGCATGCGCGACTTCGACTCTCCCGAGGAGTTCCTGGCCTCGCTGCCCGAGGCCGAGATCGTGACCCGCCCCACCAGCCTGCTCTACGTGCAGGCCCTGAAATTCCTCCAAACCCGGGCCACCCCGTCGGCGGCTCGCTCTCGCCGGCAGCGGCGGGCCCGGCGCGCGATCCGCAGGCCCTAGGCGCAAAGACTGATGCATTCGCAAGGACAAGCCCCCGAACCGTCAAAAGCCCTGGGGCGCATGCCCGCCACCGACGATGAGATCCGCGAGAAGTACCTCGAGCGGGCGATCCGCGAGCTCAACGCCCTCACCCGCGAGCTGCAGGGGTGCGCCGAGTGCCCGCGCGGGAACCTCATGCCGGTCCTCGGCTCGGGTCATCCCCAGGCGGACATCTTCCTGGTCAAGTACGCGCCCCAACCGTCGGAGATCGAGGAGGGAGTGGCGTTCTACGGACGCAGCGGCAACGCGCTGATGAAGTCGCTCAAGCGACTGCAGATCGATCCGCTCAGCGTGTACGGGACGCTGTGCGTCAAGTGCCCGGTCAGCGACGCCTCGCTGGCTGACCCGGGGTGCGTAGCGCGCGTCGTCGAGGAGCTCGCCATCGTCCAGCCCAAGATCGTCGTGGTCATGGGTCCCGAGGCGCTGGAGGTCATCAACGAACTCGACATCCCACTGGGGCGTGTGCTGGCCCCCGACTTCGGCCAGATCCAGGCCCTGACCCCTTCCGTGGACGCCCTCTACGTGCCCACCATCGACGACGCCCTTGACGAGGAGGAAGCCAAGCGGGCCTTCTGGGCCTCGTTCAAGGTGCTGGGCACGTGGTACGCGGACCTACCCCCCTACTAGCCGCCTACGCCCTCGCGCTTGCCTACTTCCTGGTGGCCGGGGAGCTGCCCGCGCTTCCCGCCGGCGACACGGCGACGCTCGTGGCCGACGGGGTCGGACTGGCCATCCTGGGGGGCTGCGCGATCGGGCTGGTGGGCGCTCGCGACCAGCCCTGGGCCTTGGTGCTGGTGGCCGTCGGCGGTGGGGTGCTGGCGGGGGCCCTGCGGGCGGCCCACGTGGGCCCGGCGGCCAACACCTTCCAGGTCGCTATGTGCGCTGCGGCGGGCATGCTGTTCGCCCGGGTGCTGGCGGCGCCCCCGGCGCTCGTGGCGATCCCGCTGCTAGTGGCCGGTATAGACGCCTGGAGCGTGTTCAGCGGACCCAGCGCGAGCCTGATTCGCGAACAGCCGCGGGTCACAGATTTCCTCACCTTCCAGCTGCCCCAGTGGGGCCGGCCCCGGACGGACCAGCTGGGAATCTCGGACATCGTGTTCCTGGCCTGTTTTGCCGCCTGGACGTGGCGCTTCGACCTGCGCCGAACCGTCACCTCGGTGGCGCTCGTGGGCGCGCTGATCGCGGCCGTGGTGCTCGACGTCGAGCTGGGACGGGCGGTGCCGGTGCTGCCTCTGCTGGCGGCGGCCTTCCTGGTGCCGAACCTGGACCGGATCCGGAGCCTGTTCACGGAGCCGACGGCTACTTGAGAAGGGGCATCTTGGGCCCCCTCGGCAGGGGGGTATGGTTCATCGACACGCCGAACGAGAGCGAGGAGCTGACCGAGCCCCATGGATCTCGAGGAGCACACGCTGGAGCAGGCGAGCGAGTACTGCCAGGAATGCGGCGTCCGCCTCACCACACGAGAATTGCAATCCGTGCTGGAGTCCGGCGGCCCCGCGCTGTGCACGATTCACGCGGCTGAGGTGGTCCCGCTGGCCGATGCCGAGGAGGAGGGCGAGGAGCCGGCGGGCTGAGGTCTGTCGGGCGGCGAGGCGGTCGGTGGGGCGGCGAGGCGGTCGCTGCGGGGGCGGCGAGGCGGTCGGCTGCGGGGGCGGCGAGGCGGGCGGCCGGGTCAGTCCATGAGCAGCACGACCTTGCCGAGCTTGCTCCCCGCCTCGAAGCGCTCGTAGGCGGCCACGACCTCCTCGAGCGGGTAGGTGGCGGCGACTGGCACCTGCAGCATCCCGCGGTCGAACAGGGGGAGCACGTGGCGCTCGAGCAGGCGGGCGCAGAGCGCCTTCTCCTCGAGCGGCCGGGCCCGCAGCGTCGAGGCCTGCAGCCGGGCGCGCTTGCCCATCAGGGCCAGCAGGTTGACCTCGGCCTTGGCGCCTGCGCCGACCCCGATGACGACGATCCGCCCGCGCGGCGCCAGCGCGTCTAGATCGCCGGCCAGGTTGGGCGCCCCCACCAGCTCGAGCACCACATCGAAGGGGCCCTGCCCGGCAAAGCCCTCGGGTTCGATCACCCGGGCACCCAGCGCGGCGACCCCGTCCCGCAGGGTCGGATCACGCACGGTGGCGGTGACAGCGGCGCCCATGGTCGCGCCGAGCTGGACGGCGGCGGTGCCGACGCCGCCCGCGCCGCCGTGTACGAGGAGTCTCTCTCCCGGGCCCAGGCCGACCTGAGTGAACAAGGCATCGTGCGCGGTCGTGAAGACCTCGGGCAGCCCTCCCGCCTGCGCCCAGTCCAGCGTCTCGGGGACGGGCATGAGCAGGCGCTCGTGGACCGCCATGAGCTCGGCCTGGGCGCCGCCACCCACGATTGCCATTACGCGATCGCCCTCGGCAAAGCGATCGGCGCCGGGGCCGCGCCCGGCGACCTCGCCCGCGAACTCCATGCCCAGGATGTCCTGAGGCCAGCCGGGAGGAGCGGGATAGCGGCCCAGCCGCTGATGAATATCCGCTCCGTTGAGGCCGGCCGCCCGCACCCGCACCAGGACCTCACCCGTGCCCGGGCTCGGGTCCGGATGCACTGCAATATCTAGTTCTCCGTTGGAAAGGGTTGCGGCGCGCACTGCAATTCGGCATCCTAGGGTCCAGCGGCTTGAGCGGGAGGACAAGGAATGTCTGCTCGTCGCCGATACATCGCACGGATGCACGGCCCCTCACCGGCGTCGCCAGGTCGCTCCGCGCGCGTTCAGCGTGCCCGCGTACTGTCGTTCTTCTTCTTCGGAGGATCGGCCATCGGGCTGCTGGCGGTCGCCGTGCTGCCCCTTCCGGCCGGCACGAACACGGCCGGCACGCTGGTCACCCTCGGCCTCTCGCTGGCCCTCGGGACCGTGCTCCTCATCCGTCCCCACCGGATCCCGGACTGGGCGCTGAACCTGGCTCTGGCGGCGGGGACCGCCGTGATCAGCTTCGACGTCTACTTCGCCGGCGATGTCCAGACCAACATCGAGATGTTCTACCTGTGGGTCGCCTTCTACGCGTTCTACTTCCTGTCACTGCGGCTGGCGCTAGTGCAGCTGGGCGTGCTCGCCGCTGGCTACGGCGTGGCGCTGGTGGCGCGGGGGGAGGCCGACGCGGTCACCCGCTGGACGATCACCATCGGCACGCTCGCGCTGGCGGGGATCCTGATCGCTCGCCTGGTGGGGCAGATTCAGGCCTGGGCCACCCACTCGGCTCAGCGCGAGGAGCAGCTCCGGCAGGCCGAGGAGAGGTTCCGCAGCGCCTTCGACGACGCTGCGATCGGGATGGCGCTGACCGACCTGGACGGGCGCTGGATGCGAGTCAACCGGGCCCTGGCCGACCTGATGGGCTATCCCGCCCAAGATCTGGTGGGCAAGGCCTCCGTCGAGTTCACCCACGCCGAGGACCTCGAGGCGGACCTCGAGGCCCACAAGAAGCTCGTCACGGGCGCGCTTTCGCAGTACCAGACCGAGACGCGCTATGTCCACGCCGACGGCCACACGGTGTGGATTGGCCTCAGCGCCTCTCTGGTGCGCGACCGCAAGGGCCAGCCGGTCCACCTCATCGCCCAGATGCAGGACATATCCGAGCGCAAGGCGGCCGAGCAGGAACTGACCGCTCGAGCGCTCCAGGACCCTCTGACCTCACTGCCCAACCGGCTCCTGTTCATCGACCGCGCGCAGGTGGCGCTGGCCCGCATGGAGCGGCCGCACTCTTCGCTGGCCGTCTTCTTCCTGGACGTCGACCGCTTCAAGCTCGTAAACGACAGCCTCGGTCACGCGGCCGGCGACCGGCTGCTGGTCGAGGTGGCCGAACGCCTGCGGACGCTGCTGCGTCCCAGCGACACGGTCTCGCGCTTCGGCGGAGACGAGTTCACGATCCTGTGCGAGGGGACCGACGAGGAGGCGGCGAGCGGAGTTGCCGCTCGCATCGCCGAGCGCCTGTCGGAGCCGTTTGACCTCGACGAGCGCGAGGTCTTCCTCAACGCGAGCATCGGCATCGTGGTGAGCCGCAACCCCGACGACGACCCCGAGGACCTCCTGCGCGACGCAGACGCCGCGATGTACCGGGCCAAGCAGCAGGGTCGCTCCCGCTTCGCCCTCTTCGAGGGCGCCATGCGCATTCGCAGCGCGGAGCGCCTTACGCTGGAGAACGACCTGCGCCGGGCCCTGGAGAAGGGCGAGCTGCGGCTCGACTACCAGCCTGAGATCGAGCTGGACTCCGGGCGCATCTACGCGGTCGAGGCGCTGGTGCGCTGGGACCATCCCCGGCACGGGACGATGCCCCCGAACAGCTTCATTCCGATCGCCGAGGACAGCGGGCTGATCATCCCTCTCGGCGATTGGGTGTTGCGCGAGGCATGCCGCCAGGCCGCGGCGTGGCTGGCCGACCGCGACGGGGAGCCGTCGCTGCGGCTATCGGTCAACGTCTCGCCCCGCCAGCTGGCCGACGACCGACTGACCGAAGTGGTGCGCGAAGCGCTCGATCGCAGCTCGATACCACCCTCGATGCTGCGCCTGGAGATCACCGAGAGCGCCGCCGTCGACGGCATCTCCACCCTCACCCAGCTCAAGGAGCTCGGTGTGGGTCTGGCGATCGACGACTTCGGCGTCGGGTTCTCCTCGCTCAACCACATCCGGCGCCTGCCCCCGGTGGACACGCTGAAGATCGACAAGAGCTTCGTCGATCACCTCGGGCGCCGCCCCAGCGACACGGCCGTGGTCGCGGCCATCGTCGGCATGGCCCGCTCGCTGAGCATCGCCACCGTGGCCGAGGGGATCGAGACCGCCGAGCAGGTCCGGAAGCTGCGCGAGCTGGGGTGCGACCGGGGGCAGGGCTATCACTTCGCCCGCCCCGCCCCGGCGTCGGCGGTCTCGCAACTGCTGCTGTCGGCGTCGCTCGGCGAGCTGATCTCGGGCTAACCGCGCTCCAGCAGCGCCACGCACTCGATGTGCGGCGTCTGGGGGAACATGTCCACAGCGCGCACGCGGCGCAGGGCCCAGCCCGCTTCCACGAGCTGGCTCGCGTTGGGAGCCAGCGTGGTCGGGTTGCAGGACACGTAGACGATGCGCCTGGGGGAGGCCTCGACGATCCGGCGCACGACCTTGGCCGACAGGCCGGCGCGGGGAGGGTCGATGACCACCACGTCGGGGCGCCCGGAGCGTTCCACGAGATTGCGGAGCGCGAGACGGACGTCGGCCACCTCGAAGTGGGCCCGCGCGACTTCGTTCCGAGCAGCGTTGGCCCGCGCGTCGCGGACCGCCCCCTCCACGAGCTCGAGCCCGTGCAGCTCGCCCGCGCGCGGCGCGAGCATCAGCCCGATCGTCCCGATCCCGCAGTACAGGTCATAGACCCGCTCCCAACCCTGCAGCCCGGCGTAATCGCTCGCGACGCGGTAGAGCTCGTCCGCCATCTCGGTGTTGGTCTGAAAGAAGGCCTCGGGCGAGATGCCCAGCGTCAGCCCCGCCACCGACTCTTCGAGCTGGGCGGGGCCTGCGACGCGCTCGGTGCGCCCGCCGCCGGTCGTCTCCGCCCGCTCGGCGCTCTGGGTCCAGAGAACGCCTACGCCCGCGCCAACGCCGGCGCCTGCGGCGGCGCCCTCTCCGCCGCAAACGCCAGCGAGGGCATTCACCAAGCCGGACAGGTCGAGCTCGGCGGGCGAGGTGACGAGCCTGATCTGCAACTGTCCGGTGCGCCGGCCCTCGCGTACGACGAGGTTGCGCAGGACCCCCTCCCCGGTGCGCCGGTCGTGCGCGGCCAGCCCGCCGGCGCGGGCCCAGCTCAGCACCTTCTCGCGCACCGCGTTGCCGGCCTCCGAGGCGAGGAGGCAATCGTCGACGGCCACGATCCGGTCCCAGCGGCCGGGCTCGTGGAATCCGCACACCAGATCTCCTTCGGGTCCGGTGCCGAACGAGTACTCGAGCTTGTTGCGGTAGCGCCACTGCTCGCTCGCGGGCACGATCGGCTCGAGCTCGAACGCGTCGAGGCGGCCCAGGCGCCTGAGCGAGTCCTCGACCTGTTGCTGCTTGACGGTCAGCTGAAGGTCGTAGGGGAGGACCTGCCACGGGACGCCCGGATGAGCAGCCCGCTCCGGTATCCGATCGGGGCTGGGCCTCAGAACCTCGAGCAGGCGCGCGTGCGCGTAGGAGCGCTTGCGCTGGGTGACCGACGCTCGGACCCGGTCGCCGGGCACGGCGCCGGCGACGAACACGACGTAGCCGTCCAGGCGCCCGACGCCCGCGCCGCCGAAGGCGATCGCATCGATGGTCAGCTCGAGCTCGGCACCGCGCTCGGGACGGCGGGCCATCGGCGGCGACGGAGCCGGTGTGGGGCCTGCGGGCATGGCCCCAAGCATGGCAGCGCCCGCGTCGGGTCGGCGGACGGCGGCCAGACGGTGAGCCGGTTAGCCGAGGCGGCGCCGTCGCGCCAGACGTCGGTTAGAGCCTGCGCTCGACCGCGTCTAGCACCGAGCGGCGATTCTCGTGGCGGCGCTCGTAGTCGCGGACCTTGCGCAGCTGCGCCGGCGACAGGTCGTCGAACCGAGCGGCGATCTGGGTCGCGGTAAGGCTGTCGTAAGCGGTGATCGGGAAGGCCGAGCCCAGGCCCGTGGCGCGGCGGGCGCGGTCCACTTCGCGCAGCACCCGATCGGCGCCCTGCGAGCGCCGGGCCTTTGCGGCGGTGTCACCTACGCGATCGGCGGCGGCCCGCCGGGCGTCGCGGGCGGCCTGCGCCACTCCTCCCGAACGGCCGAAGATCTGCTCGAGGTCGGCGAGCACGTCCTCGGTCTGCTTGCGCCCGATGTCCACCAGGCTCTGGACCAGGTCTTCAGCGTCGTCGCGGGTCATCCGTCCGCGGCGCACGGTGTCGTCGAGCGTGGCCTGGATACGTTCCGCGGTCAGGACGATTCCGCGAGCGAGGTGCTCGCGCAGGGCGCTGACGGCGGCCATCAGGGCGTCGTCGCCGCCAGCGCGGCCACCGCCACCAGGGGCGGGGCGCGTCGGTGCGCTGGCCTTGGCCCGCGGCCGGGCGGCGCGCGCGGAGCCCGACCGAGCGCTCGAGGTGGACTTGCGCGCGGTGGGGGACCGGCCGGTCGTCTTGCGCGCCGTCGTGGAACCAGCGGTGGACTTGCGCGCGGTCGTGGACCGGCCGGTCGTCTTGCGCGCCGTCGTGGAACGGCCCTTGCCCGTGGATCCGCGACTGTTCCGGTCGCCTGAGGTCGACTTGGGCTGCGGCATCTGGTCTCCTTCCCGCGTGCGCTTTGAGCTGGGGCGAGGCTATCGCACCGGCGCCGGGGCCAGCAGCAGCTCGAGCAGCGCCTTCTGGGCGTGGCGCCGGTTCTCCGCCTGGTCCCAGATCCGCTGCCGCGAGCCGTAGAGCACCTCCGCGGTGATCTCCTCGCCGGGATGCGCTGGCAGGCAGTGCAGGGCGATCGCGCCCGGCGCCGCCTGGTCGAGCAGGGCGTCGTCGATGCGATAGCCAGCCAGGGCTTCGCGGCGGGCGGCGGCTGAATCCTCGTCGCCCATGCTCACCCACACGTCGGTGTAGACGGCGTTGGCGCCCGCCACCGCCTGCACCGGATCGGTCACCTGGCGCACCGCAGTCACCCCCGGCTCGGGCGCGGGCCCGGGTTCGAGCTCGAAGCCGGGCGGGGTAGCCAGAACGATCTCGACGCCGGCCAGGTGGCCGAGGATGGCCAGCGAGCGGGCCACGTTGTTGCCGTCCCCCACATACGCGAGCCGGAGACCCTCGAGCGACCCGAAGGCCTCGCGCAGGGTCATCAGGTCGGCGAGCGCCTGACAGGGGTGGTGGCGCTCGGTGAGCATGTTGAACACCGGAATCGAGCCGTAGCGGGCGAGCTCCTCCAGGACGGCATCCGGGCCTGTGCGCACCCCCACCGCGGCAACGTGGCGCGACAGGATGAGCGCTGTGTCGCGGACCGACTCGCCGCGCGAGAGCTGAAGCTCTCCCGAGCGCATGACGAGCGGGTGGCCGCCGAGCTCGACGATCCCCGCCTCGAAGGACAGGCGGGTCCGCGTCGACGGCCGCTCGAACATGAGGCCGATCACGTGGTTATCCAGGGCCCGCGAGGACCAGGGCGCCGCCTTGAGCTCGAGCGCCCGGTCGATCAGGGCCAGGAGCTCGGGCCTGCTCAGCTCCGCGCCCGTGAGGAAGTGACGAGGCAAGGCCAGAGTGTAAGGGTCACCCAACTGGGGGTTGCGGGCCGAGCCCTCAACCGTAAAGATGCGTTGGACGTGAGGCCAACGGCATGCCTGACCCTGGTCGCCGCGGTTCTGCTCGCCGGCGGGTGCGGATCGAGCTCGAGCTCGAGCAGCACGAGCACTCCAGCTCCGGCTGCGCCAGCCGCTCCGACGCCAGCCTCCGGCCCGGCCGTGACGGTGATCATGCGCAACGTCGCGTTCATTCCCACCACGGTCACCGTGCACGTGGGTCAGACGGTCAAGTGGATCAACAAGGACAACGTTGCTCACAACGTGACGGCGTCGAACGGCCAGACGTTCCAGTCGCCCACGTTCGGGAACGGTGGCTCGTTCACGTTTACGCCCAAGGTCGCCGGCTCGATCGCGTACACGTGCACGATCCACCCCAACATGCTGGCCACGCTGATCGTCAAGCCGTAGGACGACGGCGGCGGAAGACGCCGAAGCCCCGCACCACCATCAGCGCGCGCTCGCCCAGCGTCCCCGGGCGGGGCAGGACGCCGAGTTGGACCGCTGCGTCGTAGGCATCGAAGAACGCGCGCACCCTCCACAGGCGCTGACGGCCGCCGTCGAGCTGGCAGTAGAAGACGACGTGGACGAGGATCGCCCGGCCCGTGGCCGGGATCCCCTCGAGCTCGTTGGTATGCGTGCCCACCAGGCGGCAGGGAGCCACCGCGTAGCGCCCGTCGGTGAGCCTGGACTCCGTCTGCTCGAGGCGTGCGTCGGGTACGCCCGCCCACAGGCGCTGGGCGTGGGCGCCGAGCTCGTCCGGACCCTGAAGGGGGGCCCGGCACAGCGGATCCTCGTAGTGGACGTCGGGCGCGCAAATCGCCTGAAAGGCGTCCGGCTCCCGCCCCGACCAGGCGGCCTGCCAGGCGTCCATGAGCTCGTGCACGGACGGCACGATCAGGTGAACTCGGCCAGGCCCTCGGCGGTCGTCGACGCCTGGGCGTAGAGCCGCCGGGGGATGCGTCCGGCCCGGCGCGCCAACCACCCGGCCTGGACGGCCGCCGCGACCGCCCTGGCCATGGCCACGGGATCCTCGGCCCGGGCGATGGCGCTCGCGCACAGGACGCCGTCGCAGCCGAGCTCCATGGCCAGCGCGGCATCGGAGGCCGTGCCGATGCCCGCATCGAGGATGAGCGGGAGGTCGGTCTGCTCGCGAATCAGGCTCAGGTTGTAGGGGTTGCGGATGCCCATCCCGCTCCCGATGGGGGACCCGAGCGGCATGACCGCCGCGCAGCCGACATCGGCCAGGCGGCGGGCGAGCACGGGATCGTCCGAGGTGTAGGGGAGAACGACGAAGCCTTCGTCGACGAGCTGCTCGGCCGCGACCAGGAGCTCGGCCGGGTCGGGGAGCAGTGTGCGCTCGTCACCGATGACCTCGAGCTTGATCCAGTCGGTCTCGAGCGCCTCGCGCGCCAGTCGCGCTGTGGTGATCGCGTCGCGCGCGGTGTAGCACCCGGCCGTGTTGGGCAGGACCGAGACGCCCGCGGTCTTCAGCACGTCGAGCAGGGAGCCCCGGGCTTCGACGTCGATGCGGCGCAGCGCGACGGTCACCAGCTCGGTGCCGCTGGCCGGGATCGCGGCCGCGAGCGCCTCGAGGGTTCGGAAGCCACCCGTCCCCAGGATGACCCGGGAGCCGAATGTGCGGTCGGCGATGATGAGCTGGTCGGGGGCGGGTGCGGCGGCGGCCGGGCTCCCATCGGGGCGCGTCGGAGCGGGTGCGGCGGCGGCCGGGCTCCGATCGGGGCGCGGCGGGGCGGCCGGGGTTGGGAGGGCGGTCGTCTGATCGTGGTCGGTCATCCGCCGCTCATCCTCCCTGGATGGCGGTCAGCACCTCGACCCGTGAGTCCGGCTCGAGCGCGCGCTGGGTCCAGCAACTGCGCGGGACCACCTCTCCGTCCACCGCCACCGCGATCCCGCGCGCGCCCGGCTCGATGCCCAACCGCTCTAACGCGGCTGTGACCGTGGCTCCCGACTCGACGTCGGTCGGCTGGCCGTTTATGAAGATCATCGTTGCGCGTTGTCGGCGGTGGTCACGGCAGTCATCGTGAGGCGCTCTCCACCGTGGCGGGGGCGAAGCGGTCGGGAGCGCACGCGGCGGCGAGTGCAGATGGCGGCGCGACCCCAAGCGCCGCGAGCACGAGTTGCGCGGTGATCGGGGTCAGGAGGATCCCGTTGCGGTAGTGGCCGGTCGCCCAGACCAGGCCCTCCACGGCCCCGGTGCCGATCAGCGGCACGTTGTCCGGCGTCCCCGGGCGCAGGCCGGCGCAGCACTCCTGCAGCTCGAGCTCCCATATCCCGGGCACCAGGGCGCCGGTCTCGTGCAGCAGCTCCCAGACCGCGCCGGCCGTCACGGTCTCCTCGAAGCCGCGCTCCTCCACGGTCGCCCCCAGCACGTACCGGCCGTCGCCGCGGGGAACCAGGTAGGTCCGCTCGAAGCGCACGACGCGCTCGACGAGGCCGGGGCCCGCGGGGTCGCGGAGGCGTACCAGCTGGCCCTTGACCGGACGCACGGGCACGCGCGCAGCTTCCGGGAGCCCCGGGAGACCGCCGGACCAGGCCCCGGCCGCGACGACCACGGCGCCGGCGGCCAAGCGCGCCCCGCCGGCCAGCTCGAGTCCCGTGACCCGCTCGCCCCGATCGTCCAGGAGCACGCGCGCGACCTCTACGCCGGGGCGCAGGATGGCGCCGGCGGAATGCGCGGCGGCGGCGATTCCCGCGGTGAGGGCCTGCGGGTCCACGCTGCGGTCGTCGGCCAGCTCGAGCGCGAGGCGCAGGGTGGGAGCCAGGGCCGGCTCCAGGCGGCGGGCTTCGCTGGGCAGCAGCCGGTTCACGGACAGGCCCAGGCGACGGCGATAGTCGAGATCGCGCTCGAGCGCCTCGGCCTCGTCGCGGTCGCGCGCCACCAGCAGGGTGCCGGCCGGGCGCAGCCCCGGATCGATGCCCGATTGCTCACGGACCCGATCGGCGAACTCCGGCCACAGTTCGATCGAGGCCCGGCCCAGCTCGAGCGCCCGGATCCCAGCCTCGCCGAATTCGGCCTCCGCCACCGGCGCCAGCATCCCCGCCGCCACGCTCGATGCCCCCTGGCCCAGAGGCCCGCGATCCACCACCGCCACGCTCAGTCCGCGCAGCCGCGCCTCCCAGGCTACGGACAGCCCGATGACGCCGCCGCCGACGACGGCAACGTCCACGGTCACTGGAGATCTGCTCACCGCTTTCGAGAGCTCCCTTCCCTGCGCCGGCATTACCCGGATCAGGTGATGACGGTCGGCGGCTGCGTTGCCGCCCTCTCAGCCCCGGAGGACTCCCGTGTCCCTGAGATGCTAGCCCACCGTCTCGGGGCTCCCAGCCCGCCTGCGAGACTTAGGCCAGTGCGTACCGGTGAGCAGCGGCGCGCCCTGCTCGAGCGGGCCCGCCTGTATCTGATCTGCGACGCCGCTCCGGGCGGCCGGGCTCTCGAGACGGTGCTCCCCGGGGTGCTGGAGGCGGGCGTCGACGTGATCCAGCTGCGCGACAAGCGGCTCGAGGACCGGGCTCTCCTGACAACGGCCGCCGCCGCCCGAGCCCTTGCGCACGCGGCTGGTGCCCTGTTGATCGTCAACGACCGTCCGGACCTGGCGCTCGAGGCCGATGCCGACGGCGTCCACCTCGGCCAGGACGACGGCGATCCGCTCTCCGCCCGGTCGCTGCTCGGGCCCGATCGGCTGATCGGGTCCTCGACGCACACGCGCGAGCAGATCGACGCTGCCACCGATGTCGACTACATCGGCGTGGGTCCGGTTCACGCCACCCCCACCAAGCCCGGACGGCCCGCGGTGGGCGTCGCGCTCGTCGCCTACGCCGCGTCCCGGGCCGGCCTGCCTTTCTTCGCCATCGGAGGGCTCGACGAGACCAACGTCGCGGAGGTGGTGCGGGCAGGCGCGCTTCGGATCGCGGTCGTGAGGGCGATCGCGGACGCCCGCGATCCGGCCCAGGCCGCGCGCCGGTTGCGGGCCGCGCTCGACGAGAGCGTGGCCGCCGGCGGCGACCCACGCGTACCGAGCCACCCGCTCGCACCGGAGCCCGCGCATGGGACGGCGTAGCCGCAAGCGACGTCCCGACGACCCGGGCTCGGTTGCGTCGGTCGCCCCCGGCGAATCGCGCCGCTCGCGGTCTAGAGAGCGCGACGCGGAAGCTCGCGCTGCGCTGGTGCCGCTGGAGCCGGGCGAACGTCCGGGCGCGGTTACGGTGGCGGCTTGCGTAGCCGCCGCACTCGCACTGACCAACCTGGTCCTGTATGCCATCGGCACGAAGATCCAGGGCAAATCGCCAGGCGCCGGCGCCCTGCTGTTCACGCTGGTGCTGGGCGCAGCCGCGGTAGGAATGTGGCGCTCGCGCTACTGGGCTGTCCTCGGGTTCCAGGCCCTGTTGGCAATCCTCATCCTGCTCTTCGCCCTGCTCCTGCTGCGCGCAGCCAACGTCGAGGCGGTGCTCCTGGCGCTGGCCGTGATCGGGCTCGGGGGCTGGCTGTTCTGGAAGCTCGTGCGGGCGATGGCGCGGATCCAGATGCCTCGGCGCCTACCGGGCCCGGGAGCGGATCCGCCCAAGCAGCAGAGCTGAGCCGTCCGATCGAGCCCGCCAGCCGCCCGATAGGCTGGCAAATAGATGGCATCAAGCTCGTCATACGACTGCGTTGTGGTCGGCTCGGGGCCGGGCGGCTACGTAGCCGCCATCCGGTCGGCGCAGCTCGGGATGCAAACGGCGGTGGTCGAGAAGGACCGTGTCGGAGGCCGGTGCCTCAACTACGCCTGCATACCGGCAAAGGCGGTTCTCCGGACCGCCGACATCCTGACCGAGATCAGGGAGGCGGCTGACTTCGGCCTGAAGGTGGGCGAGCCCGAGATCGACTACGCCGCCGTCTCGGCTCGCCGCGAGAAGGTGGTCTCGACCCTCACGGGCGGCGTTAGCGGCCTGTTCAAGAAGAACCGGATCGAGCTAATCGAGGGCCTGGCCAGCCTCACCGCCGACGGCAAGCTGCGCATTCGCGGCGACTCCCAGGAGACCGAGCTCGAGGCCAAGGCCATCGTGCTCGCCACCGGCTCGGTGGGACAGCCGATCCCCGGCACCGAGTTCGGCGGACGGGTGATCGGCACCGAGGAGGCGTGGGCCCTGCCCGAGATTCCAGCCCGGCTGGCGGTCGTGGGTGCGGGGGCGTCGGGGACGGAGATCGCGTCCGCCTTCGCCCGCCTGGGTTCGCAGGTGAAGCTGTTCGAGGCACTGGACCGGGTGCTGCCCACCGAGGACGCCGACATCTCCCGGATCGCCGCCCGGGGCTTCAAGGCTCAGGGCATCGACGTCCACACCAGCACGCTGGTGAGCGACGTCAACTCCACGGAGAAGGCCGTCACGTGCAAGTTCGGCGACCAGCCCGGAGAGTTCGACTACCTGGTGCTGGCCACCGGGCGCCGCCCCGATGTCGAGGGCCTAGGTCTCGGCGAGGCCGGGATCGAGCTCGACGACGCCGGCCTGCTCCGAGTGGACGGAGCTATGCGAACGTCGCGGTCCGGCGTATGGGCGATCGGCGACATGGTGCTCGGCCCGGCTCTGGCTCACAAGGCGTCCGACGAGGGCATCATCGCCGTCGAGGACGCCGCGGGCCTGACCACGCACCCGCTCTCCTATCCCGACATTCCGCGCGCCACGTTCTGCATGCCCAACGTCGCCTCGTTCGGGCTGACCGAGGCCGAGGCTAAGGACCTGGGCCACGACGTCGTGGTGGGCAAGGTCCCCTACGGCGCGGTGGGAGCCGGCACGGTGTACGGAGATCGAACCGGCATGGTCAAGGTCGTGGGAGAGAGCCGGTACGGCGAGCTGCTCGGAGCCCACATCGTCGGCTCCAAGGCGACCGAGTTGATCCAGGAGCTCGTCAACGTGCGCGCGCTCGAGGGCGGCTACGCCGAGGTCGCTCGCATGGTGCACGGGCACCCCACTCTGTCCGAGGCCGTCATGGAAGCCGCCCGGGCCGCCGACGGCTGGCTCATCCACGGCTAGGCCCGCTCCCGAGCCGTGTCCGTCCCCGCGGCCAGCTTCTACTTCGACCTCTCCAGCCCCCACGCCTATCTGGTGGCCGAGCAGCTTCCGTCGCTGCTGGGCGGGACGGTGGACTGGCAGCCCGTCCTCGCTCGCGAGCTGGCCCCGGCCGAGACCCTCGAGGCGATCTCCCGCACCGACCTCGAGCGCCGAGCGGACGCGCAGGGACTCCAGCCGGTCGTGTGGCCCGACCCCTTCCCTTTCGACAGCGAGCTGGCCATGCACGTGGCGACCTTCGCCAAGACCATCGGCCGCGTCGTCTCCTTCTCCCTCGCGGCTTTCCGTCAAGCCTTCGCGGCCGGAGCCGATCTCTCCCAGCCGGATCCCGTTCTCATCGCTGCGGCGGCCTGCGAGATGCACCCGCAGGCCGTCCTGCGCTCGGCGGGCCGGAGGTCCATCGCGCAGCGCCTCGAGCAGACGACCGAACAGGCCCGCGCCGCCGGAGTGACCGCCGTTCCCTCGCTCAGGCTGGGCGATCGTCTGCTGGTCGGCAGCGAGTCGATCGACCTTGCGCTGGTTTCTCTGACCGGATGAAGGCCAAGCAGGCGTACCGGCTGATCGTGCGGCGCGGCGGGCGGACGCCGGCGATGCTGGCCGACACGGAGCGCGTCGATCACGTTGAGGTGGTCGAGATCGAGAGCGGTGAGGTGGTGCTGTTCTGGGACTGCGCTCCGCTGGAGGCGAGCCGGCTGGGCCGGGCGCTGCACGAGGATCTGGGGCGGATGGAGGACGAAGAGTTCCTGGCCACCTGGAGCGAGCAGGGGCCCGCCCAGGATGAGCTCTAGTAGTGGCCCGCCCATGCACCCGCTGACGCGCCCGCCCGCACACCGCCTGAATCCGAGGCTCGCCGCCACCGCCGGGCTCGTGCTCGGCGTCGCGACCCTCGCAGCCCTGCACATCGGGCGGGGAATCGCCTACTGGGACTACAGCGAGGGCGTCTACGTGTTCACCTCCCGGCTGCTGCTCCACGGCTACGACATGTACGGGCAGGTGGTCGTCGCCCAGCCTCCCGGAGTGATTCTCGCCGGCGCCGGCGTCCTGGCCATCCACGACTCGCTCGAGTGGCTACGCCTCGTCGTGGGCGTCGGGCAGCTGCTCGCCGGACTGCTCGCCGCCCGTGTCGTGTGGCGTCTGACCCGGAGCCCGGTGGCCACTGCGCTGACGCCCGCGGCCGTGCTGCTTACTCCCTGGGCGGTCCACGCGCACGGCTCGCTCATACCGGAGCTGCTCGCAGCCCCGTTGCTCCTCGGGGCGGCGCTCCTGGCCACCGAGCGGCGCACGGTCGCAGCCGCCGCCGTCCTCGTCGCCATCGCCTCGTTCGTCAAGTGGCCCTTCGTCGTCCCCGCCGCCGCCATCGTGCTCCTGTCCGCAAATCGCACGCGGGCCCTGCTGTGGTTCGCGGGCACGCTGGCCGTCGAGGCGGCCATCGCCACGGCCGCATACGGAGGCGCGCTGTGGCGCGACACGGTGCGGGCGCAGCTGCACTCCGGGTCGCACACAACCCACAAGCTGCTGGGAATCTGGGGGCAGGCGGGCTGGAGCCTGGCGGGGCTGATCGTCGCCGCCGCCGTGTGCCTGGCGCTGAGACGCCTGATCGCGGATCGCATGCTGCTGCGTGTCATGGTCGGGCTCTCCGTCGGGCTGCTGGCGACGATCCTGACCGTGGTCAAGGCCGGGACCGGCCCGGACGTGCTCGTGCCCGTCGAGGCGGTGCTCGTCGCGCTCGCGCTGTCCGGCCTGGCGCTGGCCGTGCGTCACGCCCCACGACCCGGTGGCTGGCTTCCGGCGGCAGCGGCGGGCGCGGGTGTGCTGTTCACGCTCGCGCAGACCGTGTCACTGTTCGCGTCGCCGGGCCGGACCCAGCCGCCGTTCATCTACCCCACCTCCCAGCCCGGTAGCTGGGGGCGCCTGAACTCCGACGACGAGGCCCACCGGATCGTCGCCGCGATCCGCCGCTGCCCGCCCGGCCTCCCCTACCTGGGCGCTCCGTACTTCGCCTTCCTCGCCCACCGCTCGATGCCCGACAACCAGCCCGACCAGTTTCTGATCAGCCACTCCCCGACGCTGCGCGCCGTCGCCGCGAAGATCACGGCCGTTCATCCCGTCTGCACGGGGGCTCCCGGCTCCTAACGACGCCCGCTGGCGGGCCGCTATCGTGGCAACGCCATGGCCGAGCCGGTCACGCAACCCGCCGCGACCCCTGGCCAGCCCGCATCCGGCACACCGCCCACGGCCGGCGCGCCTGGCGCATCCGGCGCACCCGCCGACGCCGCCGGCGCACCCCCCGGCGCACCCGGCGCCACCGCCGACCCCACCTCCCCGGCACCCCTCCCCGACCCCGCCACGGCCCGGGAGTGGCTGTCCACGATGATGCTCATCCGCCACTTCGAGGAGCGCGCCGGCGAGCAGTACGCCCGGGCCCGCATCGGCGGCTTCCTGCACCTCGCGATCGGCGAGGAGGCCACCATCGTCGGAGCCGCTCGCGCGCTCCGCGACTCGGACTACCTGATCGCCACCTACCGCTCCCACGGCCACGCGCTCGCCCGGGGAACAACCCCCGAGGCCGTCATGGCAGAGCTCTTCGGCCGCGTCGACGGATGCTCGAACGGCCGCGGAGGGTCCATGCACATGTTCGACCTGCGCCGCCGCTTCATGGGCGGGTACGGCATCGTCGGCGGCAACCTCCCGCTCGCCGCCGGCTTCGCCCTGGCCAGCGATTACCTGGACACCGGCGACGTCACCCTGTGCACGTTCGGCGACGGTGCGACCAATCAGGGCACCTTCGGCGAGACCATGAACATCGCCGCGCTCTGGCGCCTGCCGGTCGTCTTCATGGTCACCAACAACCAGTTCGGGATGGGCACCTCGCTCGAGCGCCACTCGGCCGTCATCGACCTGGAGCGCAAGGGTGAGGGCTTCGGTGTGCCCGGCACCACCTGCGACGGCATGGACGTGCTCGACACCTACCGCGTGTGCCGCGAGGCGCTGCGCGTCGCGCGCGAGGAGCACCGCCCCACCCTGGTCGAGGCGCGCACCTATCGCTTCCGCGGCCACTCGATGGCCGACCCCGAGGAGTACCGCACCCGCGAGCAGGTCGAGCAATGGCGTCGGCGCGATCCGATCGAAGTCTTCGCCCGGCGCCTGGAGAGCGAGGGGATCCTTTCCCCCGAGGACCGCGAGGAGCTGGACCGCCAGGCGATCGAGCGGGTCGACCGCGCCGTGCAATTCGCCGAGAACTCGGAGTTCCCGTCGCCGGACTCGCTCTACGACAACGTCTACGTCCTGGGCGACCAGGTGCGGGGCTGGTACTCGGTCGACGCGCGCACACCCACTCCGCACCGCGGAGAGGACGAGCGCGAGATGCCGGCCGAGCGCCTGGCGGGCACCGAGGAGTACGAGCGGGCCGTGACCGAGCCGGCCGAGCCCGGCCCCAGCGACCGCGCCGCCGAAGCCGAGCCCGACGAGGGCGAGCACGGCGCGATCGCCCATCGCGGGGAGACCTGACGTGGCCACCATGCGCTACCGCGGGGAGACCTGACGTGGCCACCATGCGCTACCGCGAGGCGCTCAATCAGGCGCTGCGCGAGGAGATGCACCGAGACGAGAACGTGATGCTGATGGGCGAGGACATCGGCGTGTTCAACGGCGCGTTCAAGGTCACCGCCGGTCTGCTCGAGGAGTTCGGCGAGAAGCGCGTGCGCGATACCCCGATCTCCGAGAACACGATCGTCGGCGTCGGCGTCGGGGCCGCGATGACCGGGCTGCGGCCCGTCGTCGAGCTGATGACGATCAACTTCTCGCTGCTCGCGCTGGACCAGATCGTCAACCACGCGGCCCACATCCATTACATGTTCGGGGGCCAGGTCAAGGTGCCGCTGGTCGTTCGCATGCCGCAGGGCGCCGGCCACCAGCTGGGTCCCACACACTCCCACTCGCTGGAGGCCATCTACCTCCACGTCCCCGGGCTGCTGGTCGCCGTCCCGTCCACCGCGGCCGACGCCAAGGGCCTGCTCAAGGCCGCCATCCGCGATGACAACCCCGTGATCTTCATCGAGCACGAGACGCTCTACGGACAGCGCGGCGAGGTGCCCGACGACGACGACCACGTGCTGCGCTTCGGCGAGGCGGCGGTGCGCCGCGAGGGGTCGGACGTCACCATCGTGGGGATCTCGCGCATGGCGGTGACCGCCGAGCGCGCCGCCCAGACGCTGGCCGACGAGCACGACGTCCAGGCCGAGGTGATCGATCCGCGCACGCTGCGGCCGCTCGACCTCGACGGCATCCTCGCCTCGGTGCGCAAGACCAACCGCTGCGTGATCGTCGAGGAGGGCTGGCCCCACGGGGGCGTGGGCGCCAACCTGGCGGCGCTCGTGCAGGAGCAGGCGTTCGACGACCTCGACGCTCCGGTGGGACGCGTGACCGGGGCCGACGTCCCGATGCCCTACTCCAAGCCGCTCGAGGAGATCGCCTACCCGCACGAACCGCAGATCGTCAAGGCCGCCCTGGCCACGCTGCGCGATGTGTGACCGGGCCGGCCCGCCGGTGACCAGCCGCGCCCCCCACGCACGCCCGAGCTCATGACCGACGTCGTCATGCCCCGGCTGTCGGACTCGATGGAGGAGGGCACGATCCTCAAATGGCTGAAGCGCGACGGCGAACCCGTGCGCCGCGGAGACGCGCTGGTCGAGATCGAGACCGACAAGGCCAACATGACCTACGACGCCGACCAGGACGGAGTGCTCCAGATCGTCGCCCAGGAGGGAGACACGCTCGCGATAGGGGAGGTTATTGCGCGCTTTCGCGCGCAGGGCGATGACGGGGGTGGTGTCGCGGACAGCGCCGATAGGGC
>DASZHF010000077.1:0-8145 GCA_035938095.1 Solirubrobacteraceae bacterium
AGCGCCAGCGCGGCGACCGTGGCCGCGTACTCGGTCGGCCAGCAGATCGCGATCGCGGCGTTCACCTTCGCCGTTGGTTTCGGAGCGCTCGTGTTCATCTTCCGCTTTCGGTCGTTCAAGGAGGTCATCCACGCCGGCCGCGTCCAGCGCGAAGCCGAGGCGGCAGCGCGGAGCGGGGCGCCCGCCCCCGAGCTTGTGGGCGTAGACCCGAGCTTGTGGGCGTAGACCCGAGCCCGTGGGCGTAGACCCGGGGACGTGGGCGTAGCCGGCGCGCGCGCGCGCTACTGAAGTCCCTCGCGCGCCTCGCGCACGAGGGTGACGGCCTCGGGAAAGACCGTCGCCATCACCGAGCGGATCTGCTGGGCCTGCTGTTCGCTCGTGCCCTGGACGTTGACCCGGTTGATCGCCGCCACGGTCATATCGACCGCCAGCTTGATCGCGTTGTCGGCCCAGGCCAGACGCTGCTGGCCCTGCATCTGCTCGGCGAACTCGGCCATCCGCCGTTGCAGCTCATCCGGGTCGCCGAACAGGCCACCGAATCCCTCCATGCCGCAAATCCTACCGGCGGGGCCGTGACCGCCGGCGTTCGAGCGGTCGCTAGGTTTGGGCGATGACGGCCACGGTGAGCGGCTCGCCCACTGTCCCCGGATGAGCGGTCCCGGATGACTCCGCTGACATCGGGAGCGGGCGTCGAGCTCGCGTATCGCGAGCGGGGGGCCGGGACGGCGGTCCTGTTGATCCACGGCATGGCCGCGGACGCGGAGAGCTGGGGTCCGGTGGCCGAGCGTCTTGCCGAGCGGGCCCGGGTGATCGCCTATGACCGGCGGGGGTACGGCGCCAGCCAGGCTCCGGAGGGCTACCGGCGCACCACCGTCCAGGAGCAGGCCCAGGACGCCGAGTCGGTCCTGCGGTCGCTGGATGCCGACCCGGTCGTGCTGTGCGGCGAAGACTTCGGGGCGTTGATCTGCCTCGAGCTGGCGCTGCGCCATGCGCTCTCGCTCGCAGGACTCGTGCTCGTCGAGCCGGCCACGCTCGCGCTCGTCCCCCAGGCCACCGAGGCGCTGTCGGCGCAGCGATCCGAGCTCGAGCGCGCGCTGCGCGAGCACGGACCCTCGGGGGCGGTCGAGGTATGGCTCTCGGGCTGGGGCGATGACCCAAACCACGACCCCGATCGTCTCGCCCGGGCGCGCGGGGACGTCGCCGGGTTCTTCGCCGACTATGCGGGGCTGGCGAGCCTGCCGGTGACGAGGCGCGAGCTGCGCGGGTTGACAGTCCCGACGCGGGTGGTGGATGGACCCGGCACTCCGTCGCACCTGGTGGCGGCCGGCCGAGTGCTCGCCGAGCTGATCCCGGGCGCCGTCCGGCGCTCCGACGGCGACGTGGTCGCGGCCGTGCTCGAGCTCCTGCCGTAGGGCGGCCCGGTCACGGCCGCCGCGCCGACAACGCGATCGTCCCGCCCCGGCGAGCCAGCGCGGCGCCGAGTTCCAGTGCCGCAGCCGCTGGCGCGAGCGGAAGCGCCAGTCCCGTGACCAGCAGATCCCGCGGGCTCAGGCGAGCGTTGCGCTTGAGCAGGTTGTAGAGGTAGGAGGGTGTTGCGGTGCCGTAGTTGACCAGCGACTGCCACATGCCGAACGAGTTGTGCTCGAGCAGCACGTGATGGACGTGGATCGGGGACAGCCCCCGGGCGGTCACGAGGGCGCTCAGGCCCGCGGGCGTGAAGTGGGTGCGATGGCGGGGGAGGTCCAGGTGGTACCAGCGCTCGCCCGACCAGCGCGCCTGCGCTGACGCCAGGTTGGGCACTCCGATGAGGAGCACGCCGCCCGGCCGGATCCAGCGCGCCATTTGCGCGACGGCGACTCCCGGATCCTCGACGTGCTCGAGCACGTGCCACGCGGTCACCGCGTCCAGCGACCCCTCGGCCACCTCCGCCTCCTCGATCCGCTCCTGGCGCAGCTCGACCCCGATCGCGAGGGCCGCGGCCACGCCGCGGGTGGTTGGCTCGATCCCCTCCGCCCGCAGGCCGGCGCTCCGGGCGGTCGCCACGAACCGGCCCCGGCCGGCGCCCACGTCCAGCAGTCGCAGCGCTCGTGGCCCGGGCTCGACATCCAGGGCTCGCCGCAGGAGTCCCAGGCGCTGGTGGTCGAAGACGCGCAGCAGCGGAGCTGCCACGCACGCGAGCCTGGGCCGAACTGCTCCGTAGGCGCCCGTTTGGTGGAGGTCGCCTCCGGTGCCGGCCCCCGGCTCGGTGACGGCCGTTCCGCACGAGCGGCACCGTCGCAGCGAGATCCGGCCGCCCGCCCCGGGCTCGGCCGGCGGCGCGCTGATCCACGGATCGAGTTGGCCCTCGCAGGCCGGGCAGGCGTCGAGCTGCGATCCGCGCACCGGAGCAATCTAGAGCGCGCGCGTAGACTGCCGCCGCGATGGTCTCGGACTCCTCAGAGGTTGAGCGCCAGCTCGCCTGGGAGGCGACCTGGCGTTCGCGCGCCGTGGTCTCGGCCGGCGTCGCCGGCGTGCTGGTCATCGCGGCCACCGCGGTCCAGATCGCCGTACTCTCGAACGCGCCCCGGGTTGGCCTGATTCAAGGGATCGGGCCGGCCCTGGCCGGAGTGGCCAGCCCGCGGGTCAGTCCGAAGGCAGCCGAGCTGGCGTACATCGACCACCACGCCGCCGGGTCGCTCGTAGCCGTGGTCATCTGGGCCGCGGCCGCAGTGGGTATCGGGGGCGTGCTGCTCTACCTGTACGGGGCCACGAAGTTCCGGCGCCCGGAGACGCCGTCGGCCCTGCGTCCCATGGTCATCGCCGGTGCTATCGGGAGCGCGTTGATAGGGGCGGGCCTGCAGCAGGCGGGCCTGATCACCCAGGTCGCGATCCTGATCAAGTACCACCAGTTCGTGCATGGCGCCGACCACAGCCATCACGCGGTCAGCCACGCGCAGAGCGGAGTGGTCGGGGTGCTCGGGTTCCTCGCCCTGCTTCCGGTGCCGCTGCTCCTCGCCATCGTGTTCGTGCTCATCGCCCTGAACGCGATGCGCGTGGGCTTGCTCCCGCGGGTCCTGGGCGTCCTGGGGATCATCTGCGGAGTCCTGTTCGTGATCCCGATCACCCCGTTCCCGATCCTGCAGGTGTTCTGGTTGCTCGCGCTGGCGGCGTTGTTCGGCGGACGCTGGCCCAGCGGCACCCCGCCGGCCTGGGAGACGGGGCAGGCTCAGCCCTGGCCGACCCAGCAGCAGGTGCGCGAGGAGCGCGAGGCTGCGCGCCGCGAGCGCCAGGGGTTGCCGCCGCCCGAGCCGGCGCCCGCGGGGGTCGAGGTACACGGCGCTCCGCCGCCGGCACCAACCGTGCATCCCTCGTCGAAGAAGCGCAAGCGCAAGCGCCGCCGGTAGCCGGGGACCAAAAGCGATAGCTTCGGAGTCACTCGACGACTTCGAGATAGGAGGTCTCGCCTATGGCCACTGAGCAGCAGGAGGACCGGTCGCTAGAGCAGCAGCTCGAGGCGTTGCTCGAGGTCGAACGCTTCGAGCCCCCCGATGAGTTCCGGCGCCAGGCGCTGGTCCGCGACGCCGCCATCTATGAGCACGCGGCGCGCGACCCCCAAGCGTGGTGGGCGGGGCAGGCCGGTGAGCTACTGGACTGGTCGCGGCAGTGGGAGATGGTTCTCGACGACTCCGAGCCGCCCTTCTACCGGTGGTTCGTGGGCGGCGAGCTCAACGCTTCCCACAACTGCCTGGATCGCCACGTGCAAGCGGGCCGCGGAGACCGCATCGCGTATCACTGGCGCGGCGAGGACGGCTCAAAGCGCGAGGTCACCTACGCCGATCTGCTCCGCGACGTGCAGCGCTTCGCCAACGCGCTCGGAGACCACGGGATTAAGAAAGGGGATGTGGTCGGCATCTACCTGCCGATGATCCCCGAGGTGGTTGTGGCGATGCTGGCGTGCGCGCGCATCGGGGCTCCGCACAACGTCGTGTTCGGCGGCTTCTCGGCCGACGCGGTTCGTGAGCGGATGGAGTTCTCGCAGGCCAAGGCTCTGGTCACCGTCGACGGAGCCCGGCGCAAGGGTAAGACGGCTCCCATCAAGCAGGCGGTCGACGAGGTCATGGGCGACCTCGCGTCGCTGGAGACGATCTTCGTGGTGGCGCACACCGGTACCGAGTGTGAGATGCGAGCCGGCCGCGATGTCTTCTACCACGACGCCATGGAGGCGGCCGCCGCCGAGTGTCAGCCCGAGCCGCTCGACGCCGAGCATCCCCTCTACATCCTCTACACGTCGGGTTCGACCGCCAAGCCCAAGGGCATCCTGCACACGACCGGCGGTTATCTGACCGGCGTGGCGTGCACCCACAAGTACGTGTTCGACCTCAAGCCCGAGTCCGATGTCTACTGGTGCGCCGCCGACGTCGGGTGGGTGACCGGTCACTCCTACATCGTCTACGGGCCGCTGTGCAACGGCGCCACGTCGGTGATGTGGGAAGGCGCACCCGACTACCCGGACAAGGACATCTGGTGGGAGATCGTCGAGCGATACGGCGTCACCATCCTGTACACGGCGCCGACCGCCATTAGGGCCTGCATGAAATGGGGGGTCGAGTATCCGAACCGCCACGACCTCAGCACGCTTCGCCTGCTCGGCAGCGTGGGCGAGCCGATCAATCCCAAGGCCTGGCTCTGGTACCACAAGGTGATCGGCGGCGAGCGGTGCCCGATCGTCGACACCTGGTGGCAGACCGAGACCGGCCACATCATGATCACCCCGCTGCCCGGGGTTGTGGCCACGAAGCCGGGTTCGGCCACCATCCCGTTCCCGGGGATCGAGGCCGCCGTGGTGGACGAGCAGGGCAACGAGGTCGAGCGCGACACCCAGGGGCTCCTCACCCTGCGACGGCCCTGGCCGGGCATGCTGCGCACCCTGTACAAGGAGGAAGACCGCTTCGTCGAGACCTATTTCCAGAAGTTCGGCAACGAGACCTACCTGGTGGGGGACGCCGCGCGCCAGGACCGCGACGGCTACTTCTGGGTCATCGGCCGCGTCGACGACGTCATCAACGTATCCGGTCATCGCTTGTCCACCGCCGAGATCGAGTCTGCGATCGTCTCGCACGAGAAGGTGGCCGAGGCCGCTTGCATCGGTCAGAGCGACGAGCAAACCGGCCAGTCGGTGTGCGCGTTCGTCACCCTTCAGGGTGATCTGGACGGCTCCGACGAGTTGATGGAGGAGATCCGCGACCACGTCGCTGAGCGCATCGGCAAGTTTGCTCGACCCAAGCGGATCATCTGGGCCGACGATCTGCCCAAGACGCGGTCCGGGAAGATCATGCGGCGGCTGTTGCGCGACATCGCCGAGGGCCGGGCTCTGGGCGACGTGACCACCCTGCGTGACCCGGATGTGATGGAGCGCTTGGAGGGTCAGATCAAAGAGCGGCAGGCGGCGGAGGACTGAACGCGAGCGAGTGTCCACGTCCGGGCAGCTGACCTATGAGCGCGCGCGGGCCGAGCACCGCTGGGTGGTGCCAGCTCGTTACAACATCGCCGCCGACGTGTGCGACAGGCATCCGCGCGAGAAGCTCGCCATGGTGCACGAGCGCTTCGATGGAAAGCTGCGTGAGATCACCTGGGGCGAGCTCCAGGATCTCTCCAACCAGGTCGCCAACGTGCTCGCGAGCCTCGGGGTGCACCGCGGCGACCGCGTCGCGGTGGTGCTGCCACCCACACCCGAGACCGCGGCGGTGTTCTTCGCCACCTGGAAGCTCGCGGCCATCCTGCTTTCGATGTCGGTCCTCTACGGCGATGACGGAATCCGCCACCGCCTGACCGACTCGCAGCCACGCGTGCTGGTAACCGACGCCGCCAACGCCGCGCGCTTCGACGCAGCGCTGGTCGAGCATCTGCTCGTGCTCGAGGACGGCACGTTGGCAGGCGCCCCCACGCAGTTCGAGACGGCGGACACCGCGGCGGACGACCCGGCGCAGCTGTACTACACGTCGGGGACCACGGGCCTGGCCAAGGGCATCGTCCACGCTCACCGCTACCTGTTGGCCCACGAGGAGTTCGTCTACTGCCACGACGTCCGCGAGGGCGAGCGCTTTCATGGGATGGGCGAGTGGGCGTGGGCCGCCGGAATCGCGCCGCTGCTCGGGCCCTGGCGGCTCGGGGCCGTGCAGTGCGTGTATCAGCGCGAGGGAGGGTTCGAGCCCCACAAGCAGCTGGACTTCCTCTCCCGGCACGAGGTGAGCAATGTGTTCGCGACGCCGACCGCGATCCGCTCGATGATGGGCATCGCCGACGCCGGCACGCGCTACCCGCAGTGCTTCCGGGTCGTGTGCTCGGCCGGGGAGCCGCTGAATCCCGAGGCGATCCGCTGGTTCCGCGAGCAGTATGGCCTCACGGTGCTCGACTTCTACGGACTGACCGAGAGCTACCCGCTGTGCGGGAACTTTCCCTTCATGGAGGTGCGCGAAGGGTCGATGGGCAAACCGATGCCCGGATGGGACGTCGCCATCCTCGATGAGGAAGAGCAGCCGGTCGCGCAGGGCGAACGGGGAGAGATATGCCTGCGTTCGCGCTCCAATCCTCACTACCCACTCGGCTACTGGCAGCTGCCCGAGGCCAGCGCGGAGACCTTCGGCGGCGAGTGGTTTCACACCAAGGACGCCGCCCGAACCGATGCGGACGGCTACTTCTGGTACGAGGGGCGAGCCGACGACGTAATCATCGCCGCCGGATACCGCATCGGCCCCTTCGAAGTCGAGTCCGCCTGCCTGGAGCACGCGGCGGTGGCCGAGGCCGCCGCCGTCGCGTCTCCCGATGAGCGCCGGGGCCACGTGGTCAAGGCGTTCGTCGTGCTGGCTGCGGGCCATGCACCCTCCGACGACCTGGCACAGGACATTCAGCGCTTCGTGCGCGAGCGCCTTTCGGCTTACGCCTACCCGCGCCGGATCGAGTTCGTCTCAGACCTGCCCAAGACGCTGACCGGCAAGATCCGTCGCATCGAGCTGCGCCAGCGCGAGCAGGAAACGTCCGGCACGCACGCTTCGTAGCGGTCGCGCTCGCCCGTGCAAGAAGCGGCGCGCGTCATGTGTGCCGCTTCGCACACATGGCTATGACCGGTATATGTGCCCCTTCGCACACCTCGCCACCGGGCCACGCGCAAGGCTGTCGGTGGACCGATGCGCCCACTAGCGGAAGGGAAGCGCCATGTCGATTGCACTGATTAGCTTGGCCGGCGGGGCCTGGATCTTCCTGGCCTTCCTGATCGTGATGCTCTTCGCGGTGACCACGAGCCTGTACTCGCGCCGAGGGAGCGGCATCAGCCAGCGTCCCTACGGCAACGTCTACGGCGGCGCTCCGGGCGCGCACGGACCGAGCGTGATCGACCACGATCACGTGGCCGCGCGTGGTTACCGCGGCGTTCGCCCGTAACCGCCCGCGCCGCCGCTAGCGCGAAGTGCGGTTGCGCTCGCGGTGGTCCGTGACCCGTAGCGTTCCGGTCGGGGTCTGTCCGTCGGCGCCGGTCGGTTCATCCGTACCTGTCAGGGGCGGTCCAGCGGAAGCTGCGTCGCGCGCTCGCTGCTCGCGCTGACGCGTGGTCCTCATCTCGGACAGGATTCGCTCCAGCCGCGGCTCGGTCTCGCTGTCGAGGTGCGTCATCGCGCCGGCCACGGTGGGGTGAACCGCCGCGATCTGTGCGTACATCTCGTGAGCCACGGCGCGGTAGGTGGGATGACCCTCGCGGCCGGAGCGCAGCTCGATCAGGTGCATGGCCTCGCGCGCGTTGAGGTCCAGGACGTAGCGGATCCGGTAGGCCAGGCAGAGCGAGTAGGGCGCGAGCTCCTCGAGGCCCGAGTCGGCCAAGCGCGTGTACGTGCGCGCCGAGATCTCCAGGCCACGGCGGTAGTCGTCGCCCACGCCGGCACGATCCAGCTCGTCGGGCACGCCCGCCCCGAGGTCCGGGGTCAGGCGCTGCCACTGGCAGGTGAGCAGCCGGTGGCGCTGGAGGTCGCGGAACGCGCCGTAGTCCGAGACGATCTCGAACCGGTAGCGCAGCGCTTCGAAACCCCGACCGGGCCGGTGGCGCCGGTTGACCCGCAGCCCGATCAGGTCCGAGAGCAGCTCGGAGCGGGCCTGGGAGTCGAGCCGGCCGAGCGCCTC
>DASZHF010000078.1:0-5757 GCA_035938095.1 Solirubrobacteraceae bacterium
TAGCTCCGCCCGGGTACTTCGTGGTGTGGATGTTGGCGTAATAGGCGCTGGGCTTCTTGATGATCGCCGCAACCGTGGACTTGCTCCCGGTCACGCAGCCGTTCTTCTTCGCGGCGGCACTCGACGTGAAGAACGCCACGACGATCGGCCCCGCGTGACCCGCCCCACCCTTGTGGATGTGGGAGGCCGTCACCGTGTCGATGTGGCTGTACGTGAGCTTGAAGCAGACCTTGCCCGTCTTGGAATCGAGCGTGATCTTGGCCGTGCCCGTTCCCTTCGCGGGTCCCTTGGTGGGAGCTTCGTTGCTCCCCTTAAGGGTCACGGTGATCGTCTTCTTGGTCGCCGGTTTCTTGGTGCCACCCTTCTTGGGCGCCGCCAGCGCCGGTCCTACGGCGAGCAACGCCGCTACTGCGAACCCAAACATGACCATCACGATCTTCCGCATATTCCCCTCCGGGTCGCCGACGAACAGATGTCGCCAATCCGAGCGCGACTGGGCGGCAGGATAGTGCTTCGGGCGGTCTCGAAGCGGTCCATCGGGCGTGCAGAGCGCTTCCCGCGGCTTGAGCATTCACGCAATCTCGATACATTGACGGGGTCGTGATGGCGCAGGGGAGCTGGCTGGACGCCGTGGCGAACCCGATTCGCCTGCAAATCGTGCGCGAACTCTCCCAGCGCCAGCCCGCTTCGCTCGACGAGCTGGCGACCTCGGTCTCCGCTCAGCGCGGCACGCTCCGCGCGCACCTGCAGGCTCTCGTGCAGGCCGGTGTGGTGGCCCGGCTGCCGGGGGAGCCCGATGGTCGCAGGGGCCGTCCGCCCATGCTCTACGGCCTCGAGCGCCGCGAACTGCCCCGGGGCGCCGCCGCCACCCGCGGTGCCGCGCGCAGCGTGCACTCCCCCGTGGCGGTCCTGGTCCGCGACTATCCGGCCGAGGCGCCCCGCTGGACGCTGCGGGAGCCGCGGTGGGCGGCGGTGGCGTACCTGCTCGAAAGTCCGTGGCTGGCTCAGGCCGCCGAGTACGTCGATTACGACCGGCGGATGATCGAGTGGCGAGCGCTGTACGAGGCTTCCCGAGCCTGGCCCGCGGACGAACGCTTCCTGATCGAGGTCGCGCGCGGGCTGTGGGCCAGCGAGCCGCGCGGGTCGGTGACTCTCGTGGCGCGGCTGCTGAGCGTCGAGCAGCGCGCCCGCGTCCTGGCCGCGATCGCCCTGGCCGCCGGCGACGCGACGATCGTCGGCCTGAACCGCCCACGCGAAGCGCTGAAGCGCGAGGTCGTCTAGCCGGACCGTCAGTTCGCGCGCGAGGGACCGACGTGCTCGCGGAGCCAGCGCACCAGCGGCACAGCTGCGTCGAGCTGGGCCCGTATGCGGCGGCCGGCCTCGCGGCGGTGCACCCAGGGGCGCAGCTCGTGCCGGCGGGCGACGGTCAGCCCGCGGCGGCGGAGGAGATCCAGCCGGGGATGGTCGGCGGGGTAGCCGCGGGGGGCGCGTACCAGGTCGGGCTCGTTGAGCGCGAGCCCGGCGTCCTGTGCGTTGCGCAGCGCCCGCTCCAGGGGCGCTGCGGTGGGCTGCTTGTCGACCGCGGCTCGGAGGCGCTCCACCTGATCCGGGGCCGGCGCATGAAGCCCGGCGCCCACGAACAGGCCGTCGAGCGACAGCTCGACGTAGAAGCCGCCGGCGCCTTCGTAGCCGATGGCGACCGAAATGTGCTCCTTCAGCGGCGGGCCGGGGCGAAACCGCGTGTTGTTCCAGGGCCGGAAGAGGTGCGGACGCCCCAGGTCGGCCAGCTCATCCGCCAGCGCCACCGTGGGAGCGACGAGGTAATCGTCGTAGCGCGAGCGGTTGGCCTTGAACCAGTCGCGGTCGTTGTTGTCCTCGAGCTCGCGCAGGAAGACCAGCGCGTCCGGTGGCCAGCCGGCAAACCGGGTCGCCTGACGCGTCGCCGCCATGCGCCGACAGTACCGCGAGTCCGCGCCGAGAGCGAAACCGACCCGGACCGCCGCGGATCAGCAGGCAGCCGGCGTAAGCTGAGGGGGCTGCCGGAGGAGCGGGTCGGCCCAGGAATCGAGATGGTGCGTACTACGAGGCTGCCCCGGCTGGGGCGAACGTCCGAGGGGCGCATCGCGGCGAGCCGGATCCCTCGGGCGAGCCGGATCTCCAGGCGGGCTTCCGGCCCGGCCATCGCGGTCGTGGTGCTCGCACTGGGCGCGGCCTGCTCGGCGAGCGCGGCCGCCCGACCCGCCGGCGGGCGCTCGGCGGCGCGCGAACGGCGCGCGGTGGCGGTGATCCGCTCGACCCAGCGAGAGCGACGGGCCAGGCCCGCCCGCCCGCCCCGGGCGCTCAAGCGGGGGGTCGGCGCTCCCGCGCAGCCGCTGCTGGTCAGCGACGTCGGCTCGCTCTCCTCGGATGAACGGCTTCTGTTCACCGCGCTGCAGGGGATCGCCAACCGAACCGGTCCGCACGTCTACCTGCTCGGCCTCGACGACACGTCGGCGACCTGGCTGCGACTCGCCGTCCCCTTGGCGACCGAGCACGTCGCGCCCTACGAGCTCCTGGCCCGCCTGCGCTCGACCGTGCGGGGGCTGGTGGTATGGGACCCCAACCTGCCGACCGACACCCAGAACGTCGCCACGACCTGGGCCGGGCTCGAGAACCTGCTGCCCGCCAGCCCGGAGCTGGCGGCGCGACTGAGCAAGCCGCCCTACAGCCTGCGCGTGGTCCACGACCTCCGCGACGAGCACTTCAGCTCGCGGGCGGCCGCATACGACTGGGCGCTCAGCCATCTCGGCCCGCCGTCGCGGTTTGGCCTGCTGGCCTGGATCGGCGGTCCCAGCAGCGGACCCAGGCACGGCATCCGCGATCTCGTGGTTGCCCGCCGGGGGTTCGCCTTCCAGGCCAACCCCGAGAGCGACGCGAGCACCGTGCAGAAGATCCTCGGCGCGTTCCCGGCCCTGACGGCCGTGTACGGCTACCCGTGCCTCGACGATCAGATCTCGGGCCAGAGCGGGGTTCCGGCGTGCGAGCCGGCCGGGGTCGGTGAGATCTCACGCGCGGGCAAGTTCCTGGTTCCCACCGACCTCGCGGCGAACCTCAGCGTCGACTCGTGGTTCCGGCCCCTGGCCGAACATCCGCCTTGGAGCTCCAGCCCGGCGCCCCTGGACCCCACCAAGACCTACGTCACCTTCGTGATCAGCGACGGCGACAACGTCGGCGCCAACGAAGAGTGGCTGCTGGAGCACCAGTGGGCAGACCCGGCGCGCGGCACGATCCCGATGGGGATCTCGATCTCCCCTCGGCTCTCGCTGCTGGCGCCGCGTATCTACGACTACTTCGTGCACACGCTCACGCCGAACGACGTGCTCGTCGCCGGGCCCAGTGGCGCCGGCTACGTTTACCCCGGTTTGGACCCGGACCTCAGCGGATACCTCGATCAGACCCGGAGGCTGATGGCGCTCTCGGGCCTTCGCGCCGTCTGGATCCTCGACAACGGCTACGCGTACTCGCCCAGCCCCCAGACCGTGCAGAGCTACGTCGAGGCCCTCCATCCCCCGGCGATCTTCACCGACTACTTCGGCGCGACGTTCCCGAACCCGCCCGCCACGTATCTGTCCGAGGGCGTCCCGGTCATACACGCGGTCTGGGGCCCGGACGTGACCACCACCACGTGGCGAGTGGAGGGGGCCGCGTACACCTACCCGACCCGGCCCGCGTTCGTGTTCGTCGCCCTGAACACGTGGACCATGGGGTTCACCCAGGCCCGTCAGGTGATGCAGGCGCTAGGACCCTCCTACGAGGTGGTGCGCCCCGACCGCTTCGCCGCGATGCTCCAGAGGGCGGGCGGCGTCGCCGTGCCCGCCGTGCCGTGAGCCACTCGCCGGGGATGGTCGGGGCCCACTGGCGGCGCGCGGGTCTGGCGCTGCTCGCGGCGGCCATCGCCCTGACGCTGATCGCGCCCTCGGACCGGGCCCGCGCCGACGAAGCGGTGACCGCTCCCGCGCTGCCACTTGGCCACGCCGGGCGCTGGGTCACGGACGCGGCCGGGCGGGTGGTGATCCTTCACGGCTTCAACCAGGTGGTGAAGTTCCCGCCCTACCTGCCCTCCGGAGGCGGCTTCGACGACGACGACGCGGCGTTCCTGGCCAGCCAGGGCTTCAACGCGGTGCGGGTCGGCGTGATCTACAAGGCGGTCGAGCCCCAGCCCGGGGTCTTCGACGACGCCTACCTGAACGGGATCGCCCAGACGGTGGCCACGCTGGCGCGCCACGGCGTGGTCTCGCTGCTCGACTTCCACCAGGACATGTACAACGAGCGCTTCCAGGGGGAGGGATTCCCGGACTGGGCGGTCAACGACGACGGGCTCCCCGCCCAGCCCCAGCTCGGGTTCCCGGGCAACTACCTGGGCCAGCCGGCCACGCAGCGCGCCTTCGACAACTTCTGGGCCAATACGCCCGGACCCGGCGGCGTCGGCCTGCAGGATCGCTTCGCGGCCGCTTGGGCCCACGTGGCCGCCCGCTTTCAGGGCAACAGCGCCGTCCTGGGCTACGAGCTCCTGAACGAGCCGTGGCCGGGTTCGACCTGGCAGCAGTGCGCCAACCCCGCCGGATGTCCGGCCTTCGACGCGCAGCTCACGGCGTTCGTCAAGCGCGTGACGGGCGCCATCCGAGCTGTCGACAACCGCACGCTCGTCTGGTACGAGCCCAACGTCATCTTCAACGACGGCGCCGATACCCAGCTGGGTCCGATCGGTGACCCGCGCCTCGGATTCGCCTTCCATGACTACTGCCTCAGCCAGGACTCGACCGGGTCCTACTCGGGCTGCGACACGTTCGACGACATGGTCTTCGCCCACGCCGAGCACCGCAGCGCGGTCACCGGCGACGCCCTGCTGCTGACCGAGTTCGGATCCACGGACAACGCGGTCGACCTGACCGCGATGCTCAACCGCGCCGATCGCAACATGGTGGGCTGGCTCGAGTGGGCCTACACCGGCAACGACCCCACGAGCTCGGCCCCGGGAGCGCAGGCCCTGGTGCTCGATCCCCAGCGGCCCCCGACCGGCACCAACGTCAAGCTGGCGAAGCTCAAGCTGCTGGCCGAGCCCTACCCCCAGGTGGTGTCCGGAACGCCCTCCTCGTTTGGATTCGACGCCTCCAGCGGTGGCTTCCAGGCGCACTGGTCGGTCACGCGAGCCGGCGGCGGAGGGTCCTTCGGTCCCTACAGCGAGAGCGACGTGGCCATCCCGCCCGTGCAGTACCCGGCTGGCTACGGCGTCAGCGTGTCCGGTGGCGCCGTCGCCAGCGGGGCGGGGGCGCCGGTCCTGAGGATCCTGTCCTGCCCGGGCGCCCGGGAAGTCGCGGTCACGGTCAGTCGGGGGGCGGGCGCGCTCGGCGGCTCGTGCTCGGTCCCCGGCGCGGGTGCACCGCCGGGGCCGGGCGCCGCGGCGACCAAGCCCGCGCTGCTGGTGTCCGTGCACCCGCGCCGCGTGCGGGCCGGGCGGGCGGGCCGAGTGGTGGTGCGCGTGCGGGCGCGGCTGGGCGGGCGCCTGGTGCCGGTGCGCGGCGTGGTCGTCTCGATCGGGCACGCGCGGGCCCGGACCCGCCGCTCCGGGCGGGCGGTGCTGCACCCCCGGAACACGCGGGCGGGGCGCTACCGCGTCATCGCGCGGGCCCGCGGGTACCAGACCGGTCGAGCGTCGCTGCGCGCGCGCTAGGAGCGCGGACCGGCGCTGATACCCTGGTGCCGCCTCGGAGCGTGGGT
>DASZHF010000079.1:0-4562 GCA_035938095.1 Solirubrobacteraceae bacterium
GTTGCGGGCGACACCGTTGCGGGCGACACCGTTGCGGGCAACACCGTTGCGGGCAACACCGTTGCGGCGTCCGGCGCGGGCGTCGTCACCGGCAACACGTTCGACAAGTACGGATCGAACAACCCGCTCGTGCGCCGCCTCATGGCCGGCTTCGAGCGCACACTCGAAGAGCTGTTCACCGAGGCGGACCCCGAATCGGTGCTGGACATCGGATGCGGGGAGGGAGTGCTCACCCAGCGCTGGGCCCAGCGACTCGTCGACCGCCGGGTGGTGGGCATCGACCTGGAGGATCCCAAGCTGCGCGCCGAGTGGCAGCGGCGCCCGGCCCCCAACCTCGAGTTCCGGGCGATGAGCGCCGACACGCTTCCTTTCGCCTCCGACGAGTTCGACGTGGCCACGGCGATCGAGGTGCTGGAGCACCTTCCCGATCCCGAACACACGCTCTCCGAGATGGCGCGCTGCGCCCGGCGCCACCTGATCGTCTCGGTGCCGCGCGAGCCGCTGTGGCGGGGACTCAACGTCGCCCGCGGTGCGTACCTGCGCGAGGCCGGGAACACCCCCGGCCATCTCAACCACTGGTCCAAACGTTCCTTCGTACGGTTGCTCGCAGCCTACGGGGAGGTCGTCCAGGCGCGATCGCCATTTCCCTGGACGATGCTGCTCGTCCGGCTGTAAGTGGTTGAGAGCGTGAGTTCGAGCGGAGGCGCGGCGTCGTCCTCCTACGGGCGCGGCGCGCGCATCCTGTCGCTCGGGATCGCCGCCACCGGGCTGCTGACCTTCGCGTACTTCGCGGTCGCCAGCCACGTGCTCAGCCCCGTGGCGGCGAAGCGGCTGGACGTGTTGTGGTCGGTCATGTTCGTGATCATCTCTGTGATCTACCGGCCGATCGAGCAGCTGCTCTCGCGCACGATCGCCACCCGCCGGGCCCGGGGCGTCTCGACCCGACACCCGCTGAGGGTCCCGCTACTAATCCAGCTCGCCTTCGCCCTGGCCTTCCTGGCCGTCGCGCTGGCGCTGAGGGGCACCATCCGGGATCACGTCTTCGACCGGTCGAGCACCCTGTACTGGGTCCTCGTGGCGGGAGTCCTGGCTTACGCGGCCAGCTACTTCGCGCGGGGCTGGCTCGCCGGTCACCAGTACTTCGGGCTCTACGGCGGGCTTGTCTTCATGGAGGCGCTGTCGCGACTGGCGTTCGCGCTCGCCGTCGCCGTGGGCATCGCCTCGGGCCAGTCCGCCGTGGCGCTGGGGATCGCCGCGGCCCCGTTCGTCTCGCTGGTCGTGGTCCCGTGGGCGTTTGCCCGCCGGCGCGGGCCCAACGGAGGTGGGAGCGCAGCGGCTCACCCCACGATGGCCGACGCGGAGGCGGCCTTACTGGGACCGGCCACCGAGGGGATCGAGGAGGTCAGCAGCGACCTTTCGATCAGGGGCGGCACGGGGTTCGCCGTCTCGGTCGCGGGCATCATGCTCGCCGAGCAGACGCTGCTCAACGCGGCGGTCCTTACCGTGGCCGCGACCTCACCCAACCGAGCGCTGGCGGGGATCGTGTTCAACGTACTGCTCATCGCGCGCGCCCCGCTACAGCTGTTCCAGTCCATTCAGACCTCGCTGCTGCCGCACCTCGCGGGCCTCGAGGCGACGGCCGGGAGCGCCGCCTTTCGCCGGGCGGTGCGGGTCACGCTGATGGCGATCGGCGCGTTCGCGGCGGTCGTGGCGCTCGCACTGCTCGGGGTCGGGCCGTTCGTAATGAAGCACCTGTTCGGCCAGCACTTCTCATACGGCCGGGGCGGCCTGGCGCTGGTTGGGGCCGGCATGGGCCTGCACCTGGGCGCGGGGACGCTCAACCAGGCCGCTCTCGCCCGGGGCCAGGCCGCGGCGGCCGCGGCGGCCTGGCTGGGGAGCGCGGCCCTGTTCGTCGGCTGGATGGTGGCGCCGGTGGTGGGCGACGAGCTCCTTCGCGCCGAGGTGGGCTACTTCGGGGCCGCGGCCCTGCTCTGCGCGGCGCTGGCCGGCGTGTATCGAGCCGGCACCCGGCACCGTGCGTGAGCGGGGGACGCGGGCGCGCTCGCCCGCGGCTGAGCGCGGGCCCTCGAGCGGCCGATGGGGCCCTCAAGCGGCCGATCGGGCCGTCGAGCGGCCGATCGTCAGACGGCGCCCGCGGCGGCCGCGATCTCGCGGTAGGCCTGCGCCGGATCGGGCGTGTCGAAGATCGCACTGCCAGCGACGAACGAGCTCGCCCCGGCCTGTGCACAGGGACCAGCGGTCTCGGGATCGATGCCGCCGTCGACCTCGAGCGCGATGCCCGCTCCGATCAGTGCCCGCAGCCGGCGGACCTTGTCCAGCGAGAAGGGGATGAACTCCTGGCCGGCCCAGCCGGGGTTCACGGTCATGCACAGGGCCAGATCGAGATCGGCGGCTATCTCGGCGAGCACGCGCACCGGGGTGGCCGGGTTGATGGCGACGCCGGCGCCGGCCCCCGCCTCGCGCACGGCGGAAATGGCGTAGTGGACGTGCGGCGTCGCTTCGGCGTGCACGGTGATGAGGTCGGCGCCGGCGCGAGCGAACTCGGCGACCTGGCGCTCGGGGCGCTCGATCATCAGGTGAACCTCGAGCATGCCCCCCGCCGCGTCGACCTGCTCGCGCAGAGCGGATACGACCAGCGGTCCCATCGTGATCGGCGGGACGAAGTGACCGTCCATGACATCGACGTGGATCACGCGGGCGCCGGCGTCGAGCACCTCCTGGACCTGCTCACCCAGCCGCGCGAAGTCGGCCGACAGGATCGAGGGTGCGACCCGCCGCTCCTGCTGGAGCTCGAGCGTCATTGTCTAGATCGGCTGGAGCATGCTGCCGCCGCAGTGATTGCAGCTGATCACCGCCGTGCTGGACATTCGCACGATCGTCGAATGCTCACCGCAGTTGGGGCACACCGACACCAACTCGAAGCGGTGCAGGCAGTAAACGCAGCGGTAGCGACCCGGCAGGTTGGTGGGCCGCAGCCACGGCTCCGAGCAGTTCGGGCAGGCGGGTCCCAGGTCCACGGGGGCGTCGCGCGAGCTCGTGGGGCGATCGTCGATCGGGGGCATCGTCTCTCTACCTACCCAGCCTAGGGGCCTCGTTACTCAGCACCGGCCCCAGCGCATTTATTGCGTCGCAACAGCGCGATGAAGAACCCGTCGCTTCGGTGGCGGTGAGGCAGCGACCGCAGGGCACCGGGCAGGTCCGGGTGCCTCCACTCCCCCAGCGCCGGGCCCGGGACCACCGGCTCGAAGTCGGGGTGAGCCTCGAGGAAGCGGCCGATCTGGTCCTCGTTCTCGGCTGCTGAGAGCGTGCAAGTCGAGTAGACCAGCACGCCTCCCGGACGGAGAGCCCCAGCCGCGGCACCGAGGGTCCCTCGCTGTTCCTCGGCCAGCGCCTCGACACGCGCCGGAGAGGCCCGCCAGCGCAGGTCCGGCCGCGCTTGGAGCGTTCCCAGGCCCGAACACGGCGGGTCCACCAACACGCGGTCGAAGCGATCGTCGGGTACCCGCGCCTGGCCAGCGTCGGCGACCTCGACGGTCACGCTGGTCACCCCCATGCGCCGGCAGGTGCGCCGCAGCGCCTCGGCGCGCCCGGGGTGGCGCTCGACCGCGACGACGCTGCCCCGATCTTCCATCAGGGCGGCGATGTGGGTGGTCTTTGCGCCCGGCGCGGCGCACAGGTCGAGAATCCGCTCGCCGGGTTGTGGGTCGAGGGCCCGGGCCACGAGCATCGAGGCCCGAGACTGGGGCATGAACGCGCCTCGCTCCCACAGCTCCGACCCGTGGGCGTCGAAGGGCCCCTCGAGCACGAGCGCCTCGGGAAGGCCCGGATCGAGGCGGGCGCCGACGGGCAGCTGGCCACGGAGCTCGGTCGCCGAGCACATCAGGGTGTTGGCGCGCAGCGCGGCCTCGGCGGGCTCGTTGGCCGACGCCATCAGCGCGCGGGCCTCTTCCGGTCCGAACTCCTCCCACCACGAGCGGGCGATCCAGTCCGGCACCGAGTGCAGGAGCGCCGCGCCCTCCGGCGTGCGGTCGTCGAGGCCCGCGAGCAGCGCCCGGCCCTCTCGGCTCGTCCGGCGCAGAACCGCGTTGACCAGCCCCTCGCCGCCGGACCGTCGCCCCTTGGCCAGCTCCACCGCGTCGTTCACCGCGGCGTGCGCGGCGGCGCCGCGGGAATACAGGAGCTCGAAGGTTCCCAGCCGAAGGGCGGCGAGCACGGGCGGGTCGAGATCGCTTACGGGGCGGCCGGCCAGCGTCTCGATCACGTGGTCGAGCGTCGCGCGTCGCTGGACGGCGCCGTAGGACAGATGCGTGGCCAGGGCACGATCGCGAGTCTCCAGGCCATCCGCCTCGGCGTGCAGTGCACGGTCCGCGTAGGCGCCCTCCTCGAACACGCGGCGTAGCACGGCAAAGGCGCACCGCCGAGCCGGCGCAACTGAAGTGTTCGCACCCGGAGCGCGCGCTCGCCGGGTTACCCCCGAGGCGGGCGCAGCTGGCCGGGTGCGGGGCATCGTCGGGTCGAGTCTAGAGCCGCGACTCAGACGT
>DASZHF010000080.1:0-19709 GCA_035938095.1 Solirubrobacteraceae bacterium
TCTCGCCCACGCCGACGAGCCCGCCTTCCTGTATCCCCGCCAGGTCGACCTCGTGCCCTACGTGGCGGAGCTGGTGGACGCCTTCCGGGCCCTCGGTGATCGGCGCATCGAATGCGGCGGGATCCCGGACGGCTACCTCACCGCCGATCCCCAGCGTCTGACCCAGGCCCTGATGAACGTCGTGCGCAACTCGGTCGCGCACACCGGACCCGGCGGGCGGATCCGCCTGCTGGTCTCAGCCATGGCCGGCACCGTCACCTTCACCATCGACGACGATGGCCCTGGCATACCAGTACAGGAGCGTGAGCGCGTCTTCGAGCGCTTCCATCGCCCCGATCCGTCGCGCAGCCGATCCAGCGGAGGCGCCGGACTCGGCCTGGCCATCGTGCGCGCGATCGTCGATGCGCATGGCGGCCGCGTGTGGGCCGAGGCGGCAGAGGGCGGAGGCGCGTGCATCCGCTTCACCCTCCCCGGGTTCCGAAGCGCCGTCGAGTCGGGGAGCGCCGACGACCCAGGGAGCGCCGACGACCCAGGGAGCGCCGTCGACTCGGCGCGCGAGCGGCCCGGCGGAGCGGACGGGCTCGGCCCGCCCGGGCGGGCCGCGGGCGCGGCGACCCGCTGACCGCCGGGAATCGTTTGGGTCGGACCGGGAATCGCCAGAACTGCCCCGCGGCAACGTTGCAGGTATAAGAGAGACCGCAGGGGCGGAAGCCTGGGGTCACCGGGTCTCGGATTCGCTCGGAAAGGCCGGAGTTTCGGCCCGAAGCGCCGGAAGGAGGTCGGAGTGTCAGGTCGCCACCCGTCATCGACGCGTCGTCCGCGCACACCGCCGCGGTGGCGCCGGAGCTCGCTTCTGCTGGGTCCGCTGGCCGTCCTCGCGTGTCCGCTCGCGGTCCTCGCGCTCGCCGCGGCGCCCGCCGGCGCCGCGCCCCTGAGCTTCCTCGGACCGCAGTACGTGGACCCCGGCCTGGCCGGGGGCGAGCCGCTCGTGTTCGCCGACACGCTGCACCGCACGCTGCTCTACACCAGCCACGAGGGCACCACCCACCTCTACCGGCCCGGCCTGGTCACCACCCAGCCCGCCTTCGAGACCAACTACCGCGACCAGGTGAACATGTGGACCTCGAAGGACAACGGCGTGAGCTGGCAGTTCGTCAACTACATGGGGACCGGGTTCTCAACCAACCCGGCCCAGAACGCCGGCTTCAGCGACCCCGACTTGACCCAGGATCTCGGCGGGCGCCTCTACAACACGGGGATCGACCTGGCCAACGACGCCGTCTTCTCCTCGCCCGACGGCGGCCTGAACTGGGATCGCGGCACGGCGCAGTGCCATCCCGGCGATCGGCCCTGGCTGGCGGGAGGCAAGCCGGGCGAGGTGTTCTTGTCCAGCAACACCGAGGAGGCCGGACACGAGGTCTTCCAGAGCCTCGACGGTGGCAATTCGTGCTCGCTGTCGCCGATCGTGGCCCATGGGACGCTCGCGAACGGAACCAGCTGGACGGGCGTGGGCAAGCTCTACTACATCCGCTCCCAGGACAAGCTCATCGAGCCGATGGTGACCACCGACCCCAACACCGGCGCGGTCAACGGTGTGGGAGTGGACACGTGGTCGCGGGGCGACCCGGCGTTCAAGCCGGGGGCGGTCATGCCCACCACGATGCAGGCGCACTGGCCGGCGATCTCGCTCGACGCGGCGGGCAACGTCTACGTCACGTGGGACACCGACACCCGCAACACGATGAACAAGACGGGATGCTCGGACACGAGCCCCACCGGCAACGGCGCCAGCGGCGCCGCCCTGCCCAACCAGATCATGCTCGGCGTCTCCCACGACCTGGGCAAGACGTGGTCGCGCCCACTGACGGTGGCCTCTCCCCCCAACACCCGGGTCCTGTGGCCGTGGGTGGTCGCGGGCGACCGGGGGAAGGTGTCGGTCATCTGGTACCAGCTCAGCGAGCTCGCCGATGCCGATTGCGCCTCGACCCAGGTTCACACCTACGTCTACGACGCCAACATCACGGGAGCGGACAACCCCGCCTCGGCCCAGATGACGGTCGTCAACGCCGCCGGGCGCTCGATCCATGAGGGCGGTATCTGCCAGGGAGGCACGGCGTGCGTGGCTACGGGTCAGGACCGGCGTCTCGGCGACTTCTTCACCAACTCGCTCGACGCGCGCGGGTGCGTGATGATCGCCACCGGTGACACCGAACGCGACGACCCCCTGACCCAGAACCAGCTCCCGACCAGCCTGCCGACGATTCTCCGCCAGAGCGCGGGGCCGCCGCTGACGGGCACCGGGGACTGCTCGCAGGGCCTGCCCGGCGTACCCCCGGGCTCGCTGGCCGTCGACGTCACCGCCCGCAGCCCCTCCGGGAGCCAGGCGCGCTGTCCCGACCGCACCCCGCCCAGGTCCCGATTCGACCGCCACGGTCTGCACGCTTCGAGGGGGCACCTGGCCCTGAGCGGTACCTCACGCGACGTCGACTTCACCTGCGGGAGCCGGCGGGCCCGCGTGGCGGGCGTCGTGGCGCACGTGAAGATCTCGGTCAGCAGGCCGGCAGGTCATCGCCGGTGCCGGTTCCTCATGCCCGACGGGAGCTTCAGCGCCCCGCGCAGCTGTCTGCGCACGAGCTATCTGCCCGCCCGCGGCACCACCCACTGGCACTTCGACTTCGCCACCTCGTTCCCGCCCGGCCGCTACAAGGTCTGGGCTCGGGGCATCGACCAAGCCGGCAATGTCGAGCGCAAGCACCTGGGGCGCAATTTCCGGCGCATCGTGATCCGCTGATCGGCCCGTAGCCCTCCGCCGATTCGCCGGTGGGCGGCCCGCCTTCGCCTGAGCGACGGCTCGATCGGCTACCTTGCGCAGTTCTCGTGCGTGCCCTGGTCCAGCGTCTGCGGACGCCCCTGCGTGCCCGCCTGCCCGGTGGATTGCCAAAGGGCTGGCGCGACGCCACCCTGCAGCTGATGCTGTGGGGACTGGCCGACCTGCTCTACGAGGGGGTGCGCGGACTGGTGACCGGCCGCGGTGACATCGCGCTCGCCAACGCCCAGTCCGTCGTCTCGATCGAGCGCTGGGCGGGCGTGTTCGTCGAGCCCCGGCTCCAACACCTGATCGTCGGCGATCGTGAGCTGATGGAGATCGCCAACTGGGTCTATCTCAATGCGCAGTTCACCGTCAACGCGGTGTTCCTCGCCGTCCTGTACGCCTACCGCAACGAGATCTTCTATTTCGTGCGCAACATGTTCTTCGTGGCGATGGGGATCGCGCTGGTCGTACACCTCGCGGTTCCGGTCGCTCCGCCCCGGATGCTCCCGAGCCTCGGGTTCGTGGACACCGTGCACTCGATCGCTCACATCAACCAGGACTCCGGCGCGGTCAGCCTGTTCGTCAACCCCTACGCGGCGGTGCCCAGCATGCACATGTGCTTTGGGCTGCTGGTGGGGGTCACGGGAATGCTCCTGGTCCGCCGCCGCTGGCTGAAGGCCCTCCTCCTGGGCTACCCGGTCGTGGTCCTGCTGGCGATCGTCGTGACCGCAAACCATTTCCTGTTCGACGCCGTGACCGGCGCGCTGACGGCGCTGCTGGCCCTGCTCGTCGCCAAGCAGGTGATGGCCAGGCTGCGCCCGGCGGTGTGGGCCTGGGAGCTGGGCCCGGCCGCACCCGGCGCGGCCGTCGCCGCTTCGCGCTCGACCTCCTAGCGGAGGCTCTACCCAGACGTGTTCTGGACCCGGTGCTACCCAGAGGTGTTCTGGACCCGGGTGCTACCCGGTTGCTACCCGGGGGCGTTCTCGACCCGGGGTTCCACCCGGGGGCGTTCTCAAACCGGCGCCTCGGGCGCCAGGCCGAGGTTCTCGAGCTCGTCGAGCACCACCGGGAGGGCCGCGGCGGTGTTGCGCCAGGAACCGGGGGCCGAGTAGTCGTCGGCGTCGTGGAGGAGCAGCACGGCTCCGGGCCCGATCCCGGTCAGCAGCCGGCGCGCGATCGAGTCGCGCGTCGCGTTTGGCTCCCAGTCGCGGCCCCAGTGTGTCCACAACAGCGGTCGCATGCCCGCTGCCCGGGCCCAGCGCAGAGCTGACACGTTGAAGATGCCGTACGGCGGCCGGTAGAGCACGGGCCGTCGTCCGGTGGCATCTTCGATCAGGCCGGTGGCCCGGGCCAGGTCCGAAGCCACCTGGCGGGGACCGAGGCGCAGCAGGTTGCGGTGGCGATGGCAGTGCAAGCCCACCTCGTGGCCGGCGTCCACGATCTCGCGGGCGAGCGCGGGATTACGCTCCACCTGCTCGCCGACCAGGAAGAAGGTCGCCGGCCAGCGCCGCTCGGCCAGCACCTCGAGGACCGCGCCGGTTCCCTGGGCGTGGGGGCCGTCATCGAAGGTCAGCGCGACGCCGGTGCCCGAGGACGTGCGGTCCTCTATTCCCAGCACCGGCCGCAACTCGGGCCAGATCCCGGCCAGGCTCGGCAGGCAATACACCGTCCAGGCGGCGCCCGCCAGCCCTGCAGCCGCGACTCCGACCGCGCGGCTGCGATCATCGTGACCCTTCATGGTCTCACTGGCACTGGGGATTGGGTGCGCCGTCGCGGCGTCGACGCTGTACAGCGTAGGGGTGGCGCTCCAGGCGCTCGACGCCCGCACCATCCCGGAGGCGGCCGGGCTGCGACTGGCGCTCGCGCGCCAGCTGGTCGGCCGGGCCCGCTGGCTCGCCGGCACCGCGATCTCGATCGTGGGATGGCCCTTCCAGGTGGCGGCGCTGCTGCTCGCGCCGCTCGTCGTGGTTCAGCCGGCTCTGGCCGTGGGCCTGCTGGTCCTGCTCGGATTGGGGAGCCGCATGCTCGGCGAGCACGCCGGACCGCGCGACCGGGCGGCGATGGTGGCCATCGTGGTTGGCGTGGCGGGGATCGCGTGGGCGGCGCCCGAGCGCAGCACCGTCCACGCCAGCGGCACGACTCTGGCCCTGGTCCTGGGCGGACTGTGGCTGCTGGTGATCTCCCCCTATCTCCTGCGGCTCTTCCGGCGCCGCGCGCCGCTGGTGGCGATGGTCGGGGCCGGGATGGGATTCGCCTGGGGTGGAGTGGCGACCAAGCTCGTGGCCGACGCGCTGGCCCGGGGCCACGTGGTGACGGCGGTCATCTGGGCCCTGGCCTCGACCGCGACCGAGGGGATCGCTCTGCTCAGCGAGATGACCGCGCTCCAGACCCGCCCCGCGATCCAGGTCGCGCCCGTCGTGTTCGCCGTCCAGACGCTCGTACCGGTGGGTCTGGCCCCGGTCCTCGTGCACGAGCGCTTCAGCGGGACGCCGCTCGGAGGCGGGGCCCTGATCGCCTCGCTGGCGATCGTGGCGGGTGGCGCGATCGTACTGGCGCGCTCGCCGTTGCTGCTCGCCCTGACGGCGCCCGAGCGCGATCAGCCCAGCGATGACAGCGAGGCGGCACGCAGGCGCTCGGACCCCAACGTGGAGGTCACGGAGTCAAGCGGCCGCGAGGTGGCCGACCGGTCCAAGCTGACGACCACGACGTCGCCCGCGCGCAGCGGGCGCTGAACGCCCGGGGTGTGCGCGTCCAGGCGCATCGACCCGACGACCGGGCGCGCGCCGCGGAACGTCTTGGCCATGAACAGCTGTCCGACCGTCATGTTGCTCGGCGCCAGGAAGTAGAGGTGGCGGTGCGACGCCAGGTTCATCGCCCGAGCATCGCGGTGAAGCTCGGAGCGAGTCCCCACCCAGCGCAGCAGACTGGTCGGGCGCGGCAGCTCCGGTAGGGCGTCGTCGCCCGCCTGTTGAAGGGCAGCGACGGTGGTGCGCGACGGCGGCGAGGCGAAGGCGAACGACGCGTGCTCCCCCGCGCGGTTGAGCTGGGCGATCAGGGCGGGGACCTCTGACTGGGGAGCGCGGACGATCAGAGCCACCTCGCGTCGTCCGTGGGTGGCCACGGTGGTCATCGGCCGGCCTAGGACGACGGCGGCCATCGCGGTCAGCTCGTCCGTGGACAGCATCCACCCGCTCGCGCCCACCAGGACCAGGGCCTGGGTGGCCAGGCGCACGGCGCGGGCGCGCCAGGCCGCCACCGGCCGAACCCGCACGGGGGCCTGCAAGACGACGTCGGCCGCCGGCAGGCCCATCCCGCGGTCGGATCCGGCCCGCTCGCCCTGGGCACAGCTCGCGCGCACGTGCTCCACGAGCTCGCGCCGGTTCTTGGCCAGGCGCAGCAGGTCGAGCTGGGCCATCGCGCTGGTGTTCACTCGGGCGTGCCCGACCGGCAGCCCGTAGGAGATCACCGGGCAGCCGCGGGCCTTGGCCTCCAGGCACGTGACCCCCCCGGTGGAATGCACGAGCGCGTCGGCCGCGGCCAGCAGCTCAGGCATGCGAGAGGTGAAGCCCAGCACCATCACCCGCGGCTCGGAAGCGAACGCGGTCTCGAGCTTGCGGCGCATGGCGTCGTTGCGGCCGGCCAGGCAGACCAGGGTGGCGTCGGGCACGCGAATGAGCTCGCGCACCGCGCCCTCGATGTCGCCGACACCCCATCCTCCACCGGAGATCAGCACGACCTTGCCCTCGGCCGGAAGTCTCAGCTCCCGGCGGGCGGCGGCCGGCGCGCATGGCTCCAGGAACTCGGTCGCGATGAGGGGCCGCACGACCCGCACGCTGTTGCGCCCGGCTATGCGCTCCACCGCCTCGGCGGACTCCTGATAGCACGCGAGGTGCATGTCGATGCCGGGCTGGGCCCAGAAGAACAGTCCGGTGAGGTCGGTGATCGTGGCCATCGTCGGGCAGCGCACGTGTCCGCGCCGTCGCAGTCGGGCCAGCACCACCGTCACAGACGGATACGTGGAGACGACCACGTCCGGGTCGTGTTCGGCGATCGTTCGCCGGAGCGGGCGCGATCCGAAGACGTACAGCGACTGGACGATCAGCCAGCGAAACGGCAGTACGTACTGAAGCCCCCAGTACATCATCGAGTAGGACCAGGGGATGAACCGCAGCTGGGTCCGGTAGCCGTCCTCGACGACCAGGCGGAGCAGTCGACCCATGCTGGCCAGTCCGTCGATGACGGTCACGTCGGCCGGCTGATGGCCGCGGCGAAGCTCGTCGGCCAGCGCGCGGGCGGCCGCCGCGTGCCCCTCCCCCACATCGGCGGAGAGGATCAGCACGCGCTGCCGGCCCCGGCGGGGCGCGGGCTCAGGCTCCCGGGAACGACGGCGCGCGGCAAGGCGCGGCCGGGAGCGGACGCGCACAGAGGCACTCTGATGCTGACGACGCAATCGCATGGTGTGAGGCAACTACCCGCTGCCGCAGGAGGCCCAAGCCCGATAACAGCAACTGCCCGAGGGTCGACCCGAAGGTAGGGACACTGTATCGGGCCCTCCCGTCGGGTGCCGGGGCACGCCGCCCCACGGGGACGGCGCGGATGGCGCAATGGCGGCCACGCGGTCTATACCCCGGGGCCACGGGGCGGTTGCATGGCCCCGCCCAGCCGGGCCGGAATCCCCGCCCGCCGGTCCGGAATCGCCCCGCGCCGGGCCGGAATCCCCGCCCAGCCGGGCCGGAATCCCCGCACGCCAGGCCGGAATCGCCGCCGCCGGACGAAATCGCCGCCCTACCGGCGACCGGCGCTCGTCCGGCCCGATCGGCGCCGCAGGGCGGGCCACCCGCGCGAATTCGGCGGCGACGGGCCGTCGACGGCCTGGAACTCCCCGGTCTCGAGCTCCTCGGTCACGCGGGCCTCGATCTCGGCCTCGCTGACCTCGGGCTCGACCCGCCGCAGGCGGCGGGCGGTCAGGCGCCGGAACTTGAGGATCTCGAGCACGTACACGAGGTACACGCTGGCGGCGCCGACCCCCAGGGTCAGCAGCGCCATCACCAGCGCCCAGCCGGCGTGGAGGTGGCCGTGGTGGTCGGAGTAGGGCACGAAGCGCAGCGCCAGGGCGAGGCCGGCGAGCAGTCCGGTCCAGGCGTACAGATAGGCGACCGTGCGGCGCTGGCTGAAGCCGATCCGCGCCATGCGATGGTGAAAGTGCTCGGTGTCCGCCTCGTAGATCGGGCGACGGTACTTCAGCCGCTTGAGCACCACGAACGTGGTGTCCAGGAACGGGACCGCGAGCAGGACGAGCGGCAGCGCGAAGGAGACAACGACCTCGGTCTTGACCGCGGCCTCGACGGTCACGCAACCCATGAGCAGCCCGAGCAGGTTCGAGCCGCAGTCGCCCATGAAGCTGCGCGCGGGCGGGAAGTTGTGCACGAGGAAGCCCACCGCGCTCCCCGCGGTCAACGCGGCGAGCACGCCCGGGGCGTCCCGGTGCAGGTCGAACGCGATGAACGCCAGCGCGAGCGCGATGATCGCCGACACGCCGGCGGCGAGGCCGTCCACGCCGTCGGAGAAGTTGACGATGTTCATCAGCCCGACGAGCCCGACCAGCGTGATCGCGGCGCCCGTGTGGGGGAAGTCGAGACTGCCGACGAAGGGCAGCGTGATGTGGTGGACCACGACGCCGGAACGCACGGCGATGAACGCGGCCACCGTCTGGCCGGCCAGCTTCCAGGCCGGGGAGAGGTCGAAACGGTCGTCGAGCGCCCCCATCGCGGTGATCACCGCGGCGGCGATCAGAACGCCGTGCCAGAGGCCCGTCCCCGGCAGCCACAGCAGTCCAGCGGTGGCCGCTCCGGCGAAGATGGCCAGCCCGCCGAGAAGGGGCGTGGCCCGCATCGCGAGCCCTCGCTCCCGGGGCTCGTCGACGGCGCCGACCGCGAGCGCGAGCCGGGCCGTAAACGGGGTGAGAATCGCCGTGATCGCCGCAGCGAGCAGGAAGGCGAAGATGGCGTCCGCTACCGACATCGGCGCTGCCCACAGCATCGCAGGGCCGGCGGAGGGCCGGCCGCGGCAGGGGCCCGCGCGAGTCGCCGGGTGGCGCGAGGGGCCGCCCGCAGAAGGGCCCGCCCGGGCCGGTGGACCCTAGCCGCCCAGATGCTGGTAGAGCGGATAGCGCTCCGCGACGGCGCTCGCGCGGTCGGAGAGCTCCGAGCGCCGGGCCTCGAAGCCGGGCGTGAGCGCTGCGGCAATTATCTGTCCCACCTCGTGGAAGTCCTCGACCTGGACCCCGCGCGTGGCCAGCGCGGGCGTCCCGATGCGCAGGCCGGAGGAGACCGCCGGCGGCCGGGGATCGAAGGGGACGGCGTTGCGGTTGACCGTAATCCCGATGTCGTGCAGCCGGTCCTCGGCCATCTTGCCGTCCAGCTCGGACTCGCGCAGATCCACCAGAACCAGGTGGACGTCGGTGCCCCCGGTGAGGACGTTGACCCCGTGCCCGGCACCGAGCAGCTCGGCGGCTAGCGCCCGGGCCCCGGCCAGCGTGCGCTCCTGGCGCTCGCGGAAGAGCTCGGTCTGGGCGATCCGGAGCGCGACCGCCTTGCCGGCGATGACGTGTTCGAGCGGCCCTCCCTGCTGACCGGGGAACACCGCCGAGTCGATGGCCTTGGCGTGCTCGGCCCGAGACAGGATCATGCCGCCGCGGGCCCCGCCGAGCGTCTTGTGGACGGTGGTAGTGACCACGTCGGCGTAGGGGACGGGATTGGGGTGCAGGCCGGCCGCCACCAGCCCCGCGAAGTGCGCCATGTCGACCATGAGCACGGCGCCGACCAGGTCGGCGATCTCGCGAAACCGCTCGAAGTCGAGCTGGCGCGGGTAGGCCGACCAGCCGGCGAGCAGGACCTTGGGGCGCTGCTCACGCGCGATGCGCTCGACCTCGTCCATGTCGATCAGGCTGGTCTCGCGGTCGACCTCGTAGGGGACGATCTCGTACAGGCGCCCGGAGAAGCTGTTCTTCATCCCGTGGGTGAGGTGTCCGCCGTGGGCCAGCGACAGCCCCATGAGCTTGTCGCCGGGCTTCATGAAGGCCATGTAGGCCGCGGCGTTGGCCTGCGCGCCGGCGTGGGACTGGACGTTTGCGTGCTCGGCCCCGAAGAGCTCCTTGGCCCGGTCGATGGCCAGCTGCTCGGCTATGTCGATGAACTCGCAGCCGCCGTAGTACCGCTTGCCGGGCAGGCCCTCCGCGTATTTGTTGGTCAGCACGCTGCCCTGGCACTCGAGCACCGCCTGGGGAACAAAGTTCTCCGACGCGATCATCTCCAGCGTGCGCCGCTGGCGGTTGAGCTCGTCGTGGAGGACCTGCGCGATCTCGGGATCGACCTCGGCCAGCGGGCGCTCGAAGTAGTCGGGACTCAGGCCGGTCGCGCTCTGGCGCAGGTCGGTCGCCATGGGCTCACCTTAGTGGTTCGCGGCGCAGCTCCTCGAGCCCGTCGGCGATCGTGCGCACCGGGTGATAGCCCAGCTGCTCGGTGGCCTTGTGAATGTCGATCGTGGTCTCCAGCGAGGCGAGCCAGACCGCCAGGCGGGTGAGCGGAGGTTGATTAGGAAGGGGCAGAACCCGCCACGCGACTTCGGACGCGGCCGCCAGGGCACCGGCGAGGGGGCGCGGGACGCTGCGGGTCGGGGCCTCGACCCCCTGGGTGGCCAGCAGGTCGGTGATGAAGCGCCGGAACTGGACCGGCTCGCCGTCGGTGACGAAGTAGGCGTTGCCCGTCGCTCCGCGCTTCGCGCCCAGGATCAGGCCCTCGACCGCGTTGTCGACGTGGGTGGTGGAAGTCAGGTGCCGGCCACCGCCGATCCAGGCGAAGCGACCGGCGCGCACGGCCGCCACCAGGGCGGGGAGGATGCTCGTGTCGCCGGGGCCCCACACCAGTCGCGGCCGCACGACGACGGTCTCGAACCCGCTCACGCTGGCGGCCAGGACGGCCTCCTCGGCGCGCGCCTTGGTCCGGCTGTAGAGCGCCTTGGAGTCAAAGCGAAGCGGGGTGCGCTCGTCGACTCGGATCAGCGGGGCTCCGGCCAGCAGCGCGGCCTCCGTCCCCACGTGCACGAACCGGCGCACGCCGGCGGAGACGCAGGCGTCCAAGGCGTTGTGGGTGCCGGCCACGTTGCCGCGCTCGAAGTCCTCCGGGCGTCCCCATTCGCCGAGGTAGGCGGCGGCGTGGAAGGCCACCGAGCAGCCCTGAGCGCCGGCCCGCAGCGAGGCGATGTCGTCGAGGTCGCCGCCCACCGGCGCCGCGCCCAGCCCCCTGATCCGGTCGGCGGCCCGGTCCGAGCGAGCCAGGGCTCGCACCCGCCATCCGTCGGCCACCAGCCGGGGGATGAGACGGCCGCCGATGAAGCCCGAGCCCCCGGTCACGAACGCGGTCCGGTCCTCGCCGGACAGCGCGGTCTGGGCCTCGCCGGACACGCCGGCCATCATGCCAGGCAGAGCAGGCGCTCGATCTCCGCGCCGGACAGCGCCCCGGCTCGCAGCACCCGCCAGCTGCGGTCGCGCTCGAAGAGGCGTAGGTCGACCACGGTGGAGGCCACCCCCGGGAGCCGGCCGCCGTCGAGCGCCAGGTCCACGCCGTCGCGAATCGACGCGGGGACGTCGGCCAGCGTCACCGGGTCGGCCCCGCCGGCGAGGTTGGCGCTCGACTGGAGCACCGGACGCGCCACGCCCGCCAGCGCCGACAGCCGCTCGGGCAGGCGCGGCACCCTGAGCCCGAGCGTGTCGGGGTCGCCGGCGCACGCGAGGTCGAAGCGCCGCTGTGGGTTGGGGACCAGGACGGTCACGGGGCCGGGCAGCAGCGCGCGCAGCGCCGCCTCGAGGCGCCCCGGCCCGCGCTGTCCCGCAGGGCCGCGCTCGCGCCCCCGGCCGCGCTCGCCCCCGGCCCCGCCGGCCCCCCTTCCCGCGGGCTCGTCCGCGCCCGTGTCCGAGGCGGGCGCCAGCAGGAGGGCGAACGCCCGCTCGAGCTCGAAGAACATCACCGCGGCGGGCTTGCCGGGCGCCCGTCCCTTGAGCGCATAGAGGCGCTCCACCGCGATGGGCGAGTCGGGATCGCAGGCCAGCCCGTAAACCGTGTCGGCGGGGAACAGCAGCACCCCATCGGCGGCCAGGCAGTCCTCGAGGCGCGAGATTTGTTCGGGGCCGACGGAGGCGGGGGCGCGCTGATCGCCGTCCGCGCCCCGACGAGCGGGGCGGCCAGTCACCCGGCGAAGCCCCCTTGAGGGGCGGAGCCCATCCTCCCCATCACCACGCGCTCGATGCCGGCCAGATCGCTGCGGGTGGCAACCTCGACGTGGCCGTGGGCGCGCATCAGGGCCGCCACCGCGGGCGCCTGTCCCAGGCCGACCTCGACCGCCAGCAGGGGAATGCGCAGCCTCGCCGCCTGTTCGACCAGGCGGCGGATCACGGCCAGCCCCTCCTCGGCGGCCACGAGCGCCCCGTCGGGCTCGTGGCGGGTGATCTCCGGCGCCAGCCCCCGGTGCTCGGCCTCGGATACGTAGGGCGGGTTGGAGAGCACGGCGTCGAACGCGGGGGCCGGCGCCGGGAGGCCGTCGAGCAGGTCCGCCTCGATCCAGGCGGCGTCGAGCCCCAGGCGGGCGGCGTTGGCCCGGGCCACCGCGAGCGCCTCGGGGTTGTGGTCGCTGCCGGCGACGAGGAGGTCGGGGCGCTCGTGCTTGAGCGCGAGCGCGACCGCGCCGCTGCCGGTACCCACGTCCAGAACCCGGGCGCCTGGCGCCAGCTCGAGCCCGACCTCGACCAGCAGCTCGGTCTCCGGGCGCGGGATCAGCACGCGGCGGTCGACCTCGAGCTCCAGGTAGCGAAACGCGCGCCGGCCGGTTATGTAGGCCACCGGCTCGCGCTCGATCGCGCGGCGGCGGACGGCGTCCTGGTAGGCCCGGATCGCGGCTCCCTCCACCGGGCGGTCGGCGTCGCGCAACAGGGCGGCGCGGTCGGTGCCCAGCACGTGGGCGAGCAGTACCTCGGCGTCGAGCCGCGGCGTGTCGCAGCCGCCGGCGCCCAGCGCCCCGGCCGCGCTCTCCAGCGCATCGTGGATCGAGGTGGCGCGCAGGCTGGCGGGCACGGGTTGGGTCAGGAGCTCAGCTGTGCGCCTGGCTGGCGAGCCGCCGGCGCTTCTCGTCGTCCTGGAGCGCCGAGGTGAACTCGTCGAGCTCGCCGGAGAGGACCGCCTCGAGGTCGTGCACGCTGAGCTTGACCCGGTGGTCGGTGATGCGGCCCTGGGGGAAGTTGTACGTGCGGATCTTCTCGGCCCGATCGCCCGACCCCACCTGAGCCCGCCGGTCGGCCGCCAGCTCGGACTGCTGCGCGGCCAGCGCCTGGTCGTAGAGCCGCGCGCGCAGGACGCGCATCGCCTTCTCGCGGTTCTGGAGCTGGGACTTCTCGTCCTGCATCGAGACCACCGTTCCTGTGGGCTTGTGGGTGATCCGCACGGCGGAGTCGGTCGTGTTGACCGACTGGCCCCCCGGTCCCGACGAGCGGTAGACGTCGATCTGGAGATCGGAGTCGTTGATGTCGACCTCGACGTCCTCGGCCTCGGGCAGCACCGCCACGGTGGCGGTGGAGGTGTGGATGCGTCCCTGCGACTCGGTCTGAGGAACGCGCTGGACGCGATGCGTGCCCCCCTCGAACTTGAACACCGAGTAGGCGCCCTTGCCCTTGACGGCGAACGTGTACTTGCCGTCGCCGGCGCTCAGCGCCTCGACCTGGAAGCCGCGGCGCTCGGCGTACTTGGTGAGCATCCGGTACAGGTCGGCCGCGAACAGGGCCGCCTCCTCGCCGCCGGCTCCGGGGCTGATCTCGATGATCACGTTCTTGTCGTCGTTGGGATCGCGCTCGACCATGGCCAGGCGCAGCTGCTCGCCGAGGTCGCTCAGCCGCGTCCGCGCGCCGGCCAGCAGCTCGCGGAGCTCGGGGTCGTCGCCGTCCTCGTCGATGAGCTCCTGCGCCCCGGCCGCGTCGTCGGCGGCGCGGCGCCACTCCTGGGCCAGCTTGGCCGCGGGCTCGAGCTCGGCGAACTGGCGCCCGGCGGCCACGTGGCGCTCGCGGTCGGCGATCACCTCGGGATCGGCGAGCTGGCCCGACAACTCGGCGAAACGCGCCTCGATCTGCTCGACGAGCTGCTCGATCATGGCGGTCGGACCTCGGGTGCTGGGCGGGTCTCCGGGCACGGGCGGCCCGGCCTCAGGCGACGACCTCGACGCCGACCAGCGCCTCGGGTCCAGCCTCGCCCGGGCGCTCTACGGCGAGCACGGCCTCCAGCGCGGCGATCGCCACCTCGAGCTCGCTGCGATCGGGCTCGCGGGTCGTGAGCTTCTGCAGTTGGAGTCCCGGCCACATCACCGCGCGCACCCAGCGCTTGGTGCGATGGCGGCCGGCGAGCTTGATCAGCTCGAAGGACAGGCCGGCGATCAGCGGCACCCCCAGGATGCGGGTGAAGACCAGCCAGTACCAGGCCGGGAGGCCGATGGGCGCGAACACGAAGATGGCCACGACCATCACCACAAGCAGGAAGCTCGTGCCGCAGCGGGGGTGCAGGCGGGAGAAGCGCGCGGCGTTGCTCGGGGTGAGCTCCAGCCCGGCTTCGTAGCAGGAGATCGTCTTGTGCTCGGCGCCGTGGTACTCGAACACGCGGCGCAGGTCGCGCAGGCGCGAGAGCAGCACGAGGTAGCCAAGGAAGATCGTCGTGCGGATGATCCCCTCCACCAGCCAGAACAGGACCGACGAGCCGAGCTGGTGCTTGATGAGGCTGGTCAGGCCCACCGGGACGACGAAGAACAACCCGACCGCGAAGACCAGCGCGACCACGACGGTGCCCGCCCATACGCCGCCCGAGATCTCCTGCTCCTCCTCGGGTAGCTGGGCGCTGGCGGAGATGCCGAGCGCGCGCAATCCGATGGTGAGCGACTCGCCCAGCGCCACCACCCCACGGACCACGGGGAGGCGAAGGAACCGGTGGCGCTTGAGGATTGAGACCAGGGGGAACGACCGGACGTCGATGGGGCCCAGTTGGTCTGGCGCGAGCGCGTCGGGCGGGCCAGCGTCGGGCGCGGGCTTGCGCACCGCGACGGCCCACGTGGAGACGCCGCGCATCATCACGCCCTCGAGCACGGCCTGACCCCCCACGGGGGCATCGCGGGTGGCCATCAGCGCGCCGTCTGGGAGGCGGGTCTCCTCGACCAGCTGCGCCGCGTCGGAAGGGCTGGTGTCTGCGGCCGGTGCGCCGGGCGCCGACCCCGGGGGCGCGCCGGCCATCGCAGCTAGCTGCCGGGCGCCGGGCGTAGACGACTGCGGGCCACGCGGCGCTGGAAGCGCTCGACGCGACCGCCGGTGTCGACCAGCTTCTGCCGCCCCGTGTAGAAGGGGTGACAGTTCGAGCAGATCTCGACGTGGAGCTCGGGCTTGGTCGAGCGCGTGCGGAACTCGTTGCCGCACGTGCAGCGCACGTGAGCCTCGACGTACTCCGGATGGATCCCGCTCTTCATGGTCTTTGGCAGTGTAGCGACGGGCTACTCCGGTCTTAAGACCTATGTCCCATTGCCTGGCGAGGTCGGGCCGAGCACGATCTTCTCACCGGCGCTAGCCTCAGCGGGCACGAACCGCTCGGGCTGGCCACAAGGAGCCGGCGCGCGATCGAGGAGGTTGGGATGCGAGCTCGTCACCTGAAGCGTTTTGGCCTCGCGGCGCTTGCGGGCCCGCCCCTGGCCGCGATGGCCGGAGCGGTTCCCTCCGCGGCCCAATACGGGCCCTACCCGAGCGCGCCCTCGGCGCCCACCCACCACCCGGCGGGGGGCAAGTCCAAGGCCAAGCACAAGAAGAAGCACAAGTCGAGCGGACCGACGGTGAGCATCGCCGGGAAGAGCGCCAGCAAGTATCGCTTCAGCCCCCAGAAGGTCACGATCAGCAGCGGCGGGACCGTGAAGTGGTCCTGGCAGAGCAACGCGCCGCACAACGTCACCTTCTCGTCTCTGGGCAAGCACTCGGCAACCGGCAGCAGCGGGAACTTCCAGCTCAAGTTCGCCAAGAGCGGCACCTTCAGCTATCACTGCACCATCCACAACTTCACCGGGACCGTGGTGGTGAAGTAGGGCCGGCTAGCAGGCGACGGTCTTGACGTTGTCCGCCTTGGTCGTCTCGTCGACGCGGTTGTCGGGGTCGGCGGTGGCCGAGAGGGGCTGACCGGGGGTGCACCGGGGCCCGGTGAAGGTGAGGATCCGGAGCTGCTCGGGCGCCAGCGAGTCCACGGTCTGGGTGGGGAGGGAGTTGCCGTCGACGGTCACCAGCACGTTGAAGCTGCTCGCCGCGCCAACGCCCACGTTTCGAACGTCGACCGTGTAGGTATCGGAGCGCGGGTTGGCGGACAGGGTGTGGGTGATCGTCTCGACAACGAGGTTCGGTCGCAGATCGGGAACCTGGCAGACCGAGCTGCGGCGGTTGACGTGTCTAATGACCTTCCCGTTCGGGTCCAGCCATCGGTACGCGACCCACGCCCGGACGCTGCTGCCGGCGGGCAGGTTCGACACCTCCTGCCGGTAGCGGAAGATGCCCACGTGGGAGACGGAACGCTGCCAGACGTCGAGGCCGGGAGCGCTCAGGTGTTTAGGGACCGGATCGCCCGGGAGCCGGGCCATCAGCGTGAAGCGCATGGCCATTGAGTCGGCGTGGGGCACGGTCGTCATCTGCCCCGAGAAGGTGGCGTAGCGGTCGGCCGCCGTGGTGCCCGAATGGCAGGTGTCCAGCGCGTCGGTGACCCGCGCTGCGCGCGGAGAGGGATTGCCGTAGTAGCTGCCGTAGTCGCCGCGGGCCGTGGCGTGGGCGCTGGACGCGGCCAGCCCGAGGCCGGCGACCACCAGCGCACCCGACCGGATCAGCCCCCATCCGCGAAACGCGACGATGCCTGACATCGTGATGTGAACACCCGCAGGGGCGCAGTGTTTCGCCCCTCGGGACGCGCCGCGAGCCGGGGCGCGGCGTGAGCCGGCGGCGGGGCGCGGCGTGAGCCGGGCGCCGCGGCTGGCCTGCCTCGGTCAGGTGATCTGGTAGAGAGGCCCGTCCCCGCCCTCCGGCGGGGTGAGCCGACCGCCCTTGGCGGTGATCGCGCCGCACTGCACGCAGTTGGTGTAGTTGACGATCACGTCGACCTCGCCGTCCTCGGGGGCGTCCTCCGGGATCTCGTAGACGCCGGCCGGGCACATCCAGGCCCAGGTCTCGGCCAGCACGCGCGGGACGCGCCGGCGGACGCGGATGTGGTTGGGGGCGTCGTCGCGGGTGGCGTTGCCCGAGATGTAGACGCTCGAGAGCTTGTCGAAGACGTACTTGCCGTCGGGCTTGGGGTAGCCGTCCTTCTTGTGGCCGAGCGTCATCGGAGACTCGGCGTCGCGGTGGTTCTGCCAACGGCCGTTGGGGAAGCGACCCTTCGTGACCACCATCGCGTTGGTGATCGCGCCGCCGACGAAGAAGCCGCGGCTGAACGGCTGCTTCATGTTGCGTGTCTCATAGAGGTCGTCGCCGATGAAGGAGTCCTCGACCCGCTGCTGATAGGGGGCGAAATCGGGCGACTGGTGCTTGAGCTGCTCGACGATCGTCTCGGCCGCGTAGATGCCCGACTGGATCGCGTAGTGGATCCCCTTCAGGCGCGGCACGTTGACGAAGCCGGCCGAGTCGCCGCACAGCACCATCCCCGGGGCCCACAGCTGGGGCACCGCCCACCAGCCGCCCTCGGGGATCGCCTTCGCGCCCCACGCCACGCGCTTGCCGCCCTCGAGGATGTTGCGCACGAGCTTGGAGGTCTTGAACTCCTGCAGCACGTCGTGGCCGGAAACGGTCGCGTCGGTGTAGTCGAGCCCCAGCACGAAGCCGATGGAGACGCGGTTGTTGCTCATCGGGTAGATCCACGAGCCGCCGAACTCGCGCCACTTGGCCCCGTAGCGCAGCGGCCAGCCGAGCGTGTGGATCACGCGGTCCAGAGGCTCGGGAACCTCCCAGACCTCCTTGACGCCGAGCGACCAGACCTGGGGCTCGCGTCCCTCGGCCAGGCCGAACTCGCGGATGGCGGCGCCGGTCAGGTGGCCCCACACGCCTTCGGCCAGCACGGTGGCCTGGGACACGACGTCGGACCCGGGCTCGAAGTTCGGCAGCGGCTCGCCGTCCTTACCCCGCCCCTTGTCGCCCGAGCGCACGCCCCGGACCACGCCGTCCTCGACCAGCAGCTGGGCGGCCGAGGTCTCGGTGAGGATGTAGGCGCCCGCCTCCTCGGCCTTGGCCGCCAGCCAGCGCGACAGCTCGGCGATCGAGACCACGTAGTTGCCGTGATTGCGAAACGGCGGCGGCGTCGGCTTGAGCGGCAGCGCGCGCTTGGGGGACAGCATCCAGTAGACGGTCTCCTTGTCGACCTTGGCCTGAACGGGCCAGTCGGACTCGTCGACGTCGGGAAACAGCTCCCTCAGCGGTCCCGGGACCAGCACGGCGCCGGACAGGTTGTGCGCGCCGCACGCCTTGCCCTTTTCGATGACCGCCACGGGGACCTCCCCGAGACGCTCGGCGAGCGCCGGCTCGTCCTCCAGGAGCTGCAGGATGCGGCTGGCGCACGCCAGCCCGGCCGGGCCTCCGCCGACGATCGCCACGCCGACATCGATCCGGTCGTCCTCACCGTCGAGCTCGCGCTTGATGAACTCCCGGCGCGGGTCGACCGGCGGCGGGTAGGCGGCGGGCACCACCGCGCCGTTGCGGGACGCGGATGAGGCCACGACTCAGCCGGCTTTCTTGGCCTTCACGGCCTCGGTGAGCTTGGGCAGGATCTTGTTCAGATCGCCCACGATGCCCAGATCGGAGAACTCGAAGATCGGAGCGTTGGCGTCCTTGTTGATGGCCACGATGTTCTCCGATCCCTGCATCCCGACCTTGTGCTGGATCGCCCCCGAGATGCCGGCGGCCAGGTACAGCTTCGGCGAGACGGTCTTGCCCGTCTGCCCGATCTGGGCGGCATAGGGGTACCAGCCGGCGTCCACCACGGCGCGCGTGGCGGCGACCGCGCCGCCGAAGGCCTCGGCCAGGGCCTCGGCGAGCTGGAAGCCCTCGGGCTTGCCCAGGCCGCGGCCGCCGGCGACCAGGACGTCGGCATCCTCGATGTTGACGTCCGCGCCCCGCTGCTCGCCGCGCTGGACCATCGTGGCCTTGGTGGACCAGGGCGAGAACTCGACCTCGACGTCCTCCACGGCGGCGCTGGCCCCGTCGGACTGCCTGGTCTCGAAGGCGTTGAGCCGTCCGATGATGATCCCCCGGCTCTTGTAGCGCGAGGATGAGATCTGGCTGTCCTGGAGGATCGGGCGCTCGGCCACCAGCTTGCCGTCCTCGACGTGCACCTCGGTGACCTCCATCGTCACACCGGCGCGCAGGCGCGCGGCCAGCCCGGCGCCGATCTCGAAGCCCAGCAGCCCGCCGCCGAAGAGGGCGTAGTCGTCGCCCTCCTGCTCCATGATCTGCGCCATCGCGTCGACCACCGGCTGGGCCAGCCCCTCGGGGCCCTTGACCCGAAACACCTTGGTGGCGCCGTAGCCACCGAGGCTCTGACAGAGCTCGTCGGACAGGTCGTCGCCGCCGACCACAACCACATGGGCCTCGGTGCCCAGCTCGCCCGCCAGACGGGCGCCCTCGGAGACGGCGCCGAGCGAGTTCTTGTTGAAGGCGCCCTCGTAGTGGAGGGCGTAGGTGAGGATTCCGGGCATCAGATGAGCTTCCTTTCCTCGAGCCAGGCGATGATCTTCTCGACCGTCTCGTCGGTGTCCTCGTCCTCGATGATCTCGCCGCCGGCCTTGGCGGGCGGCGGCTTGAAGTCGCCGC
>DASZHF010000081.1:0-4678 GCA_035938095.1 Solirubrobacteraceae bacterium
GTGCTGGGCGCCGCCGGGGCACGGGTGGCCGACGCCGAGGTGGCGGTCGGACATGCCGAGGAGCGTTTCGACGACGAGGGCCGGTTCAGCGACGAGAACCTGCGCGCCGAGCTGGCCGAGGCCGTTGCCGCGCTCGTCGACGAGGCGCGGTCGCGTCTCGACGTCGCCGCCTGATTCCGGCCGGTCGCCCGGCCGCCTAATCCAGACAGGTCCACCTGGGGCGCTGACCGGAGCGGGCGCCGAGCCGACCTTAGACTTGGCGTCCCAGCGACCAAGGGAGCTGCCATGCGAGCCGACATCGTTCCCGGAAGCCCGTTCCCCGACTACGAGCTGACCGACCACGCCAAGACCCGGCGGCGGCTCAGCGAGATTCAGGGCTCGGACCCGATGATCGTCGTCCTCTCGCGCGGGCACTTCTGCCCCAAGGACCACCAGCAGCATCTCGAGCTCGCCGCTTTCTATCCCAAGATCGCGGTCGCCTACACCAAGATCGTCACGATCAGCACCGACAACATCCTCGAGGCGAACGAGTTCAGGGCCTCCGTCGGCGCTCAATGGCCCTTCCTGTGCGACCCCGGTCGCAAGGTCCAGAAGGACCTCGACATCCAGGAATACACCGACCCGCATCACGACCCGATGGTGCCCCACACCTTCGTCCTCGACCCCGGTCTGGTGATTCACAAGATCTACAACGGCTACTGGTTCTGGGGCCGCCCGTCGACCGAGGAGCTGCGCCAGGATCTGCGCGAGATCACGCGCAAGATCCGCCCGGACTGGGATCTGGCCGCTCCCGGGTTGCGGGAGGCCTGGGAGGCCGGCGATCATTCGCGCCACTGGCCCTACGACGAAGAGGCCTTCAAGGCGATCGAGGCAATTGTCGGAGCCAGCCACCGCCAGTAGCGGACCTCGGGCCCTGGACACCCTCGCCGCCGGCACCGGCCTTGCCGTCCTTCTCGCCACCGGCCCCGACCGGGTTCGCGGGCGCCGTCGTCCCCGTCGCCGGCCTCGGGACCCGGCTGCTCCCGCTCACGCGGACGGTCCCCAAGGCCCTGCTGCCCCTCGCCGGGAAGCCGGTTGTCGTGCGAGTGGTCGACGAGCTCCGAGAGGCCGGGCTCGAACGGGTCTGCCTGGTGACGAGCGCGGGCGCGACGGGCGTCGCGGAGCAGTTCGACGACCCCAGCGTGCTCGCCGTTACGCAGCCCTCGCCCCTCGGGCTGGGTGACGCGGTCCTGCGGGCCGAGGCGTTTGCCGCCGGGCAGCCCTTCGTGCTGGCCCTCGGCGACTGCGTCTACCGCTCGCCGCGCACCGTCCAGGCTCTGATGCGCGCCTTCGTCGCGGACGAGCAGGCGGTGGCCGCGATCGCCGTCGAGCGCGTCCCGCAGGACCGGCTTGGTCTCTACGGAGTCGTCGCCACCGACGGGCCACGGGTGACGCAGCTCGTCGAGAAGCCCGCCCCGGACCGGGCACCCGGCGACCTCGCCGTGGCGGCGCGCTACGTGTTCGGGGCGCCCATCTTCGAGGCGCTGCGCGGCCTGCCGGCGAACTTCTCCGGCGAGCTCCAGCTCAGCGATGCGCTGATCCGGCTGGTGGAGGCTGGTGAGCGCGTGATCGCGGTTCCGCTCCCCGATGGAGAGCACCGCCTTGACGTCGGAACGGTGTCCACGTACACCGAGGCCTTCGTCGAGCTCGCGCTCGCCGAGGATCCCTCCCTCAGGGAGCGGCTCTGCGGTTAGCCAGCGGCAGCGCCTTCGCTCGTGCCGCCCTGGCCGGCAACCCCTCCGACGGCTACGGAGGTCGCACGCTGGCCGTCGTAGTGCGTGACTTCGCCGCGAGCGCCCAGGTCACGTCGGCCTCGCGCGACCGGCTGGTCCCGCCCGGGCCAGGCGGCGAGATCCTGCTGGCGGGCGCCGTGCGCCGATTCCGAGCGTTGTCCGGGTATGAGGAGCCGCTCGAGCTGCGAGTCACCACGACCGTCCCCCGCGAGGTCGGGCTGGGCGGGTCGAGCGCGATCGTGATCGCCGCGCTACGCGCTCTATCTGCCGCCCACGACGTCGAGCTCGCGGTCGACGACCTCGCTCGGGTGGCCCTGGCCGTGGAGGTGGAGGAGTGCGGGATCGCCGCGGGACTTCAGGATCGGATCGTCCAGGCCCGAGAGGGGCTGTTGTTCATGGACTGCGGCCCCACCGGCACCTTCGAAGAGCTCGACCCTGCCCGGCTGCCGGCGCTCTACTTGGCCTGGCTCCCGGCGGCCGCCGCCCCGTCGGGCGTCGTCCACGCCGAGCTGCGCCAGCGCCACGCCGCGGGCGACCCGGACGTGCTGGCGGCGCTGTCGGAGCTCGCCGGCCTAGCCACGGGCGCGCGCGACGCCCTCGTGGCCGGCGACCGGACCGAGCTCGCCCGCTGCATCGATGGTTCGCTCGAGCTCCGGCGCCGCCTGATGCCCGTCGATCGGCGCCTCACCGACCTGGCCCGAGTGGCGCGCTCGGTGGGGGCGTCGGCCAACTCCACCGGCTCGGGCGGAGCGATCGTGGGCGTGCTCCCGAGCGAGGAGCAGTGGCCGCTGCTGAGCGAGAGGCTGCACGCCGCCGGATGCGCGACGCTCCGGCCTACGGTGGTCGGGTAGGCCCGGTCGCTCCTCGGGTCATCGGCCGGGTCGCGGCCCGTTCCGGTCGCCCGGTCGCGCTCGCCGCCGCGATCAGATCCGGGCCGTCCGGGACTCTCCCAGGGCCTCGCCGGTGGAATCGATGGCGCGGACGGCGAGATAAGGGTGCCGGGTACGCAGCCCGATTGCGGTTTCGAATCCCGCCCGCGCTCGCGAGCGCAGCGGCTTGAGCGCCGACGGGGTGCGTCCGCCCAGCACCACCCAGCGCGTCACCTCGGTGGCGCCGTTCCAGCTCGCGTAGACCGTCACCCGATCCCCGCCGCGCCGGTCCACGGCCATGGCTGGCGCTTCGGTGGGCCTCGCGGACCAGGGAAACCGGAAGGCGCGGTACGACTGCTCGCTGGAGGGGAGCTGCGCGTCGAACAGCAGCCGTCCGGCCTGGTCGAACTCCGACACGTAGGGCTCGGCGCCCCAGCCCACGAGGACGTTCTGCGTCGGCAGCACCTGCAGGTTGCCCTGACTCCCGGACAGCAGGGCGGTGGGGTGTTGATATTCGCGCGCCAGTGTGGCCACCATCTGCTGCTCGTCCAAGGTCAGGACCAGTCCGCGTGACTCCTTCTCGACTGCGGGCAGCGCCCCGTCATCGAAGATCGTGATGGTGCCGTCCGGATGGCGTCGGGCATCGTGCTGCCAGGCAAACGTGGCGCCGGGCCCCATCGAGAAGTCGCTGCGCTTGCCCCCCAGCCGCCACATGATCGCGCCCGTCTGACGGTTGATCTTGTAGACGGCGTGGGTGTTGCGGGCCGAGACCAGCAGGTTGCCGTCGAGGTCGACGTCGATCGAGTTGATGTGGAAGTAGTCGAAGGGAAACGGTCCGCTCTTGAACTGGGCGTAGGACTCCTCGACCGCGACGTGATCGACGCTGTGCCACTCCAACAGCACCCGCCCGGTCTGAACATCGATCTCCTGGAACATCGAGTCGAGCAGGTGGTCCTGGCCCGACCCGCCCGCTGCGGAGAGATCGGCCGGAACGCTGCGGTACATGGTGGCGAGCGCCGTTTGCTGCGGGGTGAGCAGGAACTCGTGCAGGTCTCCCTGAAGTCCGCGCCCCGCCTTGACGCGAGCCACCTCCCGATAGGAGTCATCGAGCAGCACGTAGTCGCCCTTTCCATGACCCGTGCTGGTGATTATCCCTTCCCACCAGGTGAGCACAGGCTTGCCGCGGTAGTCCTGGATGCGGAAGTTCGTGGTCTGCTTCTGGTGGTGCGGGTGAAACCACACGAGCTCGCCCTGGTTGTCGACGATCATCGCGCCCCCCTGGTTGGGGCCGCTGTAGGGAGACAGAAAGACCAGGCCGGGGGAGACACCGTTTCCCCGTTGAGTCACGGCCACCTTGGGAGGCTTGAGGTCCGGTCGCGAGCGAAACGTCTGGACGTAGGTCGACGCCCCGAACAGGAGCGCGAGGTCGGTCAGGTCGAACGACCGCGTCGCGAGGGCGCCAAAGCCCAGCGTGCCCGCTCCGGCGAACGCCAGCAGCCGTCGTCTGGTCATGGGCACTGAAGCGAGCATCCTGTTGGCCGGGCCGATGATTAATTACTACGAAAGCAGCCGCACATAAGACCATCGTCAGACCGAGGTCCGGCGGGGCGCCGACTACGCTGGCGTCGTGGTTGAGATCAGGATTGCGCGTTCGGGCGAAGAGGACCAGATCCTCGAGGCCTACGAATGGCTGTTCTCGCCGCCGGGGACTCGCCCCTCCGGCTGGGAGCGAGGCCGCGCCCGGGACGCGCTGGCGCGAACGATCGCCGATGGCGACGCGGCGGTCTTAGTCGCCCAGGACCGCGAGCGGGGGCTGGTCGGCGTGTGCACCGTCTACCTGGGGCCGGAGTCCATGCGCTTCGGGCTGCGCTGTTGGGTCGAGGACCTCGCCGTGCACCCCCAATGCCGATCCCGGGGCATTGGCGCGCGGCTGCTCGCCGCGGCGCGGGAGTGGGGAGGAGGGCGCGGCGCGACCCACCTGAAGTTAGACAGCGCCGAGGCGCGCAAGGACGCCCACCGTTTCTACGAGCGCGAGGG
>DASZHF010000082.1:0-23170 GCA_035938095.1 Solirubrobacteraceae bacterium
CCAGGGCAACGTCGAGACGATGGTCTACGGCCCCACGCTCTCGACCTACCAGCAGCAGCAGAAGCTGCGCTCCTACTACGACTTCCTGGACATGGACACCACCCGCTACTTCGTCCGACCCGTCGGCAGCGGGCCGCCGCAGGAGCGCATCTTCGCCTCCAGCGTGCGCGAGCTCAACCAGCTCCAGCGCGACGAGTGGTCCTCCACGTGGGCACAGCGCAACGCCATTTACACGCACGGCTATGGCCTGGTGGCAAACGACGCCCAGAGCGTCACCCCCAACGGAGAGCCCGTTTACGCGAGCTCGGGCATCCCCACCCAGGTGACCCATCCCGAGCTCTCGGTCAAGCAGCCCGAGGTCTACTACGGCGAGGGCGAGAAGCGCATGGCGTTCACCAACCTCCGCGGTCTGAAGTCCAACGACTACGCCACCGCCCAGGGGCGCGCCCAGGACACCTACCCGACCAACGTCAACTCCGGAGTCAAGCTCGACTCGCCGCTCAAGCGGCTCGTGTTCGGCTACACCAGCGGTCAGCTGCTCGAGGTGCTGTTCTCGCACATGTTCGACTCCAACACCCGCGCGCACTACGTGCGCCAGCCGATCGAGCGCGTCAAGGCGATCGCGCCCTACCTGTACGACGACACCCGTCCGTTCGCGGTCACCGACGGGAACCACATCAACTGGATGGTCAACGGCATGACCACCTCGAACCGCTTCCCCTACAGCCACATCAACGAGATCGGCGACAAGTCGGACCGCCGCACTCCGTTCGTTCGCTCCACGCGGATGATCAACTACGTGCGCGACTCGGTGAAGGCGACGATGGACGCCTACACCGGCCAGGTTCACCTCTACAAATGGGCCAACGAGCCGATCATCAACACCTACGCCAAGATCTACCCCGGGCTGTTCCAGCCCAAGTCGGCGATGCCGCCGCGGCTGGCCGCGCAGGTGCAGTACCCGACCCAGCTCGCGCACATCCAGATGGACGACGAGTGGATCTACACGCACGTCAAGGATCCGCTCACGTACTTCAGCCAGGAGGACCACTTCGACGACGGCGACCAGGTCTTCGGCCCGATGCTGGCCGAGGGCAAGAAGATCACGTTCTCGATCGAGCCCTACTACTGGATGGCCAAGCCGGGCGACAGCGGCCTTCCGCCCGCCAGCACTCCCACCCAGTTCGCCATGTCGATGATCTTCACGCCCGAGAACGCGAACAACCTGCGCGCGATCGGCACCGTCTACATGGACGGCAAGGACTACGGCCGCATGTCCTACCAGGTGGTGCCCAAGGGCACGTTCTTCGAGGGGCCCCAGCAGGCCGACGCGGCCATCGACCAGGATCCGTTCGTTGCCCAGCAGCTGGGCTTCTTCAACCGCCAGGGCCTGCAGCTGGTGCGTGGGCACATCATGCCCCTGATCGCCTACGGCGAGCTCATCTACGTCGAGCCGCTGTTCATCAAGTCGCTGCAGAACCCGCTGCCACGCCTCAAGCGGGTCCTGGTCGTCTACCGCGGCCAGGCGACCATGGGACAGGACCTGCCCACGGCGCTCCGGCAGGCCCTGCACCCGAACCCGCAGTTCCCGATCCGGCCCGGTCCCGAGCTCGGGGGCGAGCCGCAGTTCCGGAAAATCCACTGCCGCAGCGCAAAGCAGTACCCGGGCTGCCAAAACGGCCAGGTGATCGACCAGTTCAACAACTCCTACGCGCACGACAGCCGCCCGAGCAACGCCCACGGGTAGCGGGCGCGAGGGACCGGGCCCGGCTCGTTACGGAGATGCAACGGCAGGCGCCAAGTCGCTCCGGTGGCGCCGATGCGTGAAGGGGTCGCGTTCTCCTCGCTGGGCCTGACCGTCGGGCTCGTCGTCTGGCGCCCCCGACTGCGCAACGGCTATCGCGTCGGCCCCGCTCTCGCCGCGCTCACCGGCGTCGCGGTGATGGCCTTGCTGGGCATCGTCCACCCGCGCGACGCCAACACGGCGGCGCAAGTGCTGTGGCGCCCGCTGCTGGCCATCACCTCGATCATGGTCATCGCCGCCTGTGCGCTGCGCCTTGGGGTGATCAACCGCGTGTCGGCGGCGATATTCCCCCACGCCCAGGGGTCGCCGACCCGGCTGTTCCTGCTCGTCTTTGCGCTCAGTGCCGGCACCGCCGCCGTGCTCAACAACGACTCCGCCGTGCTGCTGGTCACCCCGCTGGTCGTGCTGGGGATCCGTTCCCTCTATCCCCGCCGGCCCAAGCTGGTGGTGCCGTTCTCATTCGCGGTGTTCATGGCGGCGGGGGTGGCGCCGCTTGTCACCGCCAACCCCATGAACCTGATCGTGGCCGACTACGCGGGGCTTGACTTCAACGCCTACGCGTTGCGCATGCTTCCGATCTCGATCGCGGGCTGGCTGCTCACCGGGCTCATCCTGCGCCGGCTGTTTCGCGTCGAGCTGGCCGCGGCCATCGGCGAGCGGGCCCGGCGCCCCGACCCGCCACCGCCCTGGGCGCGTGCCGAGTGGCAGGGCCTGGCCCTGGTCCTGGTCGTGCTAGGCGCCTACCCCGTCGTGTCCTACGCGGGCGGCTCGGTGTGGACGGTCGCGGGGAGCGGCGCCCTGGCCGCGCTCCTGCTCTGCCGCGTCCACGGCCGCGGGTCACCTCGCGAGGTGCTGACGCAGGGGGTGGCCTGGGAGATCCTGCTGTTCCTGTTCGGCGTCTTCGTGCTGGCCATCGGTCTGCGCAACGTCGGCCTCGTGGGACAGCTCACCGACCTCTACCGCCACACCGGCGACTGGGTGATCGGCGGAGTCTCGGCGCTGGGCTCGGGGCTGATGAACAACCACTCGATGGCGCTCACCAACCTGCTCGCCCTGCGCGGCTATCACGGGGTGAGCCAGCACCAGTTCCTGGCCGCGCTCATCGGGGGCGACCTGGGCCCGCGCCTGCTGCCCATGGGCTCGCTGGCCGGACTGCTGTGGTTCTCCTCGCTGCGGCGCCTGAACGTCGAGATCTCCCTGCTCCAGTTCGTGACCATCGGGATGACGGTGACGCTCCCGGCGCTGGGGCTGTCGCTGGGGCTGCTGGCGCTGACGCGGTAGGGTCCTCCGCTGACGCGGTGAAACTCGTGAAACTCCCTCCCTCCCGAGCGGGGCGAGGAACCGAGCGCTAGGCGATCGATCTAATGACGCCGCCGTACACGCACTCGCCGTAGACGCCGAGCACATCAAAGCCGGCAAATACGCGCGCGAGGAGGATGTGGCCCTCGCTGGTGGTGATTGGACCGCTGGCGTAGTGGAAGCCCGGATATTCGCTCAGCCCGATCACCCGGCCGCCGAAGATGTCCTGGCCCGGGGAGTTCGACGCCGGATCGGTCGCGCGGTCCTCGTCGGGGTGCTCGTTGCTCGCGGCTAGGAACAGGTGGTCGCCCTCACCCGCCACGGGATCGTTGACCGGCCTGTCGGTCCCCCCCGTGACACTGCCGTTATTCGGCTGACCCGACGAGTAGAACTCGGTCGTGAAGGCGGGGGGTCCGGCGGGGATGTTGTCTCGCGGTCCCGCCATGCCCTTGAAGCTCGTGCTCCCGGTCTCGCTCCACACGAGGATCTGCGCCTCGCTCTCGCCGCCCTTGGTGGGCAGGCGAGGGTCGGGGTAAGTCGGATTCGAATTGCCTCCTCCGGTGCCGGGGAAGAACGTGCGCCGGCACAGCCCGTCGATGTGGATCGGCCCGATCTTGGCCAGGTTCTGAACGTTGCCGCCGTCGGTCATGAAGTTCGTCGTGAACGGGATGACGGTACGCGGAATGATGGTCTCGCCCGGGCCAGCGGCGGGTCCCGCGGCACCAACGGGCCCCGGCGGCCCCTGCGCCCCGGTGGGGCCGGCCGGACCGGTCTTGCACACGAGCTTCTCGCGCCTCTCCCTGCGGCTGCGGTTGGGGTTGGGCGCGTGGCGGCAGATGAACGCCGGACGCCGGGCCGCCACGGTCCGGGCTCCGGTCGCAACGCCTCCACTCGCCAGACCGGCCGCCAGCAGCACGCCTGCGACGACCGGCACCGACGTGGCGAGCGACCGGCTATGCGACCAGGGCATCACAAACCTCCGCCGCCATTAGCTCAGGGTGCGGACCACTCCGCCGAAGACGCATTCGCCGTAGGCGCCCAGCACGTCCATGCCCCCCACCATGTCCGCCAGCACGGCGTGCCCTGTGCTGGTCCCGATGAGGCCGCCGGCGAATTGGAACGCCGGATACTCGGTCAGCTTGCGCACGTTCGGATTCGCCGGATTGTCGGCGGCCGGATCCGTAGCTCGGGTCTCATCGGCGTTCTCGTTCGAGGCAGCCAGGAACAGGTGGTCGCCCTCCCCCGCCACCGGGTCCGGGGCGGGCTGGTCCGGCTTTACCTTGGTGCTCGAGCCGCCGGGTGACTGCTTCTGCTGGGCGTTGTTCTCAAGGGTGTAGTCCGGTGGCCCGGGCGGGACGTTCTTGCGCGGACCGACCTGCCCCTGGAATGTGAGGCTGCCCGTCTCGGTCCACACCATTATCTGGGCCTCGCTCTCGCCGCCCCTGGTGGGTAGGCGGGGGTCGGGGTGAGTCGGCCCGTTCTTGTTAGCCCCACCCCCAGTCCCCGGGGTGAACGTCCGCCGGCACAGGCCGTCGATGTGGATCGGGCCGACCTTGACCAGGTTCTGTACGTTGCCGCCGTCGGACATGAAGTTGGTGGTGAACGGGATCACCGTGCGGGGGATGATGATCCGCTGCGCGCTGCCGGCCGGTCCCGGTGCGCCGGCGGGCCCGGGCGGTCCGGGCGGTCCGGCCGGCCCGGGCTTACAGAGGACGGTCTCGCGCGGCCGGCGGGAGGCCACCGCACCCGCCCGTGCGCGCCGGCGCTGGCAGATGAACCGCTCGTTGGGCTTCTTCTTGGCTGTCCCGGCTGACTGGCTCGTGGCTGCCGCCTGACGACCGCCGGCGAGACGCTGGCTCGAGGGCGGACCGGCGCCGGCCAGATCGCTGGACATGAGCGCGCCGGCCGTCAACAGCGACAAGATCGCGGCCCACGCATACCGACGGGGCGGCCGGCGCACTACACAGATCCCTTCGGGTCAGCTGGACCGATCATGTCAGCTGGCTCACCACCCCGGCGAATACGCATTCGCCGTAGACGCCAAGGACGTCGAAGCCGCCCATCAGGTCGGCCTTGACCATGTGGCCGTCGCTGGTGGCGATGATGCCGGTGGCGAAGTTGAACGCCGGATATTCCGTCAGCTTCCGCACGCTCGGGTTGGAGGGATTGTCCGCGGCTGGATCGGTGGCGCGGTTCTCGTCGACGGTCTCATTGCTGGCAGCCACGAACAGGTGGTCGCCCTCGCCCGCCACCGGGTCGGAGACCGGGTTGTCCGTGTTGGGGCTCTTCATGGTCATCGCGTTTTTTTTGTTCGGGACGAGCCCGGGACCGACGTTTACCGTCGTTTCGGCGGTGTAGTCGGGGGGTCCGGCCGGGATGTTCGAGCGCGGTCCCACCTGGCCCTTGAAGCTCACGCTGCCCGTCTCGGTCCAGACTAGAATCTGGGCCTCGCTTTCACCACCGTTGGCGGGCAGCCGGGGGTCGGGATAACGGGTTGTGTTCTTCTGCCCGCTCCCCTGCCTCTCCCCGCCGCCCGTTCCGGGGGCGAACGTCCTTCGGCACAGCGCGTCGATGTGAATCGGGCCGACCTTGGCCAGGTTCTGCACGTTGCCGCCGTCTGACATGAAGTTGGTGGTGAACGGGATCGCGGTGCGCGGGATCACGATGTCCGCCGAGGCGGCCGGGCTCGGGCCACCCGGTCCGGTGGGCCCCGGGGGACCAGCTGGACCACTGGGACCGGTGCGTCCCCGCCCCTTCTTGCACAGCGCGACGTCGCGCTTGCCCGTCCCGGTATGGGGGCAAGAGAGAACGCGGGGGCGCCTGGCCTGACTGGCGCGCTGACCGCTGGCCGCGCCGCTCGCGCCGATTTCAACTACCAGAAGCGCGCCCACGACCGCAAGAGCGGAGATGGCGGCCAACCGACGACGAGTCCAGCGCACGACAGACCTCCCCGGGTGCACGCAGCGGGCACACTCAGCGCGGTTTCGCTAGCGATTCTCCCTTCGCGTCCGGCACGCTGTCAAGGCTCCGCACACCGAATGTGAGAAGAAAAGTCGTGCTCTTGGGACTTCCGTGTGGACTGGTTGGGACTTGCGTGTGGACGGACCACGTAGCGAGTCATAACTGTGAATCGGCTTCCCTTTTCCAGCGAGTGGGAGACGCGCCAGCCCAGTTGGGACCTGAGTGTGGAGGCGGGGCGAATGACGGCGAAATAAAAGTGCGCTGAGAGAAATGAATGCTTCCGCATACATAGCCCGGAAATTGGGGTTGATTTCCCCGGCCACTCCCGTATAGGCTCCGGCCCGTGGCGTCCGGCTTGGGAGGAGGTGCCCAGCCGCCCCGCCCGCGATGCCGCGAGCATCCCCTCGGGCGTGTGCGACGGGACGGCTATTACGGCAAGCACAAGGAGTTCACGCGCTGGGAGTGCGTGCCCGGAAACGGAGACCCGCCCCATTACCTGAGCCACGACCTCATGGAGGCGGCCTGGGACGGGTCGGAGGCACTATCGCACGGCGGCCACCAAGAGCCGGCCTCTGAAGATGGCTTCCTCCTCGGCGACCACCACAAGTTCCTCCTGGCTGAGAAAGCGCAACTCCTGATCGCCGTCGCCCAGGGGGGGATGTCGATGCGGGCAGCGTCGATTGCGCTTCGAGCGGCGGTGTTCGAGCGGCGCGAGAGGCGCGCGCCGAGCGGGAAGGAGATCTCCAGCGACGGACGACTCGGCCGCGACTGGGTGGCGCAGTATGCGGACATGCTGGCGCACCGATACCTCCCCACCCGCTGGCCGCACTCGATCCTCGTCGCCTCCTCGGACGTACACCTGAAGAACGGGCCCGGGACCGTCGCGACTCCGGTCCCGTACTGGTCCAGAGGCGTTGCGCTGGGCGGCCGGCACTACTACTCGATCTTCGCCGCCGTCGGCTTCGGTCCGGGATCTGAGCAGGGGCAGGTGTGGTCGTTGGCCGCCTTCCCCAAGCGCGACGAATTCGCCGCGCGCGAGTTCTTCACTGGACTCGCCGGTCAACCGGAGATCGTCGTGTGCGACGACGCTTGGGCGCTCGCCAGCGCTGCCTCCGGGTGCTTTCCAGGCGCGCGCGTGTACCTGGCCAGCCCTCAGCTTCTGGCCACCCTGCGCCGGCACCTCAGGCGTGCCGATCTCTACAACCGGCGCCGGTGGATCTTCCAGCTGCTGCGCGAGTCCGGCAACGATCTGGTCTCCGACGCGGATCGCTGGCAGCGCTTCCTCGACGCCTTCGACCGCTATGAGCGCGCGGCGGGGTCCGCGCCCGAGCGCACCCGAGTGGGAATCGCGGCCACCCGACGATGGATCGACCGCCACGCCGAGGCGATCGAGCTGCTCACACATTCAGAGCACTGGCCGCGCGATACGCGTCCGGCCGAAGAGGTGCTTCAGACCGTCCAGCGCCGTCTCGGTGGCCGCCAGCGCCTGATGCGCAACCTCCCGCGGTTGAACTCCCTCTTGCGGCTCATGGCGATCGAGCTGCGCGGCGAAGCCAACCTGCGCGCCTGGACACGCGTCCTGGGCGAGAACCACCGCGACGGCGCCGGCAAGCCGCCGCGCCGGCACGTCGAAGGAAAGCTGCTCCGGCGATGAGACTCCACTCGGAGCCTGCGCGCCGCTTCGACGAGCGTGAGCGCCGCCGGCGCCCGCTGACCCCGTGGATCATGACCCTCATCGCGCTCCCGGCCCTCGCCTGTGCGGGGTGCGGGGGTGGCGTCGATCGCGCTGCGCAGCTAGCGCACATCTACGCGGCGGGCGACAGCGCGTTCCACAAATCGGATTTCGACATCGCGATCCAGGATTTCCGCTCGCTCGGCAACTATCGTGACGCGCCCGCCCGCCTCGCTCAGGTACGGCGGGCCGCCTCCGCCACCCTCCTGGCCAGGGCCCGCCAGAAGCTGGCGGACGGGCATCCCCGGGCGGCGGTGGCGCTGGCTCAGACGGCGATCTCGAGCTACGGCGACTCGGGCTCTCGAGCGGCCACCTTCCTGCGCCAGGCCCAACGGGCTCAGACCATCCACCACGGCGTCCAGCAGGCTCAGTTCCGGGCTCACCCCGGGCTGGTCCACCATCACCCGCCCCACTACACGGGCCAGCCCGGAGACAAGACCCCGCCGCCACCCGCGTAGGCCGCCGCCCCGCCCGAACCCGCCGATAGGCACCCTCCGGCGCCGTTCGAGCCGCCCCCGGCGCCGAACCGAACCGAACCGCTGATACCCTACCTTCGAGGTAGGTTTTTGAGACGATGATGTTCTCAACCAAGGCGGAATACGGCGTGCGCGTGATGGTCGAGCTCGCGCGCCGGCGGGCCGACCAGCCGGTTCCCCTGGCCGAGATCGCCGAGCACGATCAGCTGCCCCTGGCTTACCTCGAGCACCTGGTGGCTCGGCTGCGCAAGGCCGGGCTGGTCGAGAGCCGACGTGGTGCCCGCGGCGGATATCTACTGGCGCGTTCGGCGCGGGAGATCAGCATGGCCGAGATCGTGCAGGCGCTCGAGGGCTCGATCGCGCCGATCGAATGCATCTCCGAGGCCGCCGACGGAAGCCTGGTGTGCGCCCGCGAGGCCGACCCCCACCACGTCTGCCCGACCAAGCTGTTGTGGACTCGAGTGCGCTACTCGATCGTGCGCACGCTTCAGGACACCAAGCTCTCGGACCTCCTCCCCACCGAGTCCAAGCCGGGCTCGCCGTCGAAGCCGGCCGCCTCGTCGAAGCCGGCCGCCCCGTCCAAGCCGGCGGCCCCGTCCAAGCTGGCGGCCCCGTCCAAGCCGGTCGCCGCCTAGGCGCCGTTTTCCCGATCAACCCGAGTCAGGAGCCGCGATGGCCGATCTCGAGATTCGCAACCTCCACGTCCGTACCGAGGACCGCGAGATCCTGCGGGGAGTCGACCTGAGTGTCAACCAGGGCGAGATCCACGCCCTCATGGGGCCCAACGGCTCGGGCAAGTCGACGCTGGCCAACACGATCATGGGTCACCCGGCCTACGAGGTGACCGAAGGGACCATCAGCTTCCGGGGTCAGGACATCACCGCGGCCGAGCCGCACGAGCGGGCCCAAACCGGTCTGTTCCTCGCGTTCCAATATCCGGTTGCCATCCCGGGAGTGTCGGTGGCCAACTTCCTGCGCATGGCGATCAACGCCAAGCGCGAGGACCCGATCGGCATGAAGGAGTTCCGCGACCGCTTGAGCCACGCCGTCGAGGTGCTCGACGTCGACCGGGCATTCACGTCACGTCATCTGAACGAGGGCTTCTCCGGCGGGGAGAAGAAGCGCGCCGAGGTCCTGCAGATGGCCGTGCTCCAACCAGATGTTGCGGTGCTGGACGAAACCGACTCGGGGTTGGACATCGACGCCCTGCGCACGGTTGCCGAGGGCGTGAACAGGCTGCACGACGAGCTCGGACTCGGTGCGCTGATCATCACCCACTATCAGCGAATCCTCCACTACGTGCGGCCCGAGTTCGTCCACGTCATGCTGGATGGACGCATCGTGCTCGAGGGCGGAGTCGAGCTCGTCGAACGGCTCGAGCGCGAGGGATACGACCTCATCCGCCAGGAGGTCGGCGCCCGTGCCTGACCGCATCGGCTCCGAGCGGCGCACTTCCGGGTCGGTGCCCGGCGGCAAGCCGGGCACCAGTCGTCCGGCCACCCTCAACCACGCCCTGGCCGGGGCCGGCGGTGCGGATGGGCGCAGCCTCGAGGAGCTCCGGCAGGCCGCCCTGTCCGTCTTCGAGTCCTCCGAGCTGCCGGTGTGGCGACGCTCGGGCTTCTGGACGACCACTCTGCGTGACCTCGACCTCGATGCGCTCACCGTCCGCCACGCTCCTGCCGACGCCGGGATTCCGCCCGTGGTGGCCGACGCCGTCGGCGAACAGCGCCTAGCCGGGCTGCTCGTCCAGCGCGGGGCCACGGTCGTCCATTGCCAGCTCGCGCCCGAGCTGGCGCAGCGCGGCGTCGTTCTGTGCTCGCTCGAGCAGGCTGCTCGCGAGCATCCCGAGCTCTTCGAGCGCTATTACCTGCGTCGGCTCACCTACGACCGTCACAAGCTCGAGGCGGCCCGGGCGGCCTTGTGGAGTGGCGGAGCATTCCTGTACGTCCCTCCCGGCGTGACCATTTCGGATCCGCTTCAGGTCGCCTACGCGATCGACGAGCCGGGCACGGCGCAGTACGCGCACACGCTGGCCATCGGCGGGGCGGGATCCGAGTTTCGCCTGCGCGAATACGACTTGGCTTCTGACTTCGAGGGCCAGGCGCTCCACGCGGGTGGGTTTGAGCTCTACCTCGAGGACGGCGCGCGCTGCCGATTGGCCCACCTTCAGGACTGGGGCGCCGGCGACGTGTACGACGTCTCCAGCTCGGTGGTGATCGTCGGCCGGGACGCCTACTGCCACTGGCTTCCCGCCCTGCTGGGTGGCCACCTGACCCGCCAGCACCTCGAGCTGGTCGTGGCCGAGCCCGGTGGCGACATGGCCTTCCGTGGCCTGTTCTTCACCGAGGAGGACGAGCATCTCGACGTATTCGGCGTCGATCTGCACGAGACCGGACCGTCGGGGGGCGACGTGCACTGGCGCGGCGCGGCCACGGGCCGCAGCCGGGCCAGCTTCGAGGGCCTGATCCAGATCCAGCCGGGCGCCCAGCAGAGTCATACCTATCTTCAGATCCACACGATGATGCTTTCGCCCGACGCCAAGGTGGACGCGATCCCCTCCGTGCTGGTGAGCGCGAACGACGTCTCGGCGTCCCACGGGGGGACAGTGGGCGAGCTCGATGAGAACGCCATCTTCTACATGGGCAGTCGGGGCCTCACGCGTCCCGACGCGGTCCGGGTGATCGTCGAAGGGTTCTTCGAGCCGCTGATCGTCCAGCTCGAGGACGACCGGCTCGAGCAGGTCATCCGCGGGCGGATCGCCGAGAAGCTGGCGGCGGCCGAGGCAGACATCGAGGCCTACGCCCGCACGCGCTGAGGAATCGGAATCGCGCCATGCCCCCCACCACCAGGATCCAGGCCGCTGCGCTCCCGCTCAAAGGGCGTTTGCGCACCCCGGCCGGCACGCGGTCTCTGACGGAGGCTGGCTCGGACGTGGCGCTCGACATCCGCGCCGACTTTCCGATCCTGTCGCGTCTGATCGGCGGCCGGCCGATCGTGTACCTGGACTCGGCCGCGACGTCTCAGAAGCCGGCGTCCGTGATCGAGTCCATGGACGCGTACTACCGGCTTCACAACTCCAACATCCATCGGGGGGTCTACACGCTCGCGCAGGAAGCCACCGACATGTTCGAGCAGGCTCGCGAGCGAGTGGCCGCGTTCTGCGGCGCCGAAACCCCTACGACGATCTTCACGCGCAACGCGACCGAGGCGATCAATCTGGTCGCCTACGCCTGGGGACGCCAGAACGTAGGCCCCGGCGACGCAGTCCTGATCACGGAGATGGAGCACCACTCCAACATCGTCCCCTGGCAGCTGCTGTGCGCCGAGCGCGACGCGCAGCTGCGCTACCTGGGCGTCTCTGACGACGGCGAGCTTTCGCTGGAGGAGCTCGACCGCGAGCTGGCGCGTGGCGACGTAAAGCTGGTGGCCTTTGCGCACATCTCCAACGTCCTGGGGACGATCAACCCGGTGGCCGAGATGACCGCCCGGGCACGCGCGGCGGGGGCGCTCTCGCTCGTCGACGGATCGCAGGCCGTTCCCCAGATGCCGGTGGACGTGGCCATGGTGGGCGCCGACTTCTACGTGTGGACCGGTCACAAGGCGCTCGGGCCGACGGGGGTCGGCGTCCTGCACGGCCACGAGGAGACGCTTGACCGCATGCCTCCCTTCCTGGGCGGCGGGGACATGATCCGCACCGTCGAGTTCGAGAGCTCCACGTGGAACGACCTGCCGTGGAAGTTCGAGGCCGGTACTTCGATGATCGCCGAGGCGATCGGACTGGGCGCCGCGCTGGACTATCTGGGGAACCTCGGGATGGAGCGGGTGCGGGCCCACGAGCGCGAGCTCGTCATATACGCCCTCGAGCGGCTGGCCGAGATCCCCGGAGTCCGGGTAATAGGGCCGCCGTCAGCCGACCAGCGCGGAGGCGTGATCTCGTTCGAGGTCGAGGGCATGCACCCCCACGACGTCGCCGAGCTGCTCAACCGCGACAACGTGTGCATCCGCGCGGGACACCACTGCGCCCAGCCCCTCATGAAGCGGCTCGGTGTACCCGCGACCGCCCGGGCCAGCTTCGGCCCGTACAACGTCTCCTCCGACGTGGACGCGCTGGTAGCGGCTCTGCGCCGGGCGCGCGAGGTGTTCTCGCTGTAGACGGGCCGATGGACGACCTCTACCGCGACTACATCCTCGAGCACTACAAGCGCCCGCGCAACTTCGGCGAGCTCGAGCCGCACGACCTCGAGGCGCACGAGTACAACCCGCTGTGCGGTGACGAGATGGGGGTGCACATCCGCGTCGATGGCGACCGGATCGCCGACCTGCGCTTCCACGGACACGGCTGCGCCATCTCCCAAGCCGCCGCCTCGATTGCCTCCGAACAGCTGATCGGCATGCCGGTGGAGGAGGTGGCCGACCTGGACGGTGAGTGGATGATCGACCTCCTCGGAATCCCCATCTCGGCCGCGCGGCGCAAGTGCGCCCTGCTCAACCTCAAGGTCATGCGCGCGGCGATCACCGGCGACGGGAGCTGGCCGAGCGGCGCGGACTAACTGCTTGTCCTAGCGCGACCTTCGACCGTCAGTTGGGACGGTCAACCCAACTCAAGGGTCCAATCGCTTGCATTGTGGGGGGCGGATTCGCAAGAGTCTGCCCTGGCGGAGACGATCGGCCTGGGGATCAGACTCGCCGCATCCCTCCACCGACAGCAAACCCCGATCTGTGGGAGGAGGAAGTCATGAGTCGTATCCGCGACGCGCTCAAGCGGCGACGGCCCTCACCTGCCCTCATTGTTGCTCTGCTTGCCCTTCTGGTGGCAACCGGCGGTAGTTCTCTGGCGAGCAGCGGTGGTGGATCGTCCGGTCCGCACGCGGCGAAGGCCGCCGGGCCGAACGGGAACGCGAGTAAGAAGAAGCGCGGGCCACGCGGTAAGCAGGGTCCGCAAGGAAAGCAGGGCCTCCAGGGTCCGGCCGGGGCCGCGGGCACCACAGGGCCACCCGGCCCTCCAGGACCAGGCGGCGTCCCCGGCGCACCGGGCACGGCGCTGGCCTACGCCCACGTGGTGGGCGGTAGCTTCGACAGCAATTGCTTCAACGTCGGCGGCTGTACCACCACCGGTTCAACGCCCAACCTGAGGATGAACGGCACCGGCATCTTCTGCTTCGGCAACCTGCAGTTCCAGCCGCACAACGCGGTGGTCACGCCGGACCTCAACGCCGGAACCAGCGCCATCGCGCAGGTAGCGGTCACGGTGCTCCCCACCCAACCGCCGGACTGCACCAACTCGACCGAGGACATCGAGGTCAAGACCGAGAGCACGCCCGGCACGCTGTCCAACAAGGATTTCTTCATCAACATCAACTAGCGCGGACATCTCCGCGAGTGTGACGGTCGCCCCCGGCCCAGCGCGCCGGGGGCGATCAGTAGCGCCCCTGGCCAAAGACGCTCTTGATCAACCGTCAACCGCGCTGCCGATCAGCCGCGACGCCGGTGACGCTGCGGATCAGCCGCTGACGCTGCGGATCAGCCGCTGACGCTCCGCGTCTCGCGGGCGCGGTGAAACGCAGCCACAAGTGTCACCCGCCGGGTGCCGGCCGGGAGCTTGATGTTGTAGGTGTGACAGGCCCGCACGCGCCGGCGGATGGGCCGGGTGTGGGCCAGCCCGCTCACCCGGATGCGTAGCGTGGCCGCGTGCGACATGGTCACCTGGAGTAGGAGCGTCCCGTTCCCGCTGCGCGCGAGCCGGGAGCTCCCGATCAGCGTCCCTGGAGCCAGCCGCCCACGGGCGCCCCGTCTCACGCGGGTGCTCTGACACGAAACCGGCCCCGATGGGGGAGCGGGGGTCGGGGTCGGGCCGCCCGCGCTCGGGGTGGCGTTGAACACGTCGCCGCCGAACCCCTTCAGATCGGACTTCCCCGCGTAGCCGAGGTGGGACAGCCCGAACAGGTCCTCGACCGAGCGCAGCAGCGAGTAATGGTTGTAGGGGGTGGTGTTGACCGAGCCCGGCTGGATGTAGGAGGACAGCAGCACCGCCCCCACCCGCCCACCGCCGGGTCCCTGGGTGGGCCCGCCGGCGTTGGGGGTGTTGGCCGCCTGCTCGTTGCAGCACGCCTCGGCGCCGCTGGCCGACTCGTCGAAGATGACCGCCAGCAGGCCCCCGTCCTGATAGGCGGCGGACTGGAGGATCTCGGGCACCCACTGGCGCAGGAACGCATCGGCGCTGACCAGCCCGCCGGGCTGGCCGTCGACGCAGGGGCTGTCGTGGCCGTCGTGGCAGAGGTTCGGGGTGATGAAGACGTAGTTCGGAGTGCTCTGCTCCGAGCGCAGGTCCGAGGCCAGCCGGTCGAGCGGGACGACGTTGGCGTCGCAGCCGGCGGTGTTGTCGATGATCGAGTGGAAGTAGACGAACGGGTCGTGGCGGGCCGCGTACTGGTCGCCGAGGTGGGCGCTCTGCGTGTCGTCCTGGCTGTTGAGCGCTGGATGGCGGCAGACCTTGGGCTCCGTCGTGGAGTTGCCCATGTCCTCCATGTAGGCGCGCCAGGTCAGCCCCCGCGCCTCGAGCTGGTTGGCCACCGTGAGTACCGGCGCCGGGTACACGCAGCCCGCTCCCGCCGCCTGCCCGTCGGCGCCGATCGTGCCCGGCGCGACATCGCTGTAGAACTGGCAGTCGGCCTGGGTATCGGGATTGGGCCCCTGCCCGCTGATCATGGCGTCGTAGTTGTCCATGCTCTCGTGCCCGATCCCGTAGTACTGGGGGAGCAGCTGTCCCTGGGAGGGCAGGGTGCGGGCCAGGTAGGGAGCGGGCGACCCCGGGCCGAACGAAGTGTCGAAGTTGCGGTTCTCGAGCACGATGATGAACACGTGCCGGATCGGGGGCAGCGCCAGGGCGGGGGTGGCGGCCAGGGCGGAGCTCGTGATCGCCGCCACGAGCACGATGGCCAGGCGCAGGCGCCTGGACAGCAGGCGGGGGAGCCGGGAATTCACGGCGCGAACCGTATCCGGTCGCCCCGGGAGCGCGTGTCATCTCGACGTGAAGCAGAAGCCTGCGCGGGTCCGGCAGATAGGATCGGTACAATTCCTACCGGAGAGCACAGGATTTACCCTCGATCGACCCAGGAGCCCGAATGGCCACCGCCGATCGCACGATCGCACCACCCGAACAGACCAACGGTCCGCCCCGCATAACGCGGCCCAGCACCATCGTCGAGGACGAGCAGGGGCAGCTGCGTGCGCGCACGGGCATATCGGTCGAGGTGATCGAGGAGCTCTCCCGGGTCAAGGGCGAGCCCGACTGGATGCGCGAGAAGCGGCGCAAGTCCTTCGAGATCTTCCAGCGCAAGCCGATCCCCACCTGGGGCGTGGACCTGAGCAAGCTGAACTTCGACGATCTCGTCCTCTACAGCCCCCCCACCGCCGGGCGCTACAACTCCTGGGACGAGGTTCCGCAGGAGATGAAGGAGACCTATGAGAGCCTCGGCATTCCGCAGGCCGAGCGCGAGCACCTGGCCGGCGTGGTCGGGGTGTGGCGCCAGGAGCCCGTGTACGAGGGGCTCAAGGAGGAGTACGCCAAGCAGGGGATCCTGTTCTGCTCGATGGACACCGCCGTCACGAAGTACCCCGAGCTCGTCCAGCGCTACTTCATGAACAAGTGCGTACCGCCCCAGGACAACAAGTTCTCCGCCCTGCACGGCGCGGTGTGGTCGGGCGGCTCGTTCGTGTACGTGCCCAAGGGCGTCAAGGTCGACCTCCCGCTGCAGGCCTACTTCCGCATGGAGGGCGCCGGCGAGGGCACGTTCGAGCACACCCTGATCGTCGCCGACGAGGGCTCGGAAGTTAATTACATAGAAGGCTGCACGGCCCAGACCTACAGCGTCAACTCGATGCACTCGGCCGTCGTCGAGATCTTCGTGCACGAGGGCGCCAAGGCGCGTTACACCACGGTCCAGAACTGGTCCAAGGACGTCTACAACCTGAACACCAAGCGCGCCGTCGTGCAGGCGAACGGCACGGTCGAGTGGGTCGGCGGGTCCATGGGCGCCAAGTACGTGATGCTCTACCCGGGCTCGTTCCTGCTCGGCGAGGGCGCCCGCGCCGACCACCTCAACGTCGGCGTGGCCGGCGGCAACGTGCACAAGGACACCGGGGCCAAGGTCGTGCACCTGGCCCCCAACACCACCTCGAACATCCTGGCCAAGTCGATCTCCAAGGACGGCGGCATCATGGGTTACCGCGGCCTGGTGCGCATGGGCCACAACTCGGCCGGGTCCAAGGCCCGCGTCCAGTGCGACGGGCTGATGATGGACGCGATCTCGCGCTCGGACACCTGGCCCGACATCCAGATCCAGAACCCGCACGTCACCGTGGCGCACGAGGCGACCGTGGGGCGCATCTCCGACGACCAGCTGTTCTACATGGGCTCGCGTGGCTTCACCGAGGACGAGGCCGCCGCGATGATCGTCAACGGCTTCATCGAGCCGGTCACCAAGGAGCTCCCGATGGAGTACGCCATCGAGCTCAACCGGCTGATCCAGCTCGAGATGGTCGGCTCGATCGGCTGATGCAGCTCGAGATGATCGGCTCGATCGGGTAGCGCGCGCCGCTACTCGCGAGCATCCCCACCCCCTGATCAACTGAACGGGGCGGGCCTTTGGGCCCGCCCCGTCAGGGTCAGTCAGTAGATGCCACAGGAGGCGAAGCGCGACCTGCGCCCCTCGGCCTCCCGATGGCGGGGGCTATGCCGTACAGGTCGTCGTCGCCGTACTGGTGTCGGCGTCGATCTGCTTGTTGGTCAGGTTGCCGTTTGCGTCCAGTGACCCATCCGTGAAGAGGACGTTGTGCTTAGACGTCCAGCTCCCGCCCGTGCACGCAGCGGTCTTAAGGAAGTTCTTCTTGGCCTTCTTGGCCTTCTTCTTGGCGCTGCGGGTCTTGGCCTTCTTGGTATAGGTCGGGACCTTGTTGAAGGTCAAGGTTGTGGTAGAGATCGGCGAGCACGTGCCCGGGATCCCCTCCACCAGTGGCTTGGGCAGGCTGAAGGTCAAAGTCGCCCCGCCCGTCGTGGGCGCGATCACCACGTCAAAGGCGCCCTTGATCCCGGTGAAGCCCGGCGTCGTGGACTGCAGGAAGGAGCTGAGGTGCCCCGTACCTCCGTTGAACAGCGTTATGGCCAGGTTCAGGACCGGCAGACCCGGGGTATTCCGGGCCGGATGCGAACCGCACCGGACCCCATAGGCCGTGGCCGACCCCGTCCCGACCTGGGCGTTGGCGCAGTTCTTGGCCGGCGTCGTCCCCGGGGGGGTGGCCTCGAACAACGAGACGTCGTTCGGCGAGCACGAGAAGAACCCCTTGGCGTTATAAGTGAACGGCAGGGTGATGGCGGTCTGATAGGCGATGTCGGGGACCAGCGTGTTGGGCGGGGTCCCGGTTGGCACGTAGTCGACGCCAAGCGTCAGGCTCAGGCTGCTCAGCGGCTGGTTGCCCTTCGTGGTGGCCGGCGTGAACGAGATCGAGGTGACGTTACAGGCCGTCGACCCGGCCGCGCAGCCTTTGACGGCCTGGGCGGCGCCGGCGAAGGCCAAAACCAAGGCCCCCGCGAGCGGAACCGCGAGAAACTTTCGCATGTGTCCTCCTGGAGTGAAAAGCAAGTGACCCTTTGGGACGGAGACGCAGCGCCACCAAGGCACCGGACTTCGCCCTCGGATTCCAACCATATCCCCCCCACCCTCCTAACACCTACCCGGCATTGAAGGTTGCGCCCGGGCGATACGGTCAGCGGGCCGGGGCCTCGGATCCGTGGCCCCGCATCGACGCCAGCTCTTCCGGCGTAACCCCCTCCAGCAACCGCTCGAGCCGCGGGGGGCCTTCGTCGTCGAGCACGACGCATGCGCCCGGCCAGAACGGGCTCCCCGCAGAGGCCCGGGCCATGAACGTGGGCTCGTAGACCCAGCAGCCGGAGTTGGCCAGCCGCGGTCCACCCGGCGACCATTCGCCCGCATCGTCGCCGGGCAGCGGCCCGGCCCGGTGCGAGTGCCCGAACACCACATGGTCGGCCGGGATCCCCAGGCGGGCGACGACCTGAGCCATGGCCACCACGCCGGCGCTGCGCAGAGCGGCGCGCGACAGATCGCTGGAGATGGGTCCCAGACCGGCGCGGTTGAGCGCGGCGACGCCGAGCGGGAAGGCCCGGGCCAGGGCTCGGGCCCGCAGGGGACGGTGGCCGTCGCCGGCGAGCAGCTGCCACGCCCGCACCGACTCGATCCCGAAGCGCCCGCCGCCCCGTTCGGTCACCGCGCCCATCCAGGCGTAGATGGGCGCCAGCCGCCGTTCGTAGTCATCGGGAGTCAGCCGGCCCGGCGGGAGGGCGCCGACGACCCAGGTCATGACTCCGGCGGCCATACGCTCGAACGTGGGGACGGTGGCGTGGCAGTCCAGGTAGTGGCCGTGCGTCGCATAGACGTCGTCGCTCAGCCAGACCCCGGGATAGGCGACGGTGATGGCAGGGACGCCCATCCACTCCGCCATCGTGGCCGCCAGAGGGGAGGCGTCGCCGACGGCGATTCGATGCTCGAGTTCGAGCGGGGGCGGCGAGCCGCGAGAGGAGCGGGCGTCCAGCCACGGCGCGATGAGGTCGTAGTCGTGGTTGCCGGGGACCAACACGACCTCCGCATGCGCGGCCGCCGCCCCCAGCGCGCTCAGGGTCTCCTGCGCGCGCGTCATCGCGTCCCACGCCGGACCCTGGCGGAGCTCGAGCACGTCGCCCAGCAGGACCACGCGATCGGCGTCGCGCATCGCGTCGAACAGCCGCCGCTGGATGGGCTCGAACCGCAGCAGGTCGGTTCCGCCGCGGCTGCCGAGGTGCAGGTCAGAGACGATCAGCGTCCGCATCGATGCGCGGCGCGGTTACGGCGTCGGAGGGGCTGGACGATCAGGCTGGCTGCGCCGACGCCGGCCGGATGGGCTTGGGCAGCATGAAGCGAACGTCCTCCTGGATCACCTCGAACTCGGAGATGTCGGCCACGCCCCGGTCCCGGAAGAACTCCACCAGGCGCTGGACGAGCTCCTCGGGGGCACTGGCGCCCGAGCTGATCCCCACGACCCGCTTGCCGTCGAGCCACTGCTCATCGACTTGGAGCTCGTTGTCGATCAGATGAGCCTCGGTGCCGTAGTCGCGCGCCACCTCGACGAGGCGCTGCGAGTTGGAGGAGTTGCGCGACCCGATGACGAGGACCAGATCGCAGTGTCGCGCCATCTGCTTTACCGCGGCCTGGCGGTTGGTGGTGGCGTAGCAGATGTCATCGGTGCGGGGACCGACGATGTCCGGGAAGCGAGCCTTGAGCCGCTCGATGATGGTCTGGGTCTCGTCCACCGACAGGGTGGTCTGGGAGATGAAGGCGACCCGTTGCGGATCGGGCACCTCGAGCTCGTCGACGTCCTCCTCGGTCTGGATGAGGACGATGTGGTCGGGCGCCTCCCCCATCGTGCCCTCGACCTCCTCGTGGCCGTCGTGGCCGATGAGCACGACCGTGTAGCCCTGGGCGGCGAAGCGCTTGGCCTCCACGTGGACCTTGGTGACCAGCGGGCAGGTGGCGTCGATCGTGCGCAGACCCCGCCGGGCGGCGTTGGCGTGGACGTGGGGGGCAACCCCATGGGCCGAGAACACGGTGACCGAGCCCTCGGGCACCTCGGTCTCCTCCTCGACGAAGATGGCTCCCCGGGCGCGGAGCTGATCGACGACGTGCTTGTTGTGGACGATCTCCTTGCGCACGTATACGGGGGCCCCGTGGAGCTCCAGGGCCCGCTCGACCGTCTGTACGGCCCGGTCCACCCCGGCGCAGTACCCGCGCGGGGCGGCCAGCAGCAGCTTCTCGACCGTGCCGCGACGTAGGGAGGTGGCCGTCTCCATCCCGCTGATTGTAGGACGGGCTGGGGGCCGGCCGGGCTGATGGCCGGCCGGGCTCCTAGGGGCGCCGACCGGCCTGGCGGCCAGGGCCCCAGCCGGTCCAGGAGCGGCGGCGGATCGCGGGCAGCCGACGGGGGCGGGACATGCCCGCCCCCGAGTCAGCTAGCGACTATCGACGTCGTTGCGGGGCTTCGGCCTCAGCTCAACTGCGGATTGGAGTCGACTCCGCGGATCGTGATGTTGATGGTCGAGATGCACGGGGTCGCGCCTCCCGTGCAGGTGGGAAGCGCGGGTGCGGCCCCGAGATCTTTCGCGGTCCCACTCCCGCTGGTGTCGGAGAGCAGGATCACGGCAGCGTCGTTGCTGGTCAGGCTCAGCGGAGCGGCAGTGTTGTTGGTCCCGCCCGCACCGGTGAGGTCAGGAATCGGGTTCGCGGTTGGGAACGCCACAAGCGGACCACCGCCCAGACCGGCGTTCGGCAGCGTCACCAGAACGCCAGTTGGTGCGGCGAACGTCCCGGCAAAGCCTCCGGCCGGCGACTTATTGACTGTAAGGCTGACGATCCCGCCGAGCCCACACGGTGCGGAGGCTCCCGTGACGTTGGTCTTATTCGACCGGCACGAGGCCACCACGTTGAGCGTTCCGCCCGTGTCTGGGGCGTTCTCACCGGCGCCGGGATTCGTTTGAATCTGGACCGCCGTGCAGGTCATGGTGCCGAGCACCTGGTTGCCGTCGAATGGCAGCGGTGGCGTCGAGACGAAGCAGCCCTTGACGGCGTTGGCCGCCACCGGTGAGCCGGTGAACAGCTGCGCCACTATGTGGGTCTGCGACGTGGTGACGTGCGACAGCGTCGTCAGCGCTCCCTTGAGCGCCGTCAATCCGTTCCCCGCGGCGGTCAGCCCGTTCCCGAGCGCGGTGAGGATGGGCGGCAGCGCGCCGGCCTGGGCCCCCAGGGTGGTCAGCGTCGTGGACAGAGCGTTGAGCTTCGTGGCCAGAGACCCGAGCGTCGATACGGCGCTCTTGAGGTCCTTGGCGTTCTTCTTAATGGCCTTGTTCTGTTTTCTCTCCTGCTTGGCGGCGGCGGGTGCCGCAGCCGGCAGGGCCGCCATTGGCATGGCCACTGCGCAGGTCGCGCAGAGAAGTAGGAAGGAACGGCGCATGGGCAAGCCTCTTTTCTAGAACCTCCCGCGGCTGACCCAACGCCTTCCGCAGCAGTCTCCAGTTGTGTGGGTGCTCGCGATTGCCCGGGCAGCGTTAGGGAGGTCGGGACGATCTCGGGCCGGGCAACGACGGGTTTTCTATTACACGACCATAACCTCGCCACGGCCCGCGATCAAGTGCGCGTGGCAATCGACATTGCAGTGCCGGACCTGGCTCATACGTCCAGGCCCACTCCTCACGGGTAACGCGGAGCCCCGCCGGCTGCCTCATGAGCACGCCGCCGACGAGATCCGTCGGCTCCCACAAACCCGTATCCAAGAGGAGACGATTTGCGATGAGCAACACCCTTTACCCCCGGCGCCCGTCGCGCGCCGTCGCCATGGCCGTGACCGGCGTGCTGGCAGGGTTGGCCGCCACCGCGGCGGCCGCCCAGGCCCATCCCCCGGCGGCCAAAGTCAACGCCCCCGCCGTGGTCCACTCCCCCGCGGCCAAGGTCCACTCCCCCGCTGTCAAGGTCCACTCCCCCGCCGTCAAGGTCCACTCGGGCCCCGGACGGGCAACGCCAAAGAAGAGGACCACCCATCTCCGGCCCGTCCAGCGCGGCCCCCAGGGCGTCCCGGGTCCGGCCGGACACGCCGGTCCCGCCGGTCCGGCGGGTCCCAAGGGCCTGCCCGGTCCCGCTGGCCCGGCCGGTCCCCAGGGCGTGCCGGGCCCGGCGGGTCCCGTCACCCTCCGCTACGTGTCGGCCACCTTCACGGTCGCGCACGGCGCCGAGACGAGCAAGCTCGTCACCTGCCCGACGGCGGCCCCGAACGCCATCGGCGGCGGCGTGGACGACCAGGCCACCAAGCCGGGCGGTGGCGCCGGCGACGTCCTGATCGAGAGCTCGTTCCCCTCGCCCAGCGTGCCGACGGGAACCGCCCGCAACGCCTGGGCGGTGAGCGTCTTCAACAAGAGCTCCACCGCCAGCCACTCGGTGATCGCCTACGCCGTTTGCTCCTCGGCGAGCTCGGTCGCCTGAGCGTTAAGCCAGCGTTCGCGCCTCGGCCTCGGCTCCAGCTGGAGCCGAGGCCGTTGCCGCGTTCGGGGGCGGCGACCGCGGTCAATCGGAGACAGCCCTGGCCACACCGCCGCCCCCGACGCGGGCCCCCCTCTATTAACCATTAATGCGGGTGACCACCGGTAAGGCCCGAGACCGTCCGCGAACGTTCGGGCCCTGCCTCTTCAGTCGTTTTGGGTCACCGTCTCCAGGAGGTCGGCGAACTTGCGCTGCGCCGCCTCGCGGCGCCGGGGAACGTGCTCCGTGGGGATGCCGTCCGGGGGCGGCTGGTAGCCGCGCAGGATCAGGCGCGCCACTGACGCGCGATGGACCTCGTCGGGACCGTCGTAGAAGCGGGCCCCGCGGGCGAAGCGGTACATGGCCTCCAGGGGCAGGTCGGTCGAGTAGCCCAGCGACCCGTGGGCCTGGAGCGCGCGATCGATCACGTCGTGGAGGACCTGGGCGCCGAAGAACTTGATCAAGGAGATCTCCTGGCGAGCGGCCGCCGCTCCCTGCGTGTCCATCACCCACGCGGCGTGCAACGTCATCAGCCGGGCGGCGTGCATCTGGGCCGCCGAGTCGGCGATCCAGTTCTGCACGGTCTGCTTTTCGGCCAGCACCGAGCCATGGGTGAACCGGTACAGCGCCCGCTCGCAGAGCATGTCGAACGCCCGGCGGCTGACCCCCAGCCAGCGCATGCAGTGATGGATCCGTCCCGGGCCGAGGCGTTGCTGGGCGATCAGGAAGCCGGCCCCCTGCGCGCCGAGCAGGCTGTCCGCGGGCACGCGCACGTCCTCGTAGAGGA
>DASZHF010000083.1:0-42182 GCA_035938095.1 Solirubrobacteraceae bacterium
CTGAATCGGGATCCCGTGATCGCGTTCGCGCAGCTGGAGCTCGTACGCGGCTCGGCCCGAAGCCTTGAGGGTCGTGTCGGGCAGCCCGGGACGTTCGACGGTCAGCGTCATGTCTGCGATCGAGCAGTTGAGCGTCGGGTGCGGGCCGCCGCCCGGGTTGCTGTACACCCAGCCGACGAATCGCTCGGGGTCGGCCTCGACCGTCCCCCGCACCACCAGTCCGTCGCCGTGGAGCACGAAGGCGCACGAGGTCGGCTTCTCGTCGATCTCGACTGCGCCCGGACGTGGGCCGCCCACCCGGTGCCGGGCGCCGTCCAGGTACAGGCATCCGTTGCCCAGCCAGGGTGTCACCACCGGCCCGACGCGAACGCGACCGACAACGGCATCGAGCCACGCGTGCGGCTCGCCGGTGAAGCCGTCGCCGCGCAGCCATATCCCCCGCTCGGGGTGCTCCGAGCCCCAGTTGTGGCCGATCATCCCGAGCCACTCGTTCACGTCGAGCTCCTCGCCGTCGATGATGAGCCGGCCGGAGAACACCGCCGACGGATACAGCAGGATCGCCTTCGTGCGGGGCACCCGCGCGCGATACATCCAGGGACGGGGGAAATACGGGAAGGGCTCGGGTCCCTCCTTGAAGGTGAGCTCCCAGCTCGCCCGCCGGCGGTCGCTTTCGGCCTGTCCGCTGGCGCGTCCCGGGACCAGCTCGCTGGAACCGATGCGTACGTAGGTGTCCGGTCCGGCGTGCAGCTCGTCGGGAGGCAGCGTGACCTTGCCGGCCAATGGGCCTGGCCGCCCAGCATCGAACAGGGTGCACCACAGCGATCCGATCGGCCGCTCGCCCGGAGCCTTGAACACCGTGTGCCGGATCCAGAACGCGATCGGCTCGCTGGGATGCGAGGCCTTCAGGTAGAAGCTCTCGTAGTGCGCCCGATCGCGGGGGACGTCCGGGAATCGAGCTTGGGAGCGCAGCGCCCCGGGGTGACTGGTCTGGGTACTCATCGCGGGGCCGGGCGTGCACGATACTCCGCCTCCGCGAACCGACCCGTTTTAGTCCGGCTCAGTCTCCTCCGCCCGCTCCGTCCGCTCTCGCGCGATGTCACCTCCGCGCTCACGCGTATAGCGCTCGTCGTACTGACGTTCGCGCTCTGCCTTCCCACGTTCGCGGTCCGCCTCCGCACGCTCCCGCGCAGCGGAGTCCTTTGCGTGCCATCGAGCGTGGTCGGCTTGCTTGCGCTCGTAGTTCCGCTCCCGTTTGTACTGGAAGTAGCTGTCGGGACCAAGCGGTAGCCGCAGTTTGCGAAGGTAACTGCTCGCTTGCCTCAGCTGGTCACGTACACCCATGTCCGCACGACTCCTTCCGCTGGACCGTTCTCCAGCATATCCGCGACGACCGTCAGCCCGGACATGCTCACGTGGAAGGAGCGGGCGGATTGTTAGGGATTCTGGGCTGGTCGCTCCCGAGGAGTAGCCTTGGAGTTGACGGTCGCTGACCAGCCGACTGGCCGCTGGCAGACTCGCCGACAGATTGGCCTCCGCCTGACGGGTCGTCCCTTCCGGGCATCGACTCAGACTGAATTCCATCGAGGGACTCGCGACCGAGGGGCCATTCGGCCCAGCGGGATCGAGGTCCCAGAGGAGGTCACCATGGCCCCGGCCGAGCGCAGACATAGGACCGAAGCAGAGCAGGCGCTGCTTGATAGCGAGCTCAAGGACGCGCGGGGGGAGATCGAGCGCCTGGAGGCAGGCGACACGGTCCCCCACGATCCGCGTGACTGGCCGACGGGGAAGGCCAAGTTCCTGACGTTTGGCAGCGACAGTGATGAGCCTTACGGTGAGGGTCCGACCGCCATGATCGGGCCTGCGGGGCTCGAACATCATGAGGATGGGTCGGTCAGCGTCGGCGGCAAGCTGGTCGATAATCCCCAGGACTACAAGGGCAAGCCGATCCCGGGCGGTCCGACCGATCCCAACACGCCGCAACTCGCGGGCGAGCGCGGCCGCTTCAAGCGCGGCGACCAGGAGGAGATGTCGGGCGCTGACGGCCACCACAACGGCAAGATCGGACAGGGTCATTAGGACGCTCTAACCGGCGCCAGCCGACCACGATCCTCACCTTCGAGCACGACCCTGTGCGCGCGACTGGATTCCCATGATCGTGGGAGTGATCCTTGCGCTTGCCACGGCGCTAGGCACGAACGTTGCGTTCCTGTTCAAGCACCGCGGTGCGGTGCGGGCCGCGCCAGTGCAGGGACGTCATCCGCTCCGCAGCGCTGCTGATCTGTTTCGGTCGAGATGGTTCTCGATCGGGTGGGCGGTAGCGTTGGTTGCGTGGGCCCTGCATGTCGGGGCGCTCTCGCTCGCGCCACTATCGATCGTGCAGGCTGTCATCTCCGGGGGGCTCGTCTTCTTGGCGGTGCTCGCCGAGCGGTTCTTCGGCTTTCGGCTCGAGCGGCGACAGTGGATCGGCGTGATGATCACCGCAGCAGGACTGGGAGTAATCGGGCTGACGGTCAGCTCGCCAGGCGCACAGCACTCCTCCCTGGCGGCGCTGATCGCCGTGGAGGGCGGGATCATCATCCTCGCGGGCGCGCTGGTGAGAATTTCGGCCCGTCGCGGCGTCTGGCGGCGCGCCGAAGGCCTACTGCTCGGCACCGCTGCTGGCGCACTGTTCGGCGTCTCCGACGTAGCGATCAAATTCCTGACCCACGCCCATGGTCCGGTGCTCGGGCTCGTGAGCCCATGGACACTGACCGCGATAGTCGCCTCGGTCGTAGCCTTCTACGCCTCCGCCCGCGGTCTTCAGATCGGCCCCGGCGTCGAAGTGATCGCCGTGACCTCGGTGGCCGCGAACCTCGCGGCCATCTCCGGCGGAATCCTCGTATTCGGCGACTCGATCGGCTCCGGGCCCGTAGGGATCACCACGCACCTCCTCGCGCTCTGCCTCGTGATCGCCGGCGCGGCGCTCATGCCCGCCCCGGCTCGCTGCGCCGCCCCTGAAGCCGCCCAACCCGCCTAGCTCGATCGCGTGGCAGGTAGGGGTTGCGGCTGCGACGAGTCTAAGCGCGTCGACCGCGACGACCGCGTCCGGGACGACAGGTGTGGTAGGTGCGGACGTCCGTCAGCCGGCGCCCCGTGGTGGTGACCGCGAACACCCGGACCACGAACGTTCCTCGCGGCAGCCCGGTCAGGTTGACGCGGGCGTGCAGGCGCCGCCCGTGCAGGACCCGCACCCGCCGGCCGTTGACCAGCACGCGGGCGCGCCGCAGGCGCACGCCCGGCGGGTGACGCACATGAATCACAAATGACCGGCGGCTCGCGCACGGCCCGACGCCCGGGAGCCCGAGCTGGCTGGCCGTCGCCCCCGCGCGCGGCCCCGGCGCGCCGCCCACGGGACATACGGGCAGCGGCGCCGTGTTGGACTGCGACGGGAACTCCCGGACCGTCTGCACGGTGCTGCCCGCGATGCGCACGCAGGTCACGCCGGTCTGCTGGCTGGTGTCGGACATGAGGATGCCACCGTCGAAGTTGACCCGCGAGACGACCTCGTAGACCCCATCCGGGACGTTGTTGCTGATGTCGATGTACTGGGCGGGCAGGTCCCACGTGTAGACGTCGCCCCAACCCGGGGAGATGCCCATGTACTCGGGGACGCCGCTCGGGAAGTAGGGACTCGAGCTGGCCAGCTGTGTCGAGTATGCGTTGGGGATGTTGCAGGCCGGGAAGCTGTACGTGCGGGGCCGCTGGGCGCCACCCCCCTGACCGAAGGCCCAGTCATCGACGTCGATCGTGCAGAAGCCGACCTTGTGGCTGGCGGCCACTGGCTGGGCGTTGGGCTGCCCGCTGGCGTTGACGCCGTAGAGCTGGTACAGCGCGAAGTTCTGGTAATGGAAGTGGCCGTGCTGGGGGTGGAACACACACGGCCCCGCGTTGCGGTCGGTGACCGTGCCCGCGCTCGAGATCACCTCCTGGGTCATGTCGCAGCTGCCGGGGACGAACGCCTGGGGGTCGTAGTTGAATCGCAGGACCAGCGGACCGTTGCCGACGTTGCGGGTGTTGTTGTCGAAGCGCAGGCACCGCGTGCTCCCGAACTGCGCCGTTTCGTCCGTGTAGCACGAGTTGGAGAAGGTCCCGTCCGGGGTGAAGCGCCAGCCCGTCGGGTTGGACGCGATGGGCGGCACGTCGCCGATGTGGAAGTTGCTGGGGGCGATGGTCTGGATCTTGGGGAGAAGCGACGTCGCGGTGGTGTAGCGCTGGGTGGGATCGTGGAACACGCGCGCCTCGCCGCGGTAGCTGAGGTCCGCCTTGTTGAAGTCGGTGTAGAACGGGACGATGGTCACGCGGTAGGTGCCGTTGTGGGGCTGGCTGAGCAGGACCGACTGTGCGTTCGAGTCCACGGCGCTGCCCTGGGCAACCGTCTGGCCCGTGCTCATGTCGTCCACGTAGATGTTCCACTGATCGAAGTCCGTCGCCCAGTGGATCCCGATCAGCACGCCATCGCCGGGCATGTCCGTTGGCCCCTCCGCCTGGATGCGCGAGATGCCCTGGGGCGCCGGATGCAGCGGTCCCTTCGGGAACGTCCCCGCCGGCACGTTGATCGTCAGCGTGAAGCTGTCGCAGGTGCTCGGGGTGCACGACTGCTCGGTGGGCGGGCCGTAGCCCTGCCGGGTCGCGTCCGGGTTGCTTCCGTGCCACGTGATGACCTGGTCCCCGCTCGCCAGGGTGGCGTTCGGCAGCGCGTCCGCGCCGGCCGCGGGCGCCCAGCACAGCGTCGCGACCCCTGCCGCGCACACTGCCAGTAGACGGCGACCGAATCCAGGCACGCTCCCGCGGTCAAGCATAACCGGCAGGGCGCTGGCGCTGCCGCGGTAGCCGCCCGGGCTCAGTAGGCTGCGGCACCCATGCGTGCGCGCGCGCAGTCGATCGCCGCGGCCCTCGCGGGAGTGCTGGTGTTGACGCTGGCCGCGCCGGCTGCGGCCGCGGTCCGGGCCGCGTCGCCTCCGCCCCAGGGTTGCACCCCGGTTGCGCTCGCCGCGGCGGCCACCAGCACTGGCACGGTGTGCGTGCACGGCGTCGTGGTCACCCAGACCAGCGCCAGCCAGGAGCAGAACCGGACCGCCTTCACGGTCACCGATCACACGAGCACGCTCGGCGCCAGCGTACCCAACTGGTGGCCTTCGGGTGGTCCGGTGGCGGGCATGGTGATCACGATGTGGGGCCACATGTCTGGCGGCGCGTTCCTGGTGGACCGCTGGCTCGACCTCACCCACGGGACCGGCCCGGCGCCCGACGGCCCGTACCCGGAGGTGAGCGCGCTCGCGGTTTCCTCGGGCCAGATACCCGAGCACCGCATGGTGTGGATTCCGACCTTCGCCTTCCTGCTCGACCCGCAGAACACCGGCGACGGCGACATCCACGTGCAGACTGCGAACGGCTGCCCAGGAGCGGGCGTGACTACTGAGACGACTCCGCCCCTTCGGGGCTACGTCGACCACCCCGCCCTGCCTGGTCTCGTGAGCTCGAGCGACACGTCGGACGTCCCGTCCAACCATGTGGCCGACGCGCCGCCGGTCGGGGTGCCCGTGATGATCCTCGGGGCCACACGCTACGACTACGGCTTCGGCTGGTGGGAGCTCCACCCGATCCGTGCCTGGCGCTTCCTCACCTCCGCCGAGACCAGCCAGCTGATCGCCCAGTGCGGCGCCCATCCGGTCCCCGAGCTCGACAAGAGCGGCCCCGTTCCCGCCCCCTACGGCTTCCCGCCCTGCACCGACGGAAGCGAGTTCGGTGGCCCGCCCGGCTTCGGGCCGTGTGGCCCTCGGTGCTACGTCGCGCACACCGCCATCGGCCAGCCCGAGCAGCTGGTCGGCCCCTGCACGGGAATCGCACCCGTGGTGACGGCCAGTCAGGAGGGCCAGCCCCCGGCGGGGACCAGCTCGACCCCGTCTTCGCCACCGACGCCCGCTCCCGCCCCGGCCCCGGGCGGCGGTAACCAGAACGGCCGGACGCCGGGATCGACCGCCCCCGCGAGCGGATCTGGGACGACGGGGGTGGCGTCGAACGCTGACGCGTTCCAGAGTCCCCAGATGCTCGCCGTGTTGGCGCGCAGCTACGGACCGTTGTGCGCGCGCCTGCGCGCCCAGGGACACGCCGGGCGCGCCTACGATCGCTGCCTCGCGGCGATGGCGCGCCTGGCGGGCGGCGAGACCCATTCCCCCCGGTTCGCGTGTCAGGGCGAGCCCCGACGACCGCTGCCGCGCGGCCGGCGCCGGAGCGACAGCTATTACCGGCGCTGTGTAGCGGCGGGCGCAAGGCTGCTGGCCGTCCTTCGCGGCGCGCGCATAGCCGAGAACTGACACCCGGTAGCGTTCGGGCCCGGGCCCTGACCGCGGCCCGGCGCAGCCAGATGCCCACCTGGATCTTCGAACCCGGACACACCGAGGCGGCCTTTCGCGCGCGCCACATGATGATCACGTGGGTGCGCGGACTGTTCAAGGACATCCGCGGAACGATCGACTGGGACCCCGAGAACTGCCTGAACACCACGTTCGAGGGCTGGATCGACGCCACCCGGGTGTGGACCGGCGAGCCCGCGCGCGACGAGCATCTGCGCAGCGCGGACTTCTTCGACGTCGAGCATCACCCCACGATCACCTTCCGGGGCCGCTTCACCGAGCGCGTCGGGGACATCCATTTCAAGGCCGCGGCCGACCTCACGATCCGGGGGCGAGTGCGAACCGTCCCGCTCGACGTCGCGTACCTCGGCACGTGGCAAACGCCCTTCTGGGTGGGAGACGAGAACCGCGGCAACATGCAGCGGATCGGGTTCGAGGCCAAGACCCGCATCAACCGCCACGACTTCGGCGTCTCCTGGCAGGACAACCTGCCCGGTGGTGGGGTCGTGGTCGGCAGCCACATCGACGTCACCCTCGACGCGGAGGCGATCCGCCTCGAGGATCTCGAGCGCACGGGAGCGATCGACTACTACCGGGAGATCAGAGCGCTCCCCGAGCACGTCGCCGAGCAGCTCGCCGAGCAGGTCGCCGACCAGCCGACCGAGTAGGTCGCCGACCAGCCGGCCGGGTAGGTCGCCGACCAGCCGGCCGAGCAGGTCGCCGACCAGGTTGCCTGACGGCCGGCCGGCGGGCGGCGTTGCTATTAGTTGCGCTTATCGAGGGTCGCACGGACTTCATTGGATTGAGGTCGAGATCGGTGCCATCCTGGGGTCATGAGAAACAGCCGCAACCTGCATACCACCCCAAACACCATTCCCGGCACCAACGGGGGCCCGTCCATCAATCTGCGGGTCCCGGGAGCCGGCGACCACGACGCGCTCGAGCAGCTCAGCCAGCGCGTGGGACAGTCCCGCCCTTCGGGAAGCCTCATGATCGCCGAGCGCGGCGGCGACGTAATCGCCGCCGTTCCTCTCGATGGCGGTCCCGCGCTGGCCGAGGACACGGTCGAGGCCGCCTCGGCGGTGGCCGTGCTCCGCTTCCGGATCGAGCAGCTGCACCACGGGCATCTGTGGACCGGCCGCTTGTCGAGTCACCGCGGCGTGCTGGCGGCCTGAGCCGCTGATCGCTGGCCGGCTACTCGGGCACCCCGTTAGTCGCCAAGCTCGGCGTCAGGGCTGAGATGAGCCTCGCGTTCATCAACGCCCCCGAGCACTTCCTGGGCCTGCTGGGTCCGCTGCCGCAAGGTGCCAGAATCCGCGCGCGCCCGAGGTCGCCGGTATCGCTGATCGTCTACTTCACTCGATCGCGACGGGACCTGGCGCTCCGGCTGAGGCGTCTGCGGTCAGTGCTCGAGCCGTCCGGGGCCCTGTGGATCGCCTGGCCCAAGCGGGCCTCCGGCGTCAGTACCGATCTGACCGAGAACGTGGTGCGCGAGCTTGGGCTTGCTCACCGGCTGGTGGACAACAAAGTATGCGCGATCGACGAGGTCTGGTCCGCTCTGCGCCTCGTCATCCGGCTCGAGGATCGCGGCCCTAGCCGCGGAGCGTGACCCGGCCGGTGCTCTTCGTCTGCGATGCGCCCGCCGACAGGACGATGCTCAACCCACAGCGCAGCCGGTGATGGTGCCTGCGCAGCAGCGCGCGGCCGCGCGCGGTGAGTCGTAGCTTGATTCGGTTGGTCTTGAGCGCGGGAATCCGCACCAGAGCGTGCCCCAGCTTTGTCCCGGCCGCCGCTCGGGCACCGTGGGCGCCCGTGTACGGGAAGACCAGCGCCGCCGTTCCCACGCACGGGAAGGTGCTGTTGCAGGCCAGAGTGACGCCGACCGTTCCACCCGTGACCTTGTCCGTCTGAGTGGGTACCTGGCCGACCGGTCCTGCAGTTCCGCCCTTGCACAGGGCGGTGGCATCGGCTCCGGTGGCGAGCGCCATCTGCATCAGCAGCTCCACCCCGGGGAACGGCGTGGGGGTGAGGATCGCGCCGTTCATGACTCCCGCGTGCTTGGAGAATTTGTTGGACGTTGATCCGGTCACCGCTGCGAACACCTCGAACGGGATCCCGTTGGGTGCGGTTTGGGCGTTGAAGCCCCCCCGATCGCTGAACCCCACGAAGTCGCCCTGGTTGACGCACAGATCGGTGGGCAGGTACGTGTAGACGCCGTCCGCGTTGGGGAGCGTGAAGGTCTGGGAGCTGGTGACCACCTGGACCGACCCGTCGGGGCGAGGACGCAGGTCCTGGAAGTTGATGGGCTGGGGGGGATAGGGGGCGGTCCCAGGCGACGGGCTGCCGACGTGACCCCGGACCGTGACCTCGACGATCTGCCCGTCCGCCGGCGCCACGGGGACGGTCGGTCCCGTTCCCGTGCTCGACACCGCGCTGAAGGGCGCGAGCAGAGCGTGCCACCAGGTGGTGTCGACCGGACTCTGCTGGCTGACCGTGTCCGGATGCGAGAGGTTGCTCCCGAAGTGGAAGACCGCCGCACTCGCGGCCGAGGACATCGCCATGCCACTTGCGACGCAGCAAACGAACGCCGCGACGCCGACCCGCGTGCGCCCGACCGCACGGCCCATCAGGGGCCGCCCTTCAGCACGATGACGCCCGCGTCGCTGGATTGTGTGCTCCCCGATGTCGCGAGCGTATACAGCGCGGCGCTGACGTGCTTGCGCTTCTTGCGGAGCTTCTTCAGGATCGTGGTGTTCGTGATCTGCATCGGGACCATGCCCGTCTGGCCGGCTGGGATCATGAAGTTCGCGGTGGCCAGAGGCGAGCCGCTGGGCGAGGCGGGGGGCGTGACGATCGTCGAACCGCTGTAGAGCGAGCCGCCTCCCATGCAGGGAGACGGGGAGTGGCATAGCAGCGACACGCTCACCGCTCCGGTGCTCCGGCTCACCTTGTCGGTCTGCGACGGCACGAGGACGCTGGGGGCATTTGTGCCGAAGTTGCTGGTGAAGCCGCCACCGGCCGGCGCGCTCATCGAGGGTGGTGTGCTGCCGCTGCTCCCGGTCGGCGGCGATCCACTCGAGCCGCCGCCCGGACAGAGCGGGGTCGCGTCGGTTCCGGTCCCCAGGTCGACCTGCAGCAGAAGCTCCTCGTCGCGCAACGTTCCGCCGCCGGGCGGCTGCGCCGAGAACGTGGCGCCGTTCAGCGTGCCCGCGTTCTGGGTGAAGAAGTCCGTGACCGATCCCGGCACCTTCCCGAAGATCTGGAAGGGGACGCCGTTGGGATAGTAGGTGGGGTCGAAGCCGCCTTCGTCGTTGAAGTCGACGTAGTCGCCCTGCGCGACACAGAAGTTGACCGGCTGGAATGTGCTGACTTGGTTCGGGTCGCCCGAGGCCGGGACGTTGAAGGGGCCGGTGGTGGTGATGACCTGCACCGAGCCGTTGGACTGGGGCCGCAGCGCCTGGAAGTGCACCTGGGTGAGCGGGGGTTTGCCCGGGTTGGCGAGAGCGATCCCCTTGAACCTGATGGTCAGGATCTGCCCCGACGCGGGCGCCTGAAAGGTCTGTCCCCCGGCCATCGCGATCGGCCAGAAGGCGGCGTCGGCGCCGTGGGCCTCGGCCTGGGTGGCGGGGGCCGCGAGGCTGCTGCCGAACGTGATGATGGCCGCCTGCCCCGCGGCTGGCCACGCGAGACCGGTAGCCGCCAGTAGAAGCGCTCCCACGAGCGTGGCGCGGCGCAGCGCTCTCGACGAGGCGAAGCGCGGACCCGGGGTGGAGCGGTGGCTGGGACTCGGAAGCGAGGCGATCACGAAATGAAGGGCGCAGACTACACGGGCCGGCGCCCGGGCGAAGGCCGCGGCCATCGACGATACGCTCGCCGACCCCATCGGAAATCCGACGTCCTAATCCGTCGCAAACCAATCAGCATGTCGTACACGGCGGACGCTGTGACCTGGACGGACCTCCTTAGCGGTGTTGAAGGCTGGGTCGGCGACGGAGTCACGCACCGCAGCGCGCGCCGACGGTGCTCGATTCAATGCGCGTCGGTGCATGCATCCACGCCCGCGCACGTGCGTGCACGTGCAACCCGATGCGCCGCGTACCGCGCGCGCATACGTCCTCGCGCGCCCGAGGAAACGTTTCGCCGGGTTCTGTTTCGTCCGGTTCTGAAGCACGGTTCCGAACCAGTTGTCGCGATGCGCGCAGCATGTTTCTGGTGCTTTATCGGGCAAACACGGTGGTTAAGCGCGCATAAACAGCTTGCACGCAACAGTGCAAACTTGCCAATTTGCGCAGAACCCGCCGCCGCGACGTGTACTGTGGCGCGTGCAAGCACCCGAGTGGGGAGGGCACACGTGCCTCAAAGCAAGACGTCGCGCCAAGCGGCGGCTAAGAAAGCAGCAGCGACGCGCAAGCGCAACGCCGCAAGTCGAACAGCAGCGAAGCCAGCAGCACGCACGAGTACACGGCGGACGGCATCAGGTCGAAGCACGCGCCGAGCCGCCTCAGCTCGCAGCACCAGGACCACCGCCGGTCGGAGCACACGCAAGCCGGCCTCCGGCACCCGCCGGGCCACGACACGCCGGGCGACAACGGGCGCGCGCAAGACCACGGCGCGCCGGGCGACAACCGGAGCTCGCAAGACCACCGCACGCCGGGCGACGACCCGCCGGGCGACGACCGGCGCGCGCAAGACCACGGCGCGCCGGGCGACGACCCGCCGGGCGACAACCGGTGCTCGGAGGACGACCGCTCGCCGGGCGACGGCCCGCCGGACGGCCGCTGGGCGGACCACCCGCCGGGCGGCTTCGGGCGCGCGCCGGACGACCGCGCGGCGGACCACCCGCCGGGCAACAACCGGTGCTCGGAGGACGACCGCTCGCCGGGCGACGACCGCTCGCCGGGCGACGACCCGCCGGGCAACAACCGGCGCTCGGAGGACGACCGCTCGCCGGGCGACAGGACGCCGGGCGGCTTCGGGCGCCCGCCGGACGACCGCACGGCGCACGACACGCCGGGCGACAACCGGTGCTCGGAGGACGACCGCTCGCCGGGCGACGACCGGCACCCGGCGTCGCGCCACGACGCGCAAAGCAGCATCCGGTCGAGCGACGAGCCGGACGACCGCGGCTCGCAGAAGTACACGGTCGTCGGCCGCCAGGTCGGGTCGCAGCTCAACCCGCCGCGCGTCCACGGCTCGCAGGAGTTCCCCGCGCGCATCGTCGGCCCGTAAGGCATCGACGCGCGCGTCTGCGAGCCGGAGCAGAACGGGCGGACGCGCAGCGGCGACCAGGCGCTCCACCTCTGCCCGCAGTACAACTGCGGCGCGGCGGAGGGCAGGTTCTGCGCGGCGCAGCACCGCACGCTCAAAGAGCAAGTAGGCCGCTAAACAGACGCTGAAGCTGTCTCGGCGGAGCTTGCCCGGCCGGTGGTCATCGCGGTCACCGGCCGGCTGCCGGGCGTCGGTAGCCAAATGGCATCGTCCCCGGCGGAGATCCGCCGAGCGCGCGTCTGTGTCGCGAGCTCGACGAGGCTTTGCTCGGCCCGGTTGCGGTCGACGGGATCGTTTCCCGCGGTCATGATCGCCGCCACCTCCTGGGTGGTCAGACCGTCCGGGAAACGGTCGAGCACGTCCTCGGCGCTGGCTGCTGCCTGCCGCCGGTCGAGGCGAGGGTCGAGGTTGGCGATCAGCACGTCGTAGGCCTCGACCGGCTGGAAGCCGCCGGCCTCGAGCCGGCGCTCCCGCGACGCGAAGATCAGCGACGGCGCCGTGTAGCGAGTTGACCCGTCGGTATTCGCCGCCTTGCCCTGAAACGCGGTTGGACTCCCCGCAGCGGTGCGCGCCTGCGAGCGACCGGCCAGGTACGCGGCCTCGACCTGGGGGCTGTCGATCTCCGCGAGGATCCGATCGGCCTCGACCCCGCGCACCCCGGAGAGCACCTGCTCGATGGGCCCATCCTCATCGAGCAGCAGGGTGGTGGTGAACCACGCGATCTGGAGCGCCCGAAACACGGCCCACTCGCGACCGGGGTGCACGAGTCCCGTCGCCACGATTGCGCGACACGCTCGGCCCGTGGCCGGCACTCGCTCCCGGGGCTCGGTCGCGAATGGCATCCCGAGGCGGCGGAAGGCGCGATAGGCCAGAGCGATCCGCGCCGGCGTGTACCCGCGCGCCTCGTACTGGCCCGCGGTCTCCGTGAGCCCGATCATCACGAGTTGCCAGCTCAACTGGTCGCCGTAGCGCCAGTGCAGAACGCTCAGCGCCGGGTTGACCGAGTACGCCCACGGGCACCCCGGGTCCGAGAAGTAGGTCACCTGGATCGCCACACCAACATGCTGGCAGGTCGGCCGCGCGACGCATGGGGCGGGCGAGGACGCCTACCCGCGGCGAGGACGCCCGCCCGCGGCGAGGACGCCTACCGGCGGCGACGACGCTTCCCGGTTGGCCGGCAGTCGCTATACCGGTGCCTGGTCACACCGCGCCGACCGGTACTGCTGCGCGCGACGATCCGCAGGCGCAACGCGCCGGTGGGCAGGCCGGTGAGCACGATGTGCCGAAGGTCGTGGCCGCGCAGGGTCCGGATCGCATGTCCGCCGGCGAAAGCGGTCAACCGAACGACTCGTCCGCGCCGCGGGTGACGGATGGCGATCCGCACCGAGCATCCGGCTGCGGTGCGGCCACCGGGAAGGGGGGGGAGCGCGACGGCCTGGCCCCAGGTCCCCCGGTTCTCCCAGGGAATGCTGGGTACGCCGGAGACGTCCAGGGCCTGGAAGTTGATCTGGGGCATCGCCGCCCGCCAGCGCGTCGGGTCGTTGCCCTGACTCGCGGATAGCTGGCGCACCGCGTCGCCCAGCGCCGCCCGCGATACGTCGAGCGCGGTCTGACCGCCCAGGTAACTGGCGGCGTGCGCCCGCCCAGTGAGAACGTCGTAGAGGAACTCGTCGTAGTCGTCGTAGAACTCGTACTGGGGGCTCGTCGTCGCCGGAGTCTGCGTGAACGCGCGCAGGCCCGCCGCCGCGTCCTGGCCGTTGACGACCGGGCCGAAGACGGGGGCAGCGGCGCGCGACTCGAGGCGGGCAAACCACGCGTTGAGGATGGCGAACGCGGGGCTGGCGACGTTACCGGTCTCCTGGCCCGACGAATTGCGCTCGGCACCGTCCGGGTAGAACGCGGTCCCGTCCCAGGCGGCGACCAGCCCCACCGCCGCGCGCTCCGTGGACGACAGGTCGGTTCGGCTCGCCAGACCGGTGAGGAAGGGCTTGAACCCGAGCGTGGCGCGCAGGTCGAGCTCGCCCGTGCGCCGGGCCACCTGCCAGAGCGAGTTCAGGTCGAAACGGGGCTGGGCGGCGAGCAGCGACATCGGCTGTCGCACGCGCTGGATCCCACCCCACAGGCTTCCGTCGCCCCCGTCGGGCCAGGACGCCTGCGGCTTGTTGTTCCAGGAAGCCAGGAACCCCTGGGCCGGATCGACCACCGACGGCACCTGTGACGGCGGCAGGAACCCGCGCCAGTCGTAGGAGCCGTCGCCGGGGACGGGCAGGCGCGGGTCGTGCCCGGGCACGCGCACCGGGATGCGCCCCGTGTGCCAGTAGGCGATGTGACCGCGGTCGTCGGCATACATGAAGTTGAAGCCGGCCGGATTCGGGCGGACCGCCTGGTCGAATTGGGCCAAGTTGGTCGCGCGGTTGGCCGCCACGACCGCCGTTCCCGTCTGCACCTCCGTGTTCCAGAACGCTCGCACCTTGCAGTACGACAGTCCCGCCTTGGCATCCAGGTAGACGACGACGCAGGGCAGTGTGGCGGAGCCCGGTCCGTGCTCGGTCCGGTAGAGGGTCACGGCGTGGTTGGTGTAGGTGGGGGCGCCGAGCTGCTGATTGGCAAGCGGGATATTGGGGCTCTCCGTCCGCACCCGAATGTTTTCGGTGCGCTGCTCCACCGGGTGCCACGCGCCCCGCCAGAGGTATTCGTACCCGCCTCCGGCCGCCGGCCGGATCCTGTCGACGTAGGTGTCGACCTGGTCCTCCTGGGTCGTGGTGATGCTCCACGCGGTGTGCGGCGTATAGCCGATCACCACCTGGGGGCCGCTCCCCGGCACTCCCACCCCGTGCACCTGCAGGGCGCCGCCCTGGACCTCGAGCTCGTCCAGGACCGCGGGAATGTAGTAGCTGACCTGGGGAGCGCCCCACAGCAGCGCGCCGCCCGTGCTCGAGCGCGAGGGAGACACCGCCCACGCGTTGGACCCGAAGACGGGCAACCCGAGTGACGTCTGCGCCTGCTTGAGCGCCTGGTCTCCGGTGAGCATCGCCTGGTCGGCGGCCTCGACCGAGGGCTGCAGGCCGGCGATCAGGTGGGCGGTGTCCTGGCGGCTGTAGTCGATGAAGTTGTAGGGCAGGCCGTCGGTCGTGCTGGCGGCCGCCCCCCCGCGAGGGATCGTCGTCGCCGCCTGCGGGTCGCCGGTGAGCTGGACATCGTTCAGGATCGCCGCCGCCTGCGCTGCACCGTAGTGGCTCGCCAGCCGCCGGGCCAGGCTCCCGTAGCCGACCTCGTTACCGGCCGACTCGGCCACGGCCTTGACCTCCAGGATGCCTACGGCCACCGTGTCGCTCGGCGTCCACGGTGCGATGGGGAGGTCCTGCAGCAGGCTGAATCCAGCCGGCAGCAGAGACGGGTCCTGCGTGTCGCGCGCGATGACGGCGTTGACGCCGTCGCAGTAACTCTGAAGCGACGCGCGCTCGCCGGGACTCAGCGTGGCCAGCTGCGCTTGGCGTTCGGCCTCGATCTCCGAGTCCCGGCGGGTGATCAAGTCCATCTGCAGGTACTGTGTTCCGAGCAGCTCGGACAGACGGCCCTCCCCAGCGCGGCGGAGGATCTCCATCTGGAACAGCCGCTCCTGGGCCTGGGCGTAGCCGACGCCGTACGCGAGGCGCTGCTCGATGGTCTGCTCATCGGGGCCGGACGCGTAGATGTGCGGCACGCCGTCGCCGTCGCGCACGATCCGCAGGCCGGGCGCCGGTTGTTCGTCGCTGGAGGGATGCGAGACCGCCGCCGGGGTGGGCGCCAGGGCTCCGTTGCGAAAGCGCCACTCCTTGTAGGTCTGGAGCTGATCGCACACGTGGGGACCGAGGTCGGCGCAGTCGCCCGTGGCCTGATTGCGGGAGTAGGCGGCCAGCGTGAAGGAGTTGCCCTCCCCGGGCGGCAGCACCACCAGGGCCTGCGGGTACTGGGGGACCTGCCGGTACTGGGCGCGGGCGGTTCCGATACCGGGCCCCGCGGCGGTGGCCAGCACGGCTGTGCTGAGCGCGAACGCAATCCAGCGACCCCGGCGGGCGCGGCAGCAGAGCGGCCTCGGCGCCCCCGTCACAGTCGGCCGAGGCTAGCGCAATCTGGCGGGCGAACCCGCCACATGCAGGCGGTACAGCACCGTCACCGGCGTGTAGCGATCCTCCTTGACCCGCACGCGCACCGGGCGCCCGCTGCCGGTCGATCCGTTCGGGCCGGAGCTTCGCGGGAACAGCACGTAGGGCCCGGGGGGCAAGCTGAGCCGCATGCGACCACTCGGCCCGGGGCGATGTCCCGTGACCACCTCGTTACTACGCGGCTTGCGCACCTGGATCAGCCCCTGGTAGGGGACGGGCCGGCAGGCCGCCCCGTCCGTCGAGTGCGCGCACCGGGTCGCGAGCACCGCGACGTCGATGCCCGAGACCGGATGGTCGGTGCTCAGGGTCACGGCGAAGACCACGGCCACGATCACCCCGGGCACCACCACCGAGATCACCGGTCGTCCGCCGCGATCGGTCATCGCGCCGCGGCGGGCTGGGACTGGGGCGCCTGCGGTGGGGCCGGGTCGTCGGCCGTCTGTAACTGATCCGCCCACAGCGAGAACGAGATCAGTCCCCACAGCTGCCGGCTGTAGTCCTCGCGCCCGGCGACGTGGTCCTCGAGCACCCGCTGGACGGCCTGGGGATTGAAGAACCCCTGACTCGCGCACCGCTGCACCGAGAGCACCTCGCGCGCAAACGGCGCCAGCTCGCCCCGCAGCCAGGCCGCGGCCGGGATCGAGAAGCCCCGCTTGCGCCCGCGGACGATGGCCCTGGGGAGCAGGGGCGCAACCGCCCGGCGCAGGAGCCGCTTCTTGGACAGGCCGCGGATCTTCTGCGACGTGGGCAGCGCCAGGGCCAGGTCGGCGACGGCGGGGTCCAGGAAGGGGACGCGCACCTCCAGGCTGTGAGCCATGCTCATGCGATCGGTCTTGACCAGCAGGTCATCGACCAGGTAGATGCCCAGGTCGACGTCCTGGAGACGGGCCAGGAGCGGGGCCCCCTCGGTCTCGGCGAAACGGGTGCGATAGCTGGCGAGCGGGTCGACGTCGGAGCGGTAGGGATCGACCAGCAGCTCGGCCCGCGCGGCGTCGGAGAAGATCTCCTTCCAGCCATGATGCCGATCCAACGCGGGGCGGTCGGCCGCCCGCACGAAGCGCTTGGCGCGGTAGTCGACACTCACCCGCGCGCTGGAGCTGGGCAGCAGCTCGACCAGCGGGCGCAGCCGGGCGAGCGCGCCCCCGGCCCGCTCGGCGATCAGGTCGGCGACGTATGTCTCATAGCCTCCGAACAACTCGTCGCCTCCCTCTCCCGAAAGAGCCACCTTGACGTGCTCGGACGCCAGGCGGGAGACGAGATACGTCGGGATGGCCGACGAGTCGGCGAACGGCTCATCGAACGAGGAGGCCAGCTCGGGCAGGAGGTCGGCGGCGCTGGGACTGACCACGAGCTCGTGATGGTCGGTGTCGTAGCGCCGGGCAACCAACCGCGCACGGTCCAGCTCGTTGAACGACCGCTCGGCGAAGCCGATCGAGAACGTGGCGAGCCGGCCCGAGGTCTCCGAGGCGGCGAGCGCGGTCAACGCCGACGAATCGATCCCGCCCGAGAGCAGCACGCCCACCGGAACATCGGCCACCAGGTGCGCGCGCACCGAGTCGCGCAGACGCTCGCGCAGCTCCTGGGCCAGCTCGGGCCCCGGCTCGCGCCGCAGCTCGCCGCTGCCCGCCGGCGCCGGGCGGGCGAAGCGCTCGGTCCGGACTCGGCCGCCCTCCCACGTCAGCAGCTCGCCGGCGCCCAGCTTGCGCGCCTGGCGGTAGATGGTGTGGGGCGCGGGGATCGAATTGAAGGCCAGGAAGCAGCTGATCGCCTCCGCGTCCGGATCGCGCGAGAAGCCGGGAAGGCGCAGCAGCGCCTTGAGCTCCGATGCGAAGCTCAGGCCGTCGGCTCCGACGCTGAAATAGAGAGGCTTGATTCCGAACCGGTCGCGAGCCAGCACCAAGCGCTGCGCCCGGCGGTCCCACACGGCGAGCGCAAACATCCCCCGCAGGAGGTGCACGAACGACGGGCCGTGCTCGCGATAGAGCTCGAGCAGCACCTCGGTGTCACAGCGGGTCCGAAACCGATGTCCACGTCCCTCGAGCTCCTCGCGCAGGGCCCGATGGTTGTAGATCTCGCCGTTCTGCACGACGCACACGCTGCCGTCCTCGCTGACCATGGGCTGACTTCCGCCCGCAACGTCGATGATGGCCAGGCGGCGGGCGCCGAGCCCGGCGGGCCCGTCGACGTAAACCCCGCCGCTGTCGGGTCCACGGTGCACGAGGACCTGGTTCATGGCCGACAGGACCTCCCGGTCGGGCGACCGCTGTCCGGGCCGCGCGACGATGCCGCAGATGCCGCACATCAGGGCAGCCGGTAGTCGCGAACCTCACGCAGGAACGGCCGGCTGAGGAGCAGCCAGACCGTGGTGACGATCACGAACAGGTACAGCCTCACCGAGCGGTCGGCGATGTACTCGAAGTCGTGCGCCAACTTCTCCGACCAGGAGATCTCACGCGTGAGGCGCAGTTGCGCCAGGCCCGTGACGCCCGGGCGTATGACCAGGCGCTGCCAGTAGTCGGGGATCTCGTAGCAGAGCTGCTCGAAGAACGCCGGGCGAATGGGACGGGGTCCGACGAGGCTCATGTCACCGCGCAGGACGTTCCACAGCTGCGGCAGCTCGTCGACCTTCGTCGCTCGCAGCACGCGACCGAACCTGGTCACCTCGCCCGAGGTGAGCTGAGTGAGCTCGGGACCGAGATAGGGACCGAGCCGGCTCTCGGCGTCGGGGGCCAGGGTACGAAACTTGGCCATCCGGAAGACATAGCCGGCACGACCGACCCGGAGACCGCGATACAGCAGCGGGCCCCGGCCGCTCAGCTTCAGGCCGATCGCCGCTGCGGCCATCAGGGGCGCGCCCAGGGTGAGGCCGGCCGCGGCGAGGGCGATGTCCAGAATCCGCAAGGCGTGGTCGACCGGGCGGGACTGGAAGCTGTGCGCCATCTGCGCGTAGCGTTGGACCAGTCTGTCTCCGGTCTCGGGCCGAGCGCCGAGCCCGGCCCGGGGTTGGGTGGCGGCCAAGGGCCGGGGTGAGCTCATTTCGCTCACGCCGCCGTCTCGACGATCAACTCGGCCAGCAGCCCGGGGTCGCGCCGGTGCACGGTCGCCGTCTGCGAGCGCTTGGCCAGCTCGATGGCCCGCGGGTCGGTGAGTGGGCGCAGGCGGCCGGTCCGGATGAGCGCCTCGTCCACGCCGCCCAGCCGGCCTCCGTAGGTCGTGTACACGGGCGTCCCCAGAGCGACCGCCTCGCGATTCATGGTGCCGCCGGCCGACACCACCAGGTCGGCCCCCGCGATCAGGCTCTGGGCATCCACGGCGTGGTCCGGGACGATGAGCGACGGCATCCGCCGGGCCCGGATCTGCTCGCGCTGCAACTGGGTGCGAGGCACGACCACGGCGTGGACGTCGTCGCGGTTCCCGAGAAGGGACAGCACCTGCGGGAACAAGCGGTTGGACTTGCGGTGATAGAGCGAGACGTCGGGAGGGGGCCGGACCACGACCACGATGCGGCCGCGATCGACGCCGAGCCGGTCGAACACGACGGGGTCAGGCTGGAAGTCGGCGAGGTAGTACTCCTCCTTGAGTCCGGGATACTGCCGGAGCTTGCGCTGATCGACCCCGAAGCGTGCCAGGCGCTCGGGCGGAATGGAGTCGGGGGTGATCACGCGACGGGCCAGGCGGCAGCCGATGTTGTGCTGCTGGACCGCGAACTCGTAGTCGAACATGTTGACCGCGGGGATCCGCGCCCAGGCGGCCGCCAGCGCGAGGTCGTTGGAGCCATGCGCCACGGCCAGGTCGAAGTCCCCGCCGGCCGCGCGGCGGACCCGCGTCGTGCGGGCGATCAGCGAGACGAGCTTGCGCAGGCGAGATGCTCCTCCGTGCCTGCCAATGGCGACGTAGTCCATCCCCTGAAGGTCGAGCAGCTCGATGGTCTGGGCGTAGTCGCGCGCCGTGACGCGCACCTCGTGTCCACTCTGGCGCAGGCGCTCGATCACCGGGCGAAAGACGATCGGATGGGCGGGGGCCGTCATGTCGATCCAGATCCTCATCGCGGACGAGCGACCGTGCGGCTCGCTCGGCCGGTCAAGTCGATCCAAAGCGTCGTAGGTGACGGACATCGGGAGCGTTGCGACGGGCACGACCAGCCTGCGGGACGAAGCGTCTGGCGGCTGGCATGCGCAAGCGACCTTGGGGACGGTGCGCCCGCTGGCCGGGCGACCCGTGTGCGTCACCGCCGAGCCTTCCAGGCCGGCGAGTCGCGCGACCCAATCTAACAGCCGGGGAGGCGAGGCAGTCGCGGCGGCGCAAGGCGCAGGGGGGCCGCGGTACCGTAGCCGGCATGACGGGAGGGGCGGGACGGCGCGCGGCCATGGCGGGCCTTGCCGTGGCGGCGCTGGGCGTCGCTCCCAGCGCAGCGGTGGGCGCCGGCGATGCCCAGACCGTGCGCGCCGGCGGTGCGCTCGCCCGAGTCCAGGGACACCAGGCGACGCTGCACGACGCCCGGGTCACGCGGCTCTGGTCGACGGACCGCTCGTCGGGCGGCGTCGTTACCACGGCCCTCGCCGACGGAGCGGGGCATCAGTGGTCGGTTGCGGCATCGCCCGACTTCTCGCTCACCATCGATGGTGTCCAGACCTCTTCCGACAACGGCTGGCGCCTGATCAGGGTGACCCCGGAGGTGACGCCCCCAGATCCGTCCCGCCCCGCCGCCGGGCCCGGGGTTCAGCTGCGCTTCGAGTACGAGTCGACCAACCCGGTGCTGCTCGGTCCCCTGCGCCTCGATCGGACCTACGCGCTGCGTTCCGGCGCGGCCGTCCTCGCGGTTACGTCGGTGCTGTCCGATCCCGGGCCCGCTCCGGTGCGGGTGGGGGCGTACTCCCTCGACGAGCTCACCCCGTCCGTACCCGTGAGCGCGGAAGTCCAGGCCTACCACGGGGGGTCGGACTGGCGCGACGACTTCCGCTCCAGCTCGCGGCCGACGGGCGCCTTCGACCAGGAGGGCGAGGTCGTCCGGTTCGACGGCGGCTCGGGAGCAGGGTGGTTCTTCGTCAGCGGCCGGCGGGGCGGCCTGATGAGCCGGGTGGGAGAGGACGCCGCCGGGCGCACCTGGGTCGGCGTGGACAACGCGCGCGACGCTTTCGATTCGGGCCCGATCACCGCCGGCTCGGATTACAACCGCTTCAACAACCCCGCCTACCCGGTGCCGGTGCGTCAGCGCACGGTCGCGGCCGGTGGATCGCTGTTCCTCGGACGCGCTTACACCGGCGTTTACTCGGGCGGCGCGGACGCGGCGCCCGCCGCGTTCGTGGATGAGTTCGTGGCGCACGAGATGCCGTCGTTTGCGCGCAGCGTGGGACTGAACAGCTTCCACCCCTGGGGCCACGGGCCGGGATTAAGCGACGTCAACCTGCGGCCCCAGGTCGACACCGCCCGGGCGCTCGGAGTCGAGACGTTCATGCTCGACGATCAGTGGCAGGGGAGCAGCTCGGGCGACTGGGTATTCGATCCCAGCCGCTTCCCCGACACCGATCACGATGGTCGCCCCGACTTCGTCGACTACGTCCACGCGAAGGGGCTGAGCCTGGGTCTGTGGATGTCCCCGCTCGAGTTCAACCCCTCGAGCCAGACCTACGCTTCCCACCCCGAGTGGGCGTGCACGCCGCTGGGCGACGTCACCGCCCACGTCCAGGACGACGCCGGTCTCGGGGTGTGGGACGTGACCAACCCCAGCTTCCGGGCCTACCTGACGGGCGTGATCGACCGCCTGATCGCACAGGACTCCGTGACCGAGTTCAAGTTCGACTTCATGGCATGGGTCGACTGCCCGCCGCACGACTACCTGGACTATGAGGACGCGTTCGTGGCGCTGGTGCGCTCGCTCGAGGCGCGCCACCCCGGCGTGACCTTCCAGCTCGACGAGACCAATGACCAACGCGCATGGCCCTTCGAGTCCGCGACGCTGGGCCCGTCGTGGTTCGACAACGGGCACCTGCACGGTTCGACCGCGCCGGCGCGGTTGCTCCATGACGTGTGGAGCGCGGCTCCCTGGCTGCCGCCTTCGAGCCTCGGCTTCGGGACCTACGACCCCAGCCTCAAGCCGCCCTACACCGCCGACTATCTGATGCCCATGTCGCTTCTGGGCCACGTCACGTTCTGGACCGACCTTCGCCTGCTGGCGCCGGCCGACGCCGCGGAGACGGCCTGGTGGCTGGCCTGGTATCGGAATCATCGGCAGGACCTGAGTGGGCTGGTCTACGAAGACACCGCGGCCGATCCCCTCGACGGGTCGTCGTGGGCGGCGTTCCAGCCCTGGCACGCCGGGGCGGGATATGTGTTCGCCTTCCGGCAATCGGGCGGGCCGGAGCGCCAGTCGATCGCCTTGCGCGGGCTCGAGCCCAGGCTCGTCTACCGCGTGACCGATGTCCGCACCACGCGGGTCCTGGGCACGTACACGGGGCAGCAACTCTCGGGCGGCCTCCCTCTCGATCTGCCGCGGCCCTACTCGGCGATCGTCCTCTCGGTGGCCCCGGCGGCTGCCCCCCGTCGGGCGCCCGCGGGTGCCGGGGGGCGTGGGCACCGGGGGCGCCAGGGGACGGGCGGCGCTCAGGTCGAGCAGGCGATGGCGGCGTCGCGCACGTCGGTGTGATCGGAGTAGCGCAGGCGAAGCTGTAGCGGCCAAGAGCCCGCGCAGGTGGCGGGGTTGGTGATCAGGCTGTGGGTCGTGGCCGCGGAGCGTCCGGTGCGCTGGCGGTGCTTGCGGCAGTGGCGGCGCCCCCGGCAGCGATGCCGGCGGTGGCGGCGGGCGGGCTTGGTCGGGCTCGGGGCGGGCGGGGGGGTCACGGTTCGAGATGCGCCGACGGTCACCGTCAGCTGGTTGACCGTGGCCGTGAAACCGGGTGGAAGCGACGCGGTCGGAAGCGGGTCGAAACGTATTTCGTATCCATACGTGGGGTCGTTGACGGCGACCAGCTGGCCCTTGGCCCCGTACTTGCCTCCCGCCACGTCGACCTCGACGAACACGTCGGCCAGGTTTCCGGTTTCGGCCGGGCCCTGGAACGCCTCGATCGTGCCGTTGAAGCTGCCCTGGGCCGTGGCGTAGGAGTAGGTCCCCGAGAACGTCCCGCTCGCGACCTGGCTGGCCGGCGGGCAGGTGAAGTTGGCCGCCTGCTCGCTGGTGCAGGGCTGGGCCACAGTGGCGAGGTCGAGCTGGAAGCCCCGGTACACCGCGACCGTCACCCCGCTGGGAACGCTCTGGCCGACTCCGCCGGCCGAGCCGCTCGCGTTGATGACGATCTTCGATGGCTGGCCCGCCGTGTTGGGCTGGGCGGTGGCGGTGCCGGACGGAGCCGGGGCCGCGCCGGCCGAGGCGATCGGGAGGGCGGACAGCCCGCCACCGAGCGCGGGCGCTCCAACCGCGAGCGCCCCGAGCGCGACTAGGGTCGCGCGCCAGAGACGCGGGCTGGGGGCAAGCATGCGCAGATACTAGGCGGCGCCGGGGCCTGGGGCTAGGAGGCGCTCGAGGCGCCACCCTTGAACGCCGCGAAGCGCTCCTCCCAGCCCATCTGGCGCTGCTTGGCGTCGCGGATGAAGGGAGACACGGCGATCGCCTTCAGAGTGATCTGGTTCACCGTGGCGGCAGGTTGCTCGAGGGGCCGGTTGAAGTCGACGAACAGCACCACGCGGGTGCCTTCGCTGTCGTTCCAGGCCTCGTGTTCGAAGGTGTCGTCGAAGATCAGGCTCTTGCCCTCTTCCCAGTGACGCACCTCGTCGGCCACCCGGATGCGGCACGCCTCGCGCGGCTCGGGAATCTTCAGCCCCAGGTGGTAGCGCAGGACGCCCTTCCATGGTCCCCGGTGGGCGCCGATGTGCTTGTGCGGGGAGAGGATCGAGAAGAAGGCCGTCTGCATGCCCGGGATCTGCTCGACGAGGCGAGCCGTCTCGGGGCAGCGAGCACAGTTGGCGTCCGACTTGAAGCCGTAGCCGTACAGGAAGAACGTCTTCCAGCGGTCGTCGTCGGTGATCGTGGCCTGGTCGGTGGATATGTCCTGGAAATTGGGGAGCTGATCGTGGTCCTTGAGCACCTCGTCGAGCTCGGCCCGGATCGAGTGCCAGTTGCGCTCCAGGGTCTGAGCCCAGGGGAACTCGTCGACGGCGAAGAACGTCTGTTCGCCGACCGTCGAGTGGCGCGCCAGCCAGCGTTCCAGAGGCGGGAGCACCGCCTCGCCCAGGGCGACGCTGCCCTCGACGAGCTTCTGACGGACCTGTTCGCGGGTGCTGGTCATGGGTTTCGTCCCGGGCTGGGAGCGGGCGCAGGAAGCATTCTTAGCAGCGGCGACCGCGGCGTGCCCTATCCGAGCCCGACCGGGTCAGCCGCTTCGGGTGGTTCCCGCGGGGCAGCTGTGGTAGGTGCGCGTGGTCGTCAGCTTGCGGTGCCGGCGGCCGTGGCTCAGCTTCACGACCACCCGAACGCGCGACGTCCCACTCGGCAGCCCGCTGAGTTCGATGCGCAGCCGGGACCCGTGTCGCTGGTTGCGGTGCGCGACGCGGTGTCCGTTGACGAGCACCGTAACGCTGCGTATGCGGCTCCCGGGCGGGCGCCGGACTCCGATGACGAATGGGCCCCCGTGCGTACAACCCGACGGGAGGCTGATCCCCGTCGGGCCAGCTCCCGGGCTCGGAGACGGGGAGGCGCCCGGTGCCGGAGTGGGCCCGGCGCCCACCCGCTCACCCGCGACCTGTACCGCGTAACCGGTGTAGCTGCCGGCGCCGCCGAGGTCGGGGGCGTCGTGCGAATAGGCGATGTGGGCGTAACCCCCGGCGTCGATGTCAACACCGAAGTCCTCGAACAACTGGCGCTGCGACGTGCAGTTGGCGCCCTGCTCGCAGACGTCCCCGGTGTGCACGGGCATCAGCTGCTGCGGTGCCTGCCAGCCGTGGACCTGGCCGCTGGGATTCTGGGCGAACTCGACGTACCAGGTGGGGTTGGTGCGCGCAGGTGTCCCGTAGAAGACCAGGTCGGCGCCGCCGTTGCGGGCGGCGATCCAGGGGAAGATCCCGCGCACGGTGGTCGTGCTCACCGCCCCGGAGCAGGCCCAGGTGGCCCCGCGGTCGTCCGAGGAGGCGGTGTAGACGCTCGTGTCGTCCGACCACGCCGCCCACACTCGCCCGGAGCTCTGATCGACGGTGATGTTGGGGAAGCTGTGATCGAGCCCGGTGCCGGCGCTGGCCGTGCTGCACGGGATCGCGCTCTGCGTCCAGCTCGCCCCGTGGTCGCTCGACATCGCGACGAAATATTCGTTGGGGTGTTGACCCGCGGACGTCGAGGGGGCCACGTAGGACTGGTAGACGATCCCGGAGGTGTGGTCGATGGCCAGGTTGCCCAGCTGGTTGGAGCCCGAGCGGTAGTCGGTGAGCAGGGGGATGGCCTGCGACACCTGCGTGTAGGTCTGGCCTCCGTTGGTGCTGCGCAGGACGTTGATGTCTCCGGTGGTTTGATCGGCGAAGGTCAGGAGCGAGCTGGCGGAGTCATAGGCGGCGATCCACGGACGGTCGTCGGCCGGGATACCGGCCTGCACGGGAACGTTGGAGAACGTGCTCCCGTCGTCGGTGGAGTGCGCCACCGAGACCGATCCGCCGTTGAGGCTCGCCACGTAGAGCGTGAAGGCGGAACCGCCGCTGCGCGACGGGGCGATGGCCAAGTCGATGTCGCCTCCACCCGCGCCGGCTCCCGCGCTCGCATTGGGCTGACCGCGAAATTCCAAGCCACATGCGGAGGCGCCCGATCCCCCCGTCGCGCCGAGCCCGCGCCACAGCTCGCTGCCCTGCCCCAACCCCAGCTCGGACCCCAGGAAGACGTTGCCCGCGTCGGAGATCCGGATGGCGGGCTCCGAGGCCGCGTTGGTTCCGCAGCCCGTCCCGCCCGGCGTCGTGTCCTGGAGCTGGCCGTAGGAGAAGTCGCCGACCGTGCTCGCGCTTGCGACGGTGGCGGTCCCGATGAGGGCGGCGAGAACGGCGACGAGCGCTGTGCTCGCCGCGGACATCCGAATCACCGGCACGAGGCTAGCGGTCTATGCGAGCATCGGGCCCCAGTGGCTTACGCGTTTGTTGCCAGGCTGCTGGTCCCGCTCGCCTGGTGGGGGAGAGTGCGGGTCAGCGGAGAGGATCTGGTGCCCGCGACCGGGCCCGCTCTCGTGGTCCCCAACCACGACAGCCAGATGGATCCGGTGGTGCTCGGGATCGCGCTGCGCCGCCGGCGCCGGCTGCGATTCCTGGCCCGGGCGAACCTATGGCGGATCCAGGGGCTCGGGCCGGTGCTTTCGGCGATGAGTCAGATCCCGATCGAGCGCGGATCGGGCGACGTCGCGGCGCTGGATTCCGCGGTCGCGGCCCTGCGCGACGGTGAGGCGGTCTGCATCTTCCCCGAAGGACGGCTCTCGCGGGGCCGGCGCCTGCGCGCCCACAGCGGCGTCGCCCGTCTGCACGCGGCGCATCCGGAGGCGACGGTCGTGTTGTGCGCAATCCAGGGCACGACCGACTACGCGCGCTTTCCGCGCCGTCCCCGCGTGCTGATCGAGTTCTTCGCCCCCGATCCCGCCGCGGACTCCGCGGGCGCCCTCCTGGCCGCCATTCGGGAGCGAGTGCCGCCCGTGTCCGCGGGACGTCACCGCCGGCCGGTCGACCCCGCCGAAGATGTCGCGCGCGGTGCGGATTACGCAGACCGGGCCTGAGCGGGCGCTCGCCGGCACTCCCTAGACTGACCCGGGTGGAAAGCGTGTATGAGCTGTATCGCGCCGGCACCGCCCTGCTGGAAGCCGGCGACTACCACGCCGCGGCGATTCCGCTCGCCCGCGCGCGCGACCTGTCTCCCGAGTACAGCTCGATCCGCGAGGCGCTCGGACGCGCCCTGTTCCGATCCGCGCGGTTCAGCGAGGCGGCGCACGAGTTCGAGGCCGTGGTCGAGCGCCATCCCACGAACGACTTCGCCCTGTTCTGCCTCGGTCGCAGCCTGCAGATGCTCGGGCGCCACCGCGAGGCGTGCCGTCCCCTGGCTCTGGCCTGCTGCCTGGCGCCGCGGCGCCACGACTATCGCGTCTACCGCGATCGAGCCCGGGCCGCGGTCTGATCGCGGGCGGCCGGGACAGAGCTCACGGCCGCGGCCGCGAGCCGAGCTCGCCGAGCGCGGCCCGGTAGGCGCTCAGAGCCGTCTCCCCGAGCACGCAGAACCGGACCAGCGCGATGTCCGGGTACTCACTGAGGGCGTCCCGCGCGGCCCGCACCGCAACGGGGGCGGCGCGGTCGAGGGGGTAGCCGAAGATGCCGGTGCTGATCGCCGGCAGGGCCAGCGACTCGCACTCGAGCTGCGCGGCGAGCGCGATGACCGCCCGATGACACGAGGCGAGCAACTCCGGCTCTCCCTCGCCACCGCCGCGCCACACCGGCCCGGGGGTGTGGAGCACGTAACGCTGGGGAAGGCGACCGGCGGTGGTGGCCACCGCCTTGCCGGTGGCCACGAAGCCGATCTCTCGGCTCTCGCGCTCGAGCTCGGGTCCCGCGGCCGCGGCCATCAGCCGGGCCAGGCCGCCGCCGTGCTCCAAGCGCTCGTTGGCGGGATTGACCAGGGCGTCGACGCGCTGGACGAGCATGTCGCCCTCGACGACCTCGATCCGTTCGCTCGCCAGGTCCCCAGTGTTCACGGCCCGGTTCCTCCGATGCCGGGGACTCGTCCGGTCCGGATGCTCTCATCTGTCCTCCGCTCTCGCCGTCTCCCCGCGCGATGTCTCAGCGAAGAAGCCCCCTGTCCGCAGCGCCAGCGAGCCCGACTGGCGAAGAGGAGCGCGCCCAGGCTCTGCTGGGCATGGGCTTCACCGCCACGCAGGCATTGCTGCTGGCGGCCACCCAGCGCGAAGGGGGTCACGTGAACCTCGAGCGTCTGCGGCGCATGCTCGATGCAGGGTGTGGCCACGAGCTCGCGGTACGGATCTTGATGTAGAGCCCGCCGGCGGTCCTGTTGCCGTGGCGGTTCTGGTTCCGTGGCGGTTCTGGTTCCGTGGGCGTCCCCGTCTACCTCGCCGCGCGCTGCTCACGCCCGCGCGATCTCGATGCGGCGGGCGATGATCTCGGTCCACGGACCTCCGAACCGTTTCCGCAGCGCCGCTGCGCTTGCGTTGTGGTCGTAGGCAACGCGCCGGTGCTCGAGCTCGTCCTCGGGAGACAGGAGCGCGTAGGCCGCGCGCACGTCGCCGTCCAGCGGAATCCCCACGCTGCCGGGGTTGACCAGCTCTATATCTCCGGCCGGACCCCGGGCCCGGCGACGGAAGGCCAGATGGGTGTGCCCGAACACCAGTCGCGGCTCGCTCGTCTGCGCGAGCAGCTCGCTCTCGTCCTCGGCCGGCTCGGGCAGGAACGAACGCATGTCGGACACCGGCGAGGCGTGGCAGTAGCGGGTGCTCTCGAGCACCAACTGCTCGGGCAGGGAGCCGAGCCGCTCGACCGCCGCTTGGCCCAACGCCTCGCGGCAGGCGGGGATCGCTCCCGAAGCGGGTTCCTGGTCGGGCGCCTGATCGGGATTCGCGGTCCAGCGCTCCGTGTTGCCCCGCAGCCACCGAGCGTCCTCGAGCGCCTCGAGGCGCATCACGGTCTCGTGGGGCCAGGCGCCGAACAGCGCATAGTCCCCGCCCAAGAGGAAGCTCCGCGCTCCTTGCGCGGCCGCGTCCTCGAGCACTGCCTCGAGCGCCGGCAGGTTCCCGTGTATGTCGTAAAGCAGCGCCAGCACCGTCAGGCGCGGCGCTGGTCCCAGGAGAAGCCCCGTACGGCGAGCACGATTCCGGCCACCGTCCACAGCCCGATCACGGCCAGGGCCGAGAGGTGATCGCCCAGGCCGGCTCCGGTCACCATCGCTCCCGACAATCCGTCGATGACGTGCTTGAGCGGGAGGGCCTGGGCTATGTCGCGCAGGAACGCGGGCGCGTGCCTGGGGTCGAAGAACACCCCCGAGATGAGGATCACGGGGAGGAACACCGCGTTGACGATCACCGGGGCCGACTCCGAGTTGGGGATGGCGTGGGAGAGGGCGACGCCGAGGGACGCAAAGCAGACCACGCCGGCGACCACGAACACGACCAGCTCGAGCCCGTCCTTGGGCCAGCCCAGGCCGAAGAACAGCTTCCCGGCCAGGACCACGATCGAGACCTGCACGGCGGCGTTGGTAACGGCGTTGGCCGCCAGCGCTCCGAGGTATGCGCCGGTGGGAAGGGGGGTGCCGCGGATGCGCTTGAGGACTCCGTCCTCGCGCAGGGTTGTCATGTTGTGGGCGAGCGCGATGAACGTGGTGGTCATCACGCTCAGACCGGCGATGCCCGGGACGATGATGTTGAGGTCCTTCTGGTGACCGGATGCGACCGCCCCGAGCAGGGCGAGCAACGCGAGCGGAAGCAGGAAGTTGAAGAACGCCGCCGCGGGGTTGCGCCAGAACATGCGGCGCTCGAGGCGGTACTGGCGCCAACCGAGTGCGAGCGGGTCAGGCATCGGCGGTCACCCGGGCCGACACGTCTGAGCGAGCGGGCGCCGGATCGGTCCCGGCGGGCGCCGGATCGGTCCCGGGAGGCGCCGGATCGGTCCCGGCGGGCGCCGGATCGGTCCCGGCGGGCGCCGGATCGGTCCCGGCGGGCGCCGGATCGGTCCCGGGAGGCGCCGGATCGGTGTCGGGAGGATCGTCTCCACCGGGCTCGGTGTCTGGATCTCCGGCGTCACCGGCGGTGAGCTCGAGGTATACGTCCTCGAGCGATGGGCGCCTGACCGTCAGCTGCTCGAGGCGCTCGCCCCGGGCCAGCGCCGCCGCGGTCAGCTCGTGCAGCAGGCTGGTCGGATCGAGCGTCTGGTGCTCGACGCGCCGGCCCGCGCCGTTGCGATAAGTGATCGTGTAACGCTCGGCGTCGCCGCCCGCGCCGAGTTCCTGGGGGCTGCCCTGGACGATGATCTCACCGCCCTTGATGATCGCCACGCGGTCGGCCAGGGCCTGGGCCTCGTCGAGATAGTGGGTGGTGAGCAGAACGGTCTTGCCGAGGCCCTTGAGCGACCTAACGGTGTCCCATGCGTGACGCCGGGCGGCCGGATCGAACCCGGTGGTCGGCTCGTCGAGGAAGATCAGCTCGGGGTCACCGATCAGCGCGAGGGCCAGATCGAGTCGGCGTCGCTGACCTCCCGACAGGCGTCGAGTGCGCTCGTCGGCCTTGTCGCCCAGTCCCACCACGTCGAGCACCTCGCTCAGGGGTCGCGGGCGCGGGTACAGGCCGGCCCAGTGGGCGAGGACTTCGCGCACGGTCACGTGGCGGTAGATGCCGCAGCTCTGAAGCACGATGCCGACTCGGGCGCGCAACTCCAATGGCCGGTCGCCTGGGTCGAAGCCGAGCACGGATACCCTGCCCCCGGTTCGCTCGCGGTAACCCTCGAGGATCTCGACGGTCGTGGTCTTGCCCGCCCCGTTCGGACCGAGCAGCCCGAAGACCTCTCCCCGCAGCACGCTGAAATCGATTCCGCGCACGGCCTCGAGGTCTCCGTAGCGCTTGCGCAGGCCGATGACCTCGATCGCCGGTCCGGTGGAGCTCATCTAGGTAGATGATGCCAACCGCCAGCGGCTGGCCTGGCTCCCTACCAGTGGACGCCCTTCATGAGGTTCGCCATCGCGATCTGCTCCATCGACGCGTGTTCTTGCTCGTCCTTCTTGCCGGCGGCGGCGGCCGAGTCGGGAAACACCTTGTAGGCCATGTGCAGGATCTGGTCGACGGCCTTGGGAGCGAGCGTGTAGGCGACCTCGCCGAACGTGCCCAGGCGCGTGTTGATGGTCTTGGGCTTGGCCCGGATCGCCTCGCAGATCAGGTCGGCGGCCTCGTCGGGAGTGATCGTGGGGAAGGCGTCGTAGATCTTGGTGGGCGCGATCATCGGGGTCCGGACCAGCGGCATGTGGATCGTGGTGAAGGTGATGCCGTCCCCGATCACCTCGGAGCTGACCACGCGCGTCCAGGCGTCCAGGGCGGCCTTCGAGGCCACGTAGGCGCTGAAGCGCGGCGGATTGGTCTGGGCGCCGATCGAGGAGATCTGGACGACGTGGCCGAAGTGACGCTCCTTCATGTGGGGCAGCAGGCCCATCGTCAGCTTGATCGCTCCGAAGTAGTTGAGCTGCATGGTGCGCTCGTAGTCGTGGAACCGATCCTGGGCCAACTCCACCGAGCGCCGGATCGAGCGCCCGGCGTTGTTGACCAGCATGTCGATCGCCGGGTGGTCGGAGAGCAGGCGCTGGACGAGCTCATCGATCGAGTCCATGTCGGACAGGTCGGCCGAGTACGCGAAGGCGCTGCCACCGCGGGTCTCGATCTCGGCCTTGGTCTCCTCGAGCTTGTCCATGCTGCGCGCGACCAGCAGCGGGATTCCCCCGGCGCTCGCGATCTTCAGCGCGGTGGCCCGGCCGATCCCCGACGAGGCCCCCGTGATCACGACGGTGCGGCCGTTGACGGCGCCCTCGAAGGAGCGGTCCCTGAACAGGTCGGGGTCGAGGTTGCGCTCCCAGTAGTCCCACAGCCGCGCCGCGTAGGTGCTCAGCTCGGGAACGGCGATGCCCGAGCCCTCGAGCGCACGCTCCGTGTCGCGCGTGTCGAACTGGGCGGTCAGACCGACGTGCTCGAGGATCTCCTCCGGAACCCCGAAGTCGGCCAGCAGCGTGCGCCGGACGTCCTTCAGCGCGGGCAGCCGCATTACCATCGAGATCACGCCCTTGGGTAGCGCGTCGGTCAAGCGCTTGTCGATGCGCACGGCCAGTTGGGGCGCGTGCGCGGCCTTGGCGAACTCGTTGAGGACCTCCCCCGAGCGTTGGGAGCGCGGGTTGGTCAGGTGAAACGCCTCGCCGTCGTGCTCGGGAAGGTGAGCGATGTGATCCATCGCCTTGGCCACGTAGTCGACCGGGACGACGTTCGTGTAGCCGAGCTCGGGACCCACGAGCGGGACCCACTCGGGCAACCAGTGGCGGATGATCTGGATCGCCTTGAAGAAGTAGTACGGGCCATCGATCTTGTCCATCACGCCGGTTTCGGAATTGCCGACGACGATGGCTGGGCGGTAGACCCGCCAGGGGACCTGGGACTGCTCCCGCACGAGCTTCTCGGACTCGAACTTGGTGCGGTGATAGGCCGATGGCAGCTTCTGGCCCTCGTCGAAGGAATCTTCGCGGTACAGGCCCTTGTGCAGGCCGGCGACAGCGATCGAGGAGACGTGATGGAGGTGGCCCGCCTGGAGGGCGTTGGCGAGCTCGACGGCGTGCCTGGTCCCCTCGACGTTGAGCACGCGGTTGCGCTCCTCGTCGGCGGTCATGTCGTAGATCGCGGCCAGGTGGAAGAAGTGGTCGATCTGGCCCCGCAGCGACTCGAGCTTCTCGTCGGAGACGCCGAGCCGGGGCTCCTGGAGGTCGCCCACCACGGGCTGGATGCGCTCGCGCTGACCCCAGCCCTCGATGAGCTGCTCGAGGCGCCCGGCCGAGCTGTCGCGCACGAGCAAGTAGATATCGCCGTCGCGCTCGAGCAGCTGCTCGACCAGGTGGCGCCCGATGAACCCGGTCGCCCCGGTCACGAAGTAGGCCATGGCTCTCCCTTCCAACTCTGGTCGGCCAAGCCTATCGGCGTGACCGCAACGGTCGCCCGAGCGCGGCTGCGCCTATACCCCGGCCCCGACACCGCCACGTCCCTGTCCCGAGGCAAAGCGCGCAGCGCCCTGGACCGCATCGGCGAACACCTCGGGTCCTGCCTGCGCCTCCAGCGCCAGGCCATCCTCGAGGCTCACTCCCAGCGCGGCCAGGGCGGCGCGCCGGTCCGCGAGCATCGTCTCCTGGGGGAACTGCGCGATGCCTTCCGCCATCTCGAGCGCTCGGTCGAGGTGAGCGCCGGTCGCCACCACCTCGGTGAGCAGGCCCATCGACAGCGCCTCGTCGCACGGCACCATCCGGCCCGTGAGGATCAGGTCGAGCGCCCGTCCCAGCCCCACCAGCCGCGGCAGGCGCTGAGTGCCGCCGTCGATCAGGGGCACGCCCCAGCGCCGCTCGGGAAATCCGAGCGTCGAGCCGGTGGCGGCGATGCGCAGGTCGCACCACAGTGCGAGCTCGAGGCCGCCAGCCAGGCACCAGCCCGAGATGGCGGCGATCGTCGGCTTCGCGGGCGTCAGGCGGGTGAAGCCCAGGGGTCCCTCGGGGGCGGTGAGCCGGGGGGCGAAGGTCTCGATCGCCTTCAGGTCCGCCCCGGCGCAGAACGCGGCCTCACCGGCACCGGTGAGTACGAGTACACGGGCGTCGGGATCGGCTTCGAAGAGCCGATACGACTCGCCCAGCGCCTCGGCGGTCTGACCATCGACGGCGTTGCGGCGCGCGGGGCGGTCGATGGTGATCACCGCCGCGTTGCCCACCCGCTCGTAGCGGACGGTGTCGGCCACGTCCGACCGTCTACCAGCCGCCGCGCCAGTCGGCGCTCGACAGGCGCGCCTTCATGGCCGCCTTGCGGGCATCCTTGCGCTTCTCGAGTCGCCACTGCAGCAAGCTGAGCGCGAGCGCCAGCAGCGGAAAGGCCGCGATCAGGATGAAGCCGGCGTCGGTGACCACCTTGTCGTCGGCGGGTCCGTATAGACCCTCGCCCGAGTTCTGGGCCAGCGCGACGGGCGCCAGGACGAGCGCCACCGTGGCCCACACGACGAGACTGATCACCAGCCGGCGCATCTGGCGAGAATCGTATCGAGCCCCGAGCGGCGGCCGGGGACGACGGCGGGCACGGCGCACCTACCATGGGGACGTGGCCGTACTGATCGCCTCCGACCTGGCCAAAGACGTGGCCGGGGCGCCGCTTCTGCGCGGCGTTTCGCTCAAGCTCGAGCGCGGCACCCGCCTGACCGTTGCGGGACGCAATGGCGCGGGCAAGACCACGCTGCTGCGCATGCTGGCCGGTGAGGTGCCGGTCGACGGCGGCGAGCTCGTGCTCCAGAAGGGGGCCCGAGTGGCGCTGCACGATCAGCGTCCCCCCCGCCACAGCGAGGTCAGCCTGCGCGACTACGTACTCGGCGGCTGCCAGGAGCTGATCGAGCTAGAGCTCGAGCTCGAGCGCCTGGAGCACCGGATGGCGTCAGGCGATCAGTCGGTATTCGACGCCTACGCGCGGGCGCAATCGCGCCTGGAGCACGCCGGGGGTTATCACTGGCGCGAACGGGCGCTGTCGATGGTTCGCGGGTTGGGATTCGGCGACGCCGATCTGGATCGGGGGCTGGCGACGTTCTCGGGCGGCGAGCTCACACGGGGCTCGCTCGCGCGGGCGCTGGCGGCCGATCCCGACCTGTTGCTGCTGGACGAGCCCACCAACCATCTCGACATCGACTCGCTGGAATGGCTCGAGCAAACACTGACCGCGCTCGACGCGGCGGTCGTGCTGGTCGCGCACGACCGCTGGTTCCTCGAGGCGGTCGGTACCGCCGTGCTCGAGCTCGAAGGCGGTCGGGGGCGGTTCTTCCCGGGCAGCTGGCACGCCTGGCGCAAGGAGAGCGCGGCCCGCGAGCTGGCCCTCGGCCGCGCGATCGAGCGCCAGCAGGCCGAGATCGCCCGCCTCGAGCGCTTCGTCACCCGCTTTCGGGCCGGCACCCGCGCTCGCCAGGCGCAGTCCCGGGCCAAGCGCCTGGCGAAGATCGATCGGCTGGAGGGCACCGCGCGCGATGGCCGGGGGCTGCAATTTGCGTTCGAGCCCCCGTCCCGGACCGGCCGCGTGGTGTTCGAGCTCGAGCAGGCGCGGGTGGCCGTCGACGGGCGAACCCTGATCGAGGGCGCCGATCTGTGGCTCGAGCGGGGCGAGCACGTGTCGCTGGTCGGACCCAACGGGAGCGGCAAGACCACCCTCGTCGACGTGATCGTGGGTGGTCGACCGCCCGCCTCCGGTCGTCTGCGGCGGGGCCACAACGTCAAGGTCGGCTACCTGTCCCAATCCGAGCACGCTGACGACCTCGAGGCGCACGGGCCCCGCTCGGTGCTGGAGGCCACGCATAAGCAGACCGGGCTCACGCCCAACCGGGCTCGGGCGCTGCTCGGGCGCTTCCTGTTCAGCGGCGAGGACGCGGACAAGCCGCTGGCCGCGCTCAGCGGGGGCGAGCGGCGCCGGCTCTCGCTCGCCCTCCTGGTGCACTCGGGCGCCAACGTGCTCGTGCTCGACGAGCCGACCAACCACCTGGACCTCGAGAGCCGGGAAGCGCTCGAGGACGCGCTGCGCGCCTTCGAGGGCTCGCTGCTGCTCGTGTCGCACGACCGGGCGCTGCTGGACGCCGTGGGCTCGCGAACCGTCGCGATCGAGGACGGAGCGCTGCGGACCTACGTCGGGGGCTGGGCCGAGTATGCACGCGTGCGCGAACAGCGCAAGGCAGCCGGCCGGGCCCCGGAACAGTCCGGGCCCCGGTCGCGAGGTCCCGCGCGGCGGGGGCGCGAGCAGGAGAACGGCAGCGGCCGGGAGGCGACCGGCTCGGGCGCGGCGCCGGCGCTGTCCAAGAACGCCCAGCGGCGCCTGGCCGAGCTCGAGCGCGAGATAGAGGCGGCCGAGCGTGACCTGGCCCTGCTGGAGGACGAGCTGGCCGACCCGGCCGCGTGGTCTGATCCCGCACGCGCCGCCCAGTCCGCGGCCCGCCACGAGGAAGCCCGCCGGAACGTCGACACCCTGTACGCCCGCCTGGAGGCGCTGTAACTACACTCGCGGGAATGCGAACGCGAGCCGAGATCATCCGCAACGTCGCGGTCGTCGTCGCACTGGCCGCCGCGGTGTGGGCGCTGCCGGCCGGGGGGCAGGCGGCCAGCATCGTGGGCTCGGTGCTCGGAGTCCTGTTCGCGATCGGGCTGGCGATATTCGGCGCGCGCATGTACCTCGAGCATCGAATGAGCATCTACGCCCTCGACGAGCGCTACCGGGCGCTGCTCTACGGCGCCATCGCGGTGGCGTTCCTGACCCTGGCCGCCACCTCCAAGCTGTGGGCGAGCTCGACCGGAACCTTCGCCTGGGTGCTGCTGCTCGCCGCCTCGGCCTTCGCGCTGGCCACCGTCTACCGCGTGTCGCGGCGCTACTGAGCCGACCGCAACGGGGCCGGTGCCCTGGCCAGCGGGTCCCTGCTCCAAACGGCGCTTGGCCCGGGCGCCGGACGGCGCCCGCCTATCCTCGAATCAGATGTCCGAGACGAACGGCGCCAGCTCGCTGAAAGAAGCCACTGGAGGGCCCGCCCCGCCCCCGGGCGAGTCGCTGGCCGAGCAGCGACGCCGGCTGCCCGACCAGCCGGGCGTCTATCTGTTTCGAGACTCCGGCGGGACGGTCATCTACGTGGGGAAGGCGAAGTCGATCCGCAAGCGGGTGGCCTCGCACTTCTCCAAGCCCGCGGCCGGGGTGTCGGCCCACGGCACGGTCGAGCTGCGCGATGCGATCGACTCGGTCGAGTGCCTGGTCGTCACCAACGAGGCGGAAGCCCTGCTGGCCGAGCAGAACTTCATCAAGCAGTACCGCCCGCGCTTCAACATCCGCCTGCGCGACGACAAGTCCTACCCGTTCATCGCGATCTCGCTGGACGAGGAGTTTCCGCGCGTCTACTTCACCCGCGAGCGCCACCGCCGCAACCGCCTGTACTTCGGTCCCTACTCCAACGCCAAGCGCGTGCGCCACACGCTGGACCTGTTGACGAAGATCTTCATGTTCCGCTCCTGCACGGGACCCGAGCCGGGCCGGCGCAGCGGGTCCCCCTGCCTGGACTACTACATCAAGCGCTGCGGCGCCCCCTGCGTCGGCTACGTCACGGCCGAGGAGTACAGGCGCAGCATCGACGGCGTCATCGACTTCCTCTCCGGGCGCTATCGCCAGATCGAGCGGGAGCTCGAGCAGCGCATGGGGGAGGCCGCCGCGGCGCAGCAGTTCGAGCAGGCGGCGCTCGAGCGCAACCGCCTGCGCGCGGTGCGCTCGCTGCTCGAACGCCAGCGGGTCGCCAACGAGGCCGTCGGGACGCTCGATGCGGTCGCGGTCGCGGTCGATGGTGTCGACGCCAACGCCCAGGTCTTCCAGGTCCGCGACGGGATCCTGTCCGACCGCCAGTCCTTCTACCTGGACAATCAGGCCGAGCGGGGTCTCGGCGACGTGGCCGAGGAGTTCTTGCTCCAGTACTACGGCGGCGCGATGTCGATCCCCGCGCAGGTCATCGTCCAGCGCGAGGTGGGCTCGCGGCAGGCGCTCTCGGAGGCGCTGGCGCGCCGGCGCGGGGGGCCGGTCGAGGTGCGCGCGTCGGAGCGGGGCGATAAGCGGCGCATCCTGGAGCTGGCCGAGCGCAACGCGCGGCTGGCCATGGACCAGGAGCGGCTGAAGTCCGAGCGCCGGCGCCAGCAGCGCGTCGAGGCCCTCGACGGGCTCCAGCTGGCGCTGGGCCTGGATGCGCTCCCCGTGCGGATCGAGTGCTTCGACATCTCCAACCTGGGCGGGACGCACACGGTGGCTTCGATGGTGGTCTTCGAGGGCGGGGCGCCCAAGAAGTCCGATTACCGGCGCTTCAAGATCCGCGGGGTGAGCGGGCCCGACGACTACGCGTCGATGGGGGAGGTCCTGACTCGGCGGATGGCGCAGTGGGAGCGCCAGGCCGACCTGTCGCCGCATGATCCCGAGTACGACGAGAGCTTCGCGACGCTGCCGAGCCTTGTGGTCCTGGACGGGGGTAGGGGGCAGCTGTCGGCGGGGGTAGCCGCTCTGGCCGGGTTCCGCCGGCGGGGAGTGGTGGTGGTCTCGCTGGCCAAGCGCATCGAAGAGGTGTTCATCCCGGGACGGCGCGCGCCACTGGTGCTCGGCCACGACACGCCGGAGCTCCAGCTCTTGCAGCGGGTCCGCGACGAGGCGCACCGGTTCGCGATCACGCACCACCGCACCCGGCGAGACCGCGCCATGACCGGATCGATCCTCGACGACCTCCCGGCGATCGGCCCGGCCCGCAAGCGGGCCCTGCTGGCCGCGCTCGGTTCGCCCGAGGCGGTGCTGGCCGCCTCGCGCGAGGAGCTCGAGGCGGTGCCGGGCGTGCCGGCCAAGGTGGCCCGGGAGCTGCACGCGCACCTGCACCGGACGTGATGCCGCGGACCGCGCTCCCTCGGGCCCCGACGCGGGTTTTGGACGTTGACGATGTGGTAACCGCCGTGTCCGACCGGCTCGCCAGAATCCGCCCATGGCCGTAAGCAGGCCAGCCCGCCTGGGGGACCGCCTGAGGCTCCCGCGCCGCGCCGAACGCGAAGCCGAGGCGGATCGGCGCCGCTACGCCGAGTCGCGGCTGCGCGACCTGGTCGTAATCACCGGCTTCTCGGGCGCGGGCAAGTCGACCGCCATGAACGTGTTCGAGGACGCGGGCTACTTCTGCGTGGACAACCTCCCGCCGGAGATGATCCGCGCCCTGATGGAGCTCTTCGTCCACGAGGGCTCCAAGGTGGAGCGCGCGGCTGTCGTCTCGGACGTCCGGGGGGGCGAGTACTTCGAGGCGCTCCAGATGGTCCTCGACGACCTGGCGGCGCTCGGGCTCAGCCATCACGTGCTGTTCCTCGACGCCGACGAGGAGACCCTGCTCAACCGTTACAAGGAGACCCGCCGGCGCCATCCGTTGGCGCCCGAGGGCAGCGTGGCGGCCGGCATCGCGACCGAGCGCGCCCTGCTCGCGCCGCTCAAGCAGCGGGCCGACCTGGTGATCGACACCAGCGGGCTGAAGCCCGGGATGCTGCGCCACAAGCTGGCGGAGGAGTACCTCCCGCGCCAGGCCACCGCCCGCCTCGCGGTGACGTTCACGAGCTTCGGCTTCAAGCACGGCCCGGCCCGGGACGCCGACCTGGCGCTCGACGTGCGCTTCCTGCCCAACCCCCATTACGAGACGGAGCTGCGGCCGCTGACCGGTCACGACGAGCGCGTCGTCAGCTACATGGCCCGCGACGGCAAGCTCGACGCCTTCTACGAGCAGCTGTTCCCGTTACTGGACTTCCTGCTGCCCCAGTACCACGTCGAGGGCAAGTCGCACCTGATGGTGGCCATCGGGTGCACCGGTGGGCGCCATCGGTCGGTGGCCATCGCCGAGCACCTGACCGAGCGCTACCGGGACGATCCCAGGTTGCTCGTTCAGGTCGACCACCGCGATCTCGAGAAGCGCCCGCGCGACGCGTGATGGGACGCGTGGACCTCGACCGGCGCCCGCGCGACGCGTGATCGACCACGTCGGCTTCGAGGTCTCCGACCTCCACCGGTCCAGGCGCTTCTACGACGCGGTGCTGTTCGCTCTCGGGGGACGCCGGGTGCACGCGAGCGACCGGGCGGTTGCCTACGGGATCGACGGCCCTCTGCTGTGGCTGGTGGTTCGCGGGCGCCGGCCCGCCCCCGGGTACGGACATCTGGCCCTGCGCGCGGCCGGCCGCGCGGCGGTCAATGCCGCTCACGCGGCGGGGCTGTTGCACGGCGGAACCGACGACGGGCCTCCCGCCGCCCGTCCCGCCTACGGCCCGCACTACTACTCCGGCTACCTGCGCGATCCGGACGGCCTGAGGGTCGAGTTCGTCGCCGGCAGCGCCTGAGCCCGTCACGGGCCGGCCGCCTGACCTCGTCCCGGGCGGGCCGCTGAACAGCCCCCGGGCGAGCCGCTGAGCGCTCCCCGGGCGCCTCAGGGCCGCTGATAGCCTTGCGCCCGCCGCTGGGGTGGGGAACGAGGGCCTACCGGCCCAGCCGCCTTTTCCTATTCTGGACTCCAGACATTTGCCATGCCTGTTCGTGTAGGAATCAACGGCTTCGGTCGCATCGGTCGCAACGTCTTCCGAGCCGCCCAGGCGTCCTCCGCCGACATCGAGTGGGTCGCGGTCAACGACCTCACCGATGCCGGCACGCTCGCCCACCTGCTCAAGTACGACTCGATCCTGGGGCCGTATCCGGGGCAGGTGGAGGACTCCGGCGACAGCCTGATCGTCGACGGCAGTCCGCTGCGGGTGTTCGCCGAACGCGACCCCGCCGCTCTGCCCTGGGGAGAGCTGGGGGTCGATGTCGTGATCGAGTCGACCGGGCTGTTCACGGATCGTGAGAGCGCCGCCAAGCACCTGGCCCAGGGAGCGAGCAAGGTCGTCATCACTGCTCCGGCGACGGGGGAGGACGTCACCGTGGTCCTCGGCGTCAACTTCGATCAGGCCTACGACCGCGACGCGCACCACATCATCTCCAACGCCTCCTGCACGACCAACTGCCTCGCGCCCGTGGCCAAGGTGGTGCACGAGGCGGTGGGCATCCGACACGGGCTGATGACCACCATCCACGCCTACACCGCCGACCAGCGGCTCCAGGACATGCCCCACCGGGACCTGCGCCGCGCGCGGGCGGCGGCGATCAACCTGGTCCCCACGTCGACCGGGGCGGCGAAGGCGCTGGGACTGGTGCTCCCCGAGCTCAACGGCAAGCTCCACGGGTACGCCATACGAGCCCCGGTGCCCACCGGCTCGCTCGTGGACCTCACCTTCGAGGCCGAACGGCCCACCACCGTCGACGAGGTCAACCAGGCCCTCCGCGACCGCGCCGACCGCGGCCCGCTCGAGGGCATCCTGAGCTACACCGAGGATCCAATCGTGTCCACCGACGTGATCAAGTCCGCCTACTCCTCGATCGCCGACGGGGGGCTGACCTCGGTCATCGACGAGACTCTGGTCAAGGTCGTCAGCTGGTACGACAACGAGTGGGGCTACTCGAATCGCGTGGTCGACCTGGTCCAGAAGGTCCTGTGACAGATCTCCAGGGGCGCCGCCGGTGAGGCGTCTCTCCGATATCGAGGTCCAGGACAAGCGCGTGCTGGTGAGGGTCGACTTCAACGTCCCCCTCTCGGATGGGCGGGTGACCGACGACAGCCGCATTCGAGCCGCCCTGCCGACGATCGAGGAGCTGCGCCGGCGGGGGGCGCGGGTGATCCTGCTCTCCCACCTGGGCCGTCCCCGCGATCGCGAACCCGAGCTGTCGCTGCGTCCCGTCGCCGACCGGCTGGGGGAGCTGACCGGCGCCCGCGTCACGCTCGCGCCGGGGGTGGTGGGCGACGACGTCCGGGCGCTAACCGAGGAGCTCGAACCGGGCGACGTCCTGGTCCTCGAGAACCTGCGCTTCGAGCCGGGAGAGACCGCCAACGACGAGGACTTCGCGCGTGCGCTCGCCGCCCTGGGAGACGTCTACGTCGACGATGCCTTCGGGGCCGTCCATCGAGCCCACGCCAGCACGGTCGGGGTCGCCGCTCTTCTGCCCTCCGCCGAGGGCCTGCTGCTCGAACGTGAGCTGAGCACCCTGCGCGGCCTGCTCGAGGACCCCGAGCGCCCCCTGGTCGCGCTGCTGGGAGGGGCCAAGGTGACCGACAAGATCGGGGTCGTGCTGCGCTTCCTCGACGTGGCCGACGTGGTCATGATCGGCGGGTCGATGTGCTTTCCGTTCCTGGCCGCCCAAGGGCACGCGGTCGGCGCTTCGAGGTGCGACCCCGACGACGTCGAGCCCGCCCGGCAGGCGCTCGAGTACGCCAGCTCGCAGGGCCGGCGCCTCGAGCTGCCCGAAGATCTGGTGATCGCACGGGCGCTCGACGCGCACGCCCCGCACCGCGAGCTTGCGGGCGTCGAGGTCCCCGATGGCTGGATGGGGCTGGACATCGGGCCACGGACCGCCGAGCGCTTCCGGGACGAGATCCTGGCCGCGGGCACCGTATTCTGGAACGGCCCGATGGGCGTCTTCGAGCTCGAGCCTTTCGCCGCCGGGACCCGAGCCGTGGCCGAGGCGGTGGCCGCCGCGCCGGGAACCACCGTGGTGGGCGGAGGCGATTCCGTGGCCGCGCTGGTCGAGCTCGGACTCCAGGACTCGGTCTCGCACGTGTCCACCGGGGGTGGAGCATCGCTCGAGCTGCTCGAGGGCAAGCGGCTGCCCGGCCTGGAGGCCCTGACATGAGCACGCCGGCGGACGCACGGATCGCGCTGATCGCGGCCAACTGGAAGATGCACAAGACGATTGCCGAGGCCGAGGCCTACGTGGATGAGCTGAGCGCTCGGCTGAGCGACCAGGAGGGGGCGTCGCTAGAGGCCGTGCAGCTCGCCGTGTGCCCCGCGTACACCGCGCTGGCCGCCGTGGCGAACCGGTCCCGCGGGTGGGGCCTGGGCGTGTTCGCCCAGAACATGCACGAGCAGCCTCACGGCGCGTTCACGGGCGAGGTCTCGGCGCCGATGTTGCTCGAGGTCGGCGCAACGGGAGTCGTGCTCGGGCACTCCGAGCGCCGCCAGTGCTTCGGGGAGACCGACCGCGCGCTGGCGGGGAAGGTGCCCGCCGCGCTCGAGGCCGGGCTG
>DASZHF010000084.1:0-75599 GCA_035938095.1 Solirubrobacteraceae bacterium
GCTGCTCGACGCGGGCTGGCGGCGCGCAGGCCTGGGCGACTCGGAGGAGGAGCGTCAGTTACGGGCCAAGGCCGCGGCCGCCCTGGCCCTCTACCACGATCGCTTCCGCGACGAGACATCCGAGCCGCTGTGGTTCGAGCGGGCGTTCTCGTTCCGCCTGGGACCGCATCAGCTGCGGGGCCGCGTGGACCGCGTGGACCGGTTGGCGGACGGAGGCTACGAGCTCATCGACTACAAGACCGGGCGGCCCAAGAGCGCCTCTCAGCTCCGCGACGACGTGCAGCTGAGCCTGTACGCGGTCGGGGCCCAGGAAGCGTGGCGCCTCGACGCCGCGACGCAGTCCTACTACTACGTCCTGGACAACGAGAAGGTGGCGGTCCCGCGCGACGAGACCGACGTCGAGTGGATCCGCGACACCGTGCTCGAGGTGGGAGACGGGATCCTGGCGCAGGGCTTCGAGCCCAAGCCCTCCTATGCCGCCTGCTCGGTGTGCGACTACCGTCTCGTGTGTCCGGCGGCCGAGAAGTAGAGGCGAGGAGCAGTAGGAGCGAGGAGTAGGCAGCGAGGAGCGTCAACTGCTGGCATCGGCGCCGCGCTCGCGCTAGCTTCCCGGTCATGAAAGCGCCGCCGCTGCTGGCCTCGCGCTCGCCGGTGATCCAAGTCGTCTTCGCGGTGGTCGTGCCCGCCGCCTACGGGCTGTTGTGCGGCGTGATCCTCGGCGTTTCGTCGGGCGCGTATGTGGTGCTGACGGTGCTCGCGGCACTGGGGGGCGTCGCCGCGGGCTACGACCACGCCGACGTCCTCGAGGGCGCGGGCCGGGGCCTGGCGGGCGGCCTGCTGTTCGGGACCTTCATCCTGTTCGGTCACGCCGTGGCGGGCACGCATGCCAAGGCGAGTCTGCCGCACCCTCACGTGGTGCTGCCGATAGTGACCACCGTCGGCGGCGTGTTGCTGGGCATTCTGGGTGCCGCGGTGCGCGGTCGCCGGGAACGAAGAGAGACCGCGCCGCCCGCCGAGGCATAGCGCGGTCCTACCGGCCGGCGTCGGGACCGCGCTGGCGCAGGAAGCGCTGGAACTCGCGCGCGATGAGGTCGCCCGAGGGAAGGTCGTCCGGGCTCATGGGCTGCTCTTCGCCGGCCGCGTGCTCGAGGCGCTCCACAAACGCCTGCACGTCGGGATCGCTCTGGACGGCGAGATTGACCTGGCGCTCGTAGTCGCCCGCCATCGTCTCCAGCTCGGAGGCGTCGACGGACACTCCCACCAGTCCCTCCAGCTTGCGCACCAGTGCGAGCGCCGCCTTGGGATTGGGAGCGGCGGCGACGTAGTGCGGGACGCTGGCCCAGAGGCTGGCGGAGGGCAGCCCGGCCTCGACGCACGCCGAGTGCAAGATCCCGACGATGCCGGTGGGACCCTCGTAGGTGCCCGACACCAGCCCCAGGCGCTCGACCAGCCCGGCGTCGGAGCTCAGTCCGGTGACCGTCACGGCACGCGAATGGGGCACGTCGGCGAGCAGCGCGCCCATCGTCACCACCAGCTGGGTGCCGAGCGCTTCGGCGAGGTCCACGATCAGCCGGCAGAAGGTGCGCCAGCGCATCGAGGGCTCGGGACCCTCGAGCAGGATCAGGTCGCGAGGCGCCCGCGGAACCCGCGCCTCGTAGATCTCGATGCCGGGCCAGGCAATCTCGCGCGTCTGCCCGTCGGTGAGCTGGATGCGCGGCCGCGTCGATTGGAAGTCGTAGAACTCCTCGGGGTCCACGCGCGCGAAGCGCTTGGCGCCGAGCGCGGTGCCCACGAATGTGAGGGCGGCGGAGGCCGCGTCTCCGGCGTCGTTCCAGCCCTTGAATGCACACACCAGGGCCGGCGCGCGAAGGCCGTCGGGACGGCGCTCCCAGATGAGGGGCTGCATCCGAACCACCGTACATCATGCGGCGATGGCCTCCGTCACGGCTCAATCCGGCTCGACCCCGGCCCTGGGCCCGGCCTCCGCGCCCCGCTCGGGGCCGGCCGCTGGGCAAGCGGGCCCTCCCCTGGCCACGCTGCGACCCGGGCAGGAGGTGGCGGGGGTCTACGCCTGCACTCGCAAGGACCGGCTCCTGAGCCGGGCCGGGCTTCCCTACCTGGCCGTGGAGCTGCGCGATCGCACCGCGGCGCTGGCGGGGCGCTGCTTTCGCGAGGCCGATCACCTCGCCGGAGGATTCGAGCGTGGAGACCTGGTGCGAATACGCGGACGTGCCCAGCGCTTTCGCGAACAGCTCCAGATCGACCTTTCGGCCATCGCCGCGGCCGAGCACACGGACGTCGATCCGGCCCTGTTCCTCCCCGTCGCCTATCGCGACCTCGACGAGCTCGACGGCTTCCTCGAGCACCTCGCCCGCGAGGTCGGCGACCGTCACTACCGGGCGCTGCTGGATGTGCTGCTGGGCGACGCGGCGCTGCGGGCCGCGTGGCGGAAGGCCCCGTGTACCCGCGCCGGTCACCACGCCTATCTGGGTGGTCTGCTCGAACACACGGTGTCGGTCGCGACCATGGCCATCGAGCTCTGCCAGCAGCACCCGCGTCTCAACGTCGACGTGCTGCTCACCGCCGCGCTCGTGCACGATCTCGGTAAGACGCGCGAGTTCACATACGGAGCCGATATCGGACTCACCGATGAGGGGCGCATGCTCGGCCACGTCGAGCTGGGGCTGCGTCTGCTGGACCAGCGGTTTCCGGCTCAGCTCGACGAGCCCCGGCGGCTCGCGCTGGCTCACTGCGTGCTCTGTCACCACGGCCCGGAACCGGCGCCCGGGCGGCGCTTTGGCTCCGTCGAGGCACTCGCGCTGCACCGGCTCAACGCGCTTGATGCAAGCGTCAAGGGCGCGCTCGAGCACGGCCTCGGACCGTGAGCGCAGCGCCCATCGTTCCCGAGCGGACCGCACTGGTGACCGGCGCCGGCCGCGGGATAGGCCGGGCCATCGCGCACGCACTGGCCGAGGATGGGCGACGCGTGGTGGTTGCCGACCTGCGGGTGGAGTCGGCCCGGACGACGGCCCAGGAGCTGGCGTCCGCCGGGGCGCGGGCGGTCGCCGTGTCGCTCGATGTGACGAACGCCGATTCGGTGGCCTCGGCGCTCTCGGAAGCGAGCGGCCCGCTGGGACCGATCGACATCCTGGTCAACAACGCCGGCTGGGATCGCCTGGTGGCTTTCCTCGACACCGACGAGCGCTTCTGGGACGAGATCCTCGAGGTGAACTTCAAGGGAGCGCTTCGCCTGACCCACGCCGTGCTGCCCGAGATGCTCGAGCGCGGCTGGGGACGCATGGTCAACATCGGCTCGGATGCCGGACGCGTGGGGTCGTCACTGGAGTCCGTCTACTCCGGCGCCAAGGGAGCGGTGATCGCGTTCACCAAGACGCTCGCGCGCGAGACCGCACGCCACGGGGTGACCGCCAACACGGTGTGCCCCGGTCCCACCCAGACGCCGATGCTCGAGGAGATCGCCGCGGCCGGCCAGGACGCCGGCCGGGTGATCGACGCCATGACCCGCGCGGTCCCGATGCGCCGCCTGGGTCAGCCCGAGGAGGTCGCGGCCGCCGTCGCCTTCCTGGCCTCCGAGCGCGCCAGCTTCATCACCGGTCAGACGCTGTCGGTAAGCGGCGGGCTGACGATGGCGTAGCGGAGGAGGAAGGGGCATGGCCACAGGTGACTCGCACAGCATGGCGGCAGGGGACTCGACCAACTTCCCGGGCGAACTGACCGATGTGCGTTACGAGGTGGAGCGGGGATTGGCCTGGATCGTGATCGATCGCCCGGAACGCCTCAACGCGTTCCGGGCCCGGACCGTGGACGAGCTGGTCCGGTGCCTGAAGGCGGCCTGGGCCAGCCCGGAGGTCGGCGTGGTGTGCCTGACCGGGGCCGGCGAGCGTGCCTTCTGCACCGGCGGCGATCAGAAGCAACGCGCCGAGACCGGCGACTATGGCCCCTCGGAGTCCGGCCTGTTCGAGGTCGAATACCTGCACCACCTCATTCGCGACATCCCGAAGCCGGTGATCGCCGCCGTAAACGGCTACGCGATCGGTGGCGGTCACGTGTTACAGGTCCTGTGCGATCTGTCGATCGCCGCGGAGACGGCGGTGTTCGGCCAGGTGGGCCCGCGCGTCGGGTCTTTCGACGCCGGCTTCGGGACCGCATATCTGGCTCGGGTGGTGGGGGAGAAGCGCGCGCGAGAGATCTGGATGCTGTGCCGCCAGTACGACGCGGCCACGGCCGAGCGCTGGGGCCTGGTCAATCGGGTCGTGCCGGCCGAGGATCTGCGGTCGGAGGTGCGTGCCTGGGCCGACGAGATCCTTCGCCTCTCGCCCACGGCCCTGCGCTTCGTCAAGCAGTCGTTCGCCGCCGACACCGAGCACATAGCCGGTCTGCAGAAGGTCGCGTTCTCGGGGTTAGAGCAGTACGTGGGATCCGACGAGGCGCGCGAGGGGGTCAGCGCGTTCGTCGACAAACGCGAGCCCGACTTCGCGCGCTTCCGCGGTCGCGCCTCGCGCTGAAGCGAAACCGGCCCGGCTAGGGCGGCGGCCGGGGATCGGGGACGCTAGGGCGACGGCCCGGGATCAGGTACGCCGGCCGCGCGCGCAATCGAGGCGGGGCCGGGGTCATCGTGGCGCTCGATGGCCACGTGCCGCTCCGTCAGGAAGAAGGCGCCGAAGGAGCCAGCCAGGGCGGTCGCGATCGTGATGCCGTAGAACTCCAGGAACACGTCGATGATGCGCCCCCAGGTCGAATACGGGTTGTTCATCAGCGAGGAGACCGTCAGCAGCTGGGTGGTGGTGAAGAAGGCGGAATCCCAAAAGTCCTTGATGTGAGCCCAGTTGTAGTCGATGCCGAAGTTCGCGCCTCCGGGCGGTTGGACCACGACGCGCCTCTCGGCCTTCCACATGAAGTAGCTGCCGACGACGTCGACGACCAGCGTCGCCACGAATATCGTGAGCAGGCGATTGCGCAGCCGCAGGTGCCGCGGGGTGTGACCGCGGAAAAAGTGGAACAGGTGCCGCGGGATCGAGCCTAGATGCAGCGCAAATCTCATCTGCGGTACCTCATCTGATCGTGGTCGAGCAAGCCGCGACCGCCCGCTTGCTCATTGCTCCCACCGCCGTTGTTCCAATCGACGGCTTCCCGGCCGGCGGAACATCCCAAGGATCGTCGCCCCCCCAGGCCGAAACGGTCAACGTCGCGGTCCCCGGCTTGATCGCCTTCAGCACGGCGGTCAGCGTGTGGCTCTTCCCCGCCTTGAGGGGGTTGAACGCGAATTCCCGGGCGTCGATCTGCTGTGGCGGGGTGTTCTTCTTGCCCGATAGGTCCTGGAGGCTGAGGTTGGGGCCGGTGTCGACCAACACGAACGTCGCCGGCCACTCGTTGCTGGCGGTTCCGATCGGACCAGGCGTGGCCGAGTTGGTGACGCTCACCATGACCTTCATGGACTGCGCGGTGGGAGAGCCCGTCCTCGCCAGCGAGCTCGTGCACCCCGAAAGGCTTACTTGCGCCTGGAGCAGGGCGTGGCTGTCGTTTCCGCAGCCAACGACCCCAAGCGCGAGGACACCGCTGGCGGGCAGCAGCCAGCGCCTCGCCAGGCCCTGAGCCATGCCTCGTCTCCGTTCCCGAGTCAGCATTCCAATTCCGCTCCAAGTCATCGGCGCGGTCCGCTCGCGCCGACCCCGTTTCCCGCGCGGTCACCCGCGCCGACCGAGAAGTTCGCCCACGGGGGCCAGATACCTTCGCCGGCCGCGAGCTCTGGGGAGCTGGACGGCGGGCCGAATCCGCCTGGACGAATGTTTTAGGCACTCTTGGCCTGAGAATTAGGAGCTGCTAACTTTTCCGTATGGCAGTAGGGAAGACCCTTTCTCCAGCCGTCGAGGACTACACGAAGGCCCTATACGCGCTCGAGGTCCGCACCGGTGACCCGGTCTCAACCAACGCGGTGGCCGAGCGCATGGGCGTGAGCGCGGCGTCGGCCTCCGGAATGCTCAAGAAGCTCGCCGAGCTGGGCCTCGTCAGTCACGCCCCCTACCGCGGGTCCCAGCTCACCCCGGCCGGTAGGCGCGTGGCCCTCGAGGTTCTGCGCCACCACCGGCTGCTCGAGCTGTTCCTGGCCGAGGCCCTCGACGTCCCGTGGGATCAGGTCCACCGCGAAGCCGAGGTGCTCGAGCACGTCCTGTCCGAGGAGCTCGAGGAGCTGATCTCCGACCGTCTCGGGCACCCGACGTTCGACCCCCACGGAGACCCGATACCCACTCCCGAACTCGAGCTGGACGAAGGAGCGACGGAGAGCCTGCAGGTGCTCGAGGTGGGGGAGCGAGCCGCTCTGGTGCGGGTCTCCGACGCCGACCCGGCGCTGCTGCGCTTCCTGTCCGACCGAGGAATCGCCCCCGGCGTGACCCTTGAGGTGGTCGACAAGCACCCGTTCGACGGGCCGTTGTTCGTGCGCGTCGACGACGAGGTACACGTGCTCGGAGGCCGCGTCGCCCGGGCCATGCGCGTGGTGAGGGAAGAGCGATGACGGCTGGGGCGAGCCGATGACCCCCTCCGGTCTGAGAGCCGACTCGGTGACCGCCAGCCCCGACGGGGCGGCGGTCGCGCTGCCGGTGCCCGGCGCCGGGACCCTGGTTGGACCGCTCGCGGGTCCGAGCGCGCTCGAGCGGCTACTCGCGCGCGGTCGGTTACGCGCCACGCTGGCGATGCTCGGGCCGGCTTTCGTCGCCTCGATTGCGTATGTCGATCCCGGCAACTTCGCCACGAACATCCAGGGTGGCGCTCAGTTCGGCTACCTGCTCCTGTGGGTCGTGTTCGCCGCGAACGGGATGGCGATGCTGATCCAGTACCTCTCCGCGAAGCTCGGGATCATCACCGACCGCAACCTGCCCGAGGTCTGCCGGGAGCGCTTCCCTCGCGTGGTGACCTGGGGACTCTGGGTCCAAGCCGAGGTGATGGCGATGTCAACGGACATCGCCGAGTTCCTCGGCGCGGCGCTGGGCCTCAACCTGCTGTTCGGCGTACCGCTTCTGACCGCCGGGCTGATTACCGGAGCTATCGCGTTTGCGATCCTCGAGTTGCAGACGCGCGGCTACCGGCGCTTCGAGCTGGCGATCACGGCGCTGCTCGGGATCATCTTCGCCGGCTTCCTTTACGAGACGCTTCGGATCGGCCCGTCCGCGCACTCGTCCCTGCACGGCCTGCTGCCCTCGCTGCACGGCACGAGCTCCCTCTACCTGGCCGTCGGCATCATCGGCGCGACCGTGATGCCCCACGTGATCTACCTGCACTCGGCGCTGACCAAGGGCCGCATGCCGTGTCGCAACGACGGCGAGCGCAGCCGAGTGCTGCGCTTCGAGCGTCTCGACGTGATCATCGCGCTGGGCCTGGCCGGAGTGATCAACATGGCGATGCTCGCGGTTGCGGCCAAGCTCTTCCACACCCCCGCCCTCTCGGGTCTGAGCACGATCCAGGACGCCCACGCCCAGTTCGGTCACCTCGTTGGCGGCACCGCGGCGCTGGCGTTCGCGGTCGCACTCCTGGCGTCGGGCGCGTCGTCCTCGAGCGTTGGCACCTACGCCGGTCAGGTGGTGATGTCGGGTTTCATCAGGGTGAGGATCTCGCTGGTCGTGCGGCGCGCGGTGACGATGCTTCCAGCGATCGCGGTGCTGGCGGTCGGAATGAACCCGACCAACGCGCTGGTGCTCAGCCAGGTCGTGCTGTCGTTCGGCATACCACTCGCGCTCGTGCCCCTCGTGATGCTGACCAGCCGCCGCGACGTGATGGGTGTGCACGTCAACCGTCGCTTGACGACGATCATCGCTTTCGGCTTGGCCGCGCTGATCAGCGCGCTCAACGTCTTCCTGATCTATCAGCAGGTTGGCTGAGCCGCGCGCTCAGGCGTGACCCAGGGCGGCGCTCAGGCGTGACCCAGGGCGAAGCCCACGAAGGCGACTCCCACGCCTCCGACGCCAACATACGCCAGCGACTTCGCGAGCGACACCGACAGGAAGCGCTTGCGAATGAGCGCGATCACGGCCAGCTCCACTGCGACCACGGCGTAGGCAACGGGCAACGCCTTGTGGACGTTGCTGATGATGAAGGGCAGCGTGTGGAACGTTCCTCCCAGGAAGGTGGCCGCTCCGGTGATGAACCCGCGCACCAGGCCGGATCCGCGGCCCGTGAGCGTGCCGTCATCCGAGAGCCCCTCAGACATCCCCATGCTGATGCCCGCCCCGAGGGCGGTGGCCAGGCCAACGAACAGCGCCGCGTGCGACCCGCTCAGGTAGGCGGCCGCGAAGATCGGGGCCAGCGTCGAGACGGTTCCGTCGATCAGCCCCACCAGGGCGGGTTGGACTACCCGCAACAGCATGTTCCGCTCGTCGAGCTGGCGCAAGACAGCGGGAAGCTGAACCATTGCATTTACAATAGCAAGTTGATTAGAATAAGGGCTGCCTAATGAGCGCGAAAGACACCTCATCCCGGTTGCGTTCCGACCCGGCAGGCTGGGACGACCAGCTGTCGGACCTGCTGCGCACCGAGGGCCACCGGGTGACCTCCCAGCGGCTCGTGATGTACCGCGCCCTGCGCGAGCAAGATCGGCACATCACGGCCGACGAGCTGCTCTTGCTCGTGGCCGAGCGCCTGCCCGGCCTATCGCTTCCAACCGTCTACGCGACGCTGGACCTGTTCGAGGAGCTGGGCCTGGTGCGCCGCCTCGCGACCAACCGCGGGCCCGTCCGGTTCGACTCGCGGACCGATCCCCACCATCACACGGTCTGCCGCCGCTGCGGGCGGGTGGATGATCTCTCCGCGCAGGTCAAGCTGGGTCCCGCCGTCGCGGCCGCGAGGCGCGCCGGTTTCGATGCGGCGGGGGCCGAACTACTCGTCTCGGGCTTGTGCACCGGGTGCGCCGCCCTGGAGATCAGGGGCCGAGCGCGAGGGTGAGCCGCACCGACCGGGTGCCCTGAGGCCCTCCGGCCGGGGAGCCGGTCGCGGTCGCGGTGGCGGTCACCACGGCGACCGCGCGCCGCCCACTGCCTCGCTGGGCCGCGCGCAGCGCGCCGGCGGCGCGCGCGGTGAGCCTGAGCTGCACCCGGGCGGATACGCCTCCGGCGATCTTCCCCGGACTTGCTCTGAGGACTGCTCGCACCCCGGTCCCGGGCGCCGACAGCCGGGCGTCGATGCGCGGCACGCACTCGACATCGCAGCGCACCAGCAGGACTACACCCCCGGTTGAGAGCACGCCGGCGCCCCCCGCCGGCATCACCACCAGCGTGGGCGGTGGAGGCGGCGCCGTCGACGACGTGCATCTCGCGGCGGACGCCACCCGTCCGAACACCTGAACGCGGTTGTTGTTGGTGTCGGCGACGAACAGGTTCCCCCGACAGTCGACGGCCAGCCCCCCGGGCTGACTGAACTGGCCGGTCGCGGCGCCCGGGGTTCCCCAGGCGGACACGAACCCGCCCCGCGGGGTGAACCTCTGCACCCGGCCGTTGTCACGGTCGGACACGAACACATCACCGCTCGCGTCCACCGCCAGCCCGTCCGGCTTTCGGAACTGACCGGGGCGGACTCCGCGTGAGCCCCAGACGGTAAGGAGCTTCCCGTCGGGTGCGAGCTCTTGCACGCGGTTGTTGGCGGTGTCGGCGACGTACACGTCGCCCGCGCGGTCGACCGTGACCGCGAGCGGGCTTCGGAACCGACTGCCCGTCGTGCCGCCGGAGCCCCAAGCCGACACGAGCGTGCCGCCGGGGGCGAACTTCTTGACCGAGTTGCCTCCCGCGTCGGCGACGTACACGGCGCCGGCCTGGTCAACGGCAACCCCCATCGGCGCCTGCAGGTGACCCGGGGCGCCGGTCGGCGAACCCCCGAGCGCGCCGAGGAAGTCGCCGTTGGGATTCAGATGTCGCACCCGCTGATTGCTCGGGTCGGTCACCCAGACCGATCCGTCCGGGGCGACGGCGGCGGCCGTGGGACTCAGGTAGTGGCGACCGAGAACCACGTTGCCCCCGCTCCAGCTCGATCGGTACGCCAGCGACGGACTGAAGACCTCGACGCGGCTACCCACGGTGTCGGCCACGAGCGGGGCGCCCGTGTGGTCGGTCGCCACGCCCTGGGGGTTGATGAACTGACCACCGGCGCGCGCGGATATGCCCCAGGTGCGCAGCGGGAGCCCGCTGCCTGCGAACACCTGGACGCGGTTGTTGCCCGTGTCGGTGACGTAGACGTTGCCGCTCGCATCGGTCGCAACCGCTCGCGGGTAGACGAGCTGATCGGCGCCCCAGGTGCCGAGGTAGCGCAGAGTCCGGGAGAGCTTGACGATGCGGCGGTTGTTGTCGTCGGCGACGTAGACATGGCCGGAGCGATCGAGAGCCGCGCCGAACGGGTTGGCGAACTCGCCGGGCCCGCGCCCGAAGCGGCCGGCCTGGCGGACGAACCTGCCGCTGGACGCGAACACCTCGATGCGGTTGTTGTCGTCGTCACAGACGTAGACCAGGCTGGCGGTGGCGGCCGCGCACTTGGGGTGGTTGAACTGTCCCGCTCCGGTTCCGAGCCTCCCCCAGGCCACGGCGTGCGAGCCGTCGAGCGCGAAGCGCTGAATGCGGTTATTCAGTGTGTCGGCCACGTACACATGAGAACCGCCGACTCCGATACCGCCACCCGGCGGGGCGCCGGGGCCACTGCCGGCGCCGACGTGGAACTGCCCTAGCCTCGAACCAGGTCCGCCCCAGGCGGTGAGGAAGCGGCCTGTCGAGTCGAACTTCTGCACGCGGTTGAAGGTGCTGTCGAGTACGTAGACGTCGCCGCTTGCGTCGACGGCGACGCCGCCGATCGTTCCGAACTGACCGGCGCCCCGCCCGTAGGAGCCCCACTCGGCCTCGAACTTGCCTCCGGGCGAGAATTTCTGCACCACGTAGCTGAACTGATCGCCGACGTACACGTCGCCGCGCGGTCCGATCGCAATCGCCTCGGGGAGCCGGAACACGCCTTCGGCGCGCTGGCCGATGGTGGTCACGGTGCGGTAGGGGCAACGGTGCGCGCCCGGGCAGCCCGAGGAGGTGCCCCCGCCATTGCCGCCGCAGGCGGCGAGTGCCGTCGTGGAGGCGAGGGCCAGACCCAGGCCGAGAGCGCCATGGAGGCGGATGCCGGGAAGCAGGCCCCGGCGTGGCACCGGGATCGTGATACGGGAGGCGGGCACGGGTCGGTGGACCAGCGGCGAAACGGGGTGAGCGGGTCGGCGCGCGAAGGGGCGCGGAATAGGCGCCGCAGCTAACCAGAATTGCCTGACCGGAACGTAAGGTGGCCGCCGGACCGTCCACCCGGCTTAGCCTTCGGGCTGGAGCGGCAGGGGTCTGGTGGCCCATCCGGTCTTCAAAACCGGCAGGGCGTCGTAGCCCGGCGCTTGGAAGGTTCGATTCCTTCGCCGCTCCGTGGGGGAAGTCACTGCCGGATCGGCTAGAACGGGGGCATGGAGGACGCCAACGCGATCACGCCCGAAGGCCGGGCAACGCTCGAAGCCGAGCTGGAGGAGCTGGAGGGTGCCGGCCGGCGAAGCCTCGCCGAACGCATCAAGACCGCCAGGGAGTGGGGCGATCTCAAGGAGAACAGCGAGTACCACGACGCCAAGAACGACCAGGCGCATCTTGAGACCAAGATCGCCCGGCTCCGAGACAAGCTGGCCCGGGCCGTAGTGGTCGACACGGTGCCCAGCGGCGACGTAGTGACCCTCGGCTCGAGCGTCTTAGTCTGCGACGAGAATGGGCAGCAGCGCACTTGGCGCCTGGTCAGCTCCCACGAGGCTTCGCCGAGCGAGGGGCTCCTGTCCTTCGAATCGCCTGTGGCCCGGGCGCTGGCCGGTCGGCGCCCCGGCGATCAGGTGCGAATACCTCTCCCGGCCGGTGAGCGCATCCTGACGGTCGTCGCGGTCGGCTGACGACTCCCGCCAGGGGCTTGGGCACTTGGAAGGGTTCGATCCTTCGCCGCTCCTGGGAGCCCTGGTGCGCTCAGCCCGGTTGGATCCCGCGGAGCGGGGTCCGCTGGCCCAGTAGCGTGGTAGTTTCGCAGCGATGGGCGCCGGCAGGTCACTCCTCGCCGCTCTAGCCGCGGTCGTAATGGCGACGCCGACGGCGGCCCTGGCCCAGGGCAGCTCTACCACCCCGCCCACGCCGAACGACCTGTTTGCCCTCGGGCAGGGCGCGGGTGACACGCCGGCCAGAGCGGCCACCCAGACCCCACCCGAGCCGCCCTTCACCCCGACACCGGTCGCCGGGTGCGGCCCAGGGTCCAAGCCCGAGCCGGGCGTGGACGGCCGGGTTCCTGCCGGCTCGGGAGCGAACGGCCTCTGGTGCAACGTCACCGAGATCGGTCACCAGGGCACCTCGGGAGGGTTCAAGACCCTGCGTTACATCGACACTCAAGGTCATGAGTGCGCGTACTACGACACCGCGCTGCTCTTCCCCACCAACGCGATCAACCCCGGCGGTGCCTCGCTGGGGGTGGCGGTGCTCGACATGTCGGACCCGACGCATCCGGTACAGACCGACACCCTGACCGCGCCGCCGATGTTGACTCCGCACGAGTCGCTCGCCCTCAACGTGCAGCGCGGCCTGCTCGCCGCCGTGGACGGTAACCCGGCGACGGAGCCCGGGGTGGTGGCCCTCTATGACATCCACGCCGACTGCCGCCATCCGGTCCTGGACTTCACCCAGCCGTTGGCCAAGTTCGGCCACGAGAGTGGGTTCTCAATGGACGGCAGGACCTTCTACGCGACCGCGACGGCCTACAACGCGATCACCGCGATCGATGTGAGCGACCCCACCCAGCCGCACGTGGTCTGGCAGGGCAACCTCTACTCCCACGGCATGTCGCTGTCCAATGACGGCAACCGCGCCTACCTGGCGGACCCGATCGAGACGTCCGAGGCCGGACTGACCATCATCGACACCAGCCAGATCCAGGCGCGCAACCCCTTCCCGCACGTGCGAGAGGTTGCCCGCCTGAAGTGGAAGAGCGTGTCGATCCCCCAGAACGCGATTCCCTTCACCGAGCACGGCCATCCCTACCTGCTCGAGTTCGACGAGTACACCGCATCCACCCTGAACCCGAGCGCCCCCCCGGACATCGTGGGAGCGGGGCGCATAATCGACATCGCCGACGAGGCTCATCCGCAGGTGATCGCCAACCTCCGCCTCCAGGTCAACCAGCCCAGCGATCATCGTGCGGCCCAGGGCGATCCCGGCACGTTCAGCGGCGCCCAGGGCTACGCGGCCCACTACTGCAACATCCCGACTCGGACGGACCCCAAGGTCGTTGCCTGCTCGTTCATCGTTTCGGGCCTGCGGGTGTTCGACATCTCAGACCTCTTGCACCCGAAGGAGATCGCCTACTACGTCGCGCCGACGGCGGGGAACACCGAGAACGGCTACCAGGGCTCCGACTACGCGATGTCTCAGCCGACGATCATCCCGGCCCGGCGAGAGATCTGGTACACCGACGGTGGCTCGGGGTTCTACGCCGTGCGCGTGAGCCCGAGTGTGTGGCCCTCGGGCCAGGCGGCCGACCTGACCGCCGCCTCATCCCCCGGCGGGCCCCCGTGTGCGCTGCGCCGGCTCACGTTCCGGCTGCACCCCACGCGCTTTGGGCCCATTCACCGGGTCAGGGTGCTGGCCAACGGCAAGCTCATCCTCGCGCAGCAGGGCCGCCGCCTCAGGAGCATCACCGTGGTGCTACCCGGGTCCCGTCCTCAGACCATCCGGATCATCACCTACGACCGGCGCGGGCGGGCCATACGGAGCGTGCGCCGGGTCGGCGCCTGCGTGAAGACGCCTCCGCACAGTCGAGGCCGCAGGCAAAGACGCGGCCGCCGCTGATACTCGAACTAGCTGGTCGGCGCCGCACGGGAGTTCACGCCACGGGTCCCGAGCCGGCGGTGCGCGCGGCGCCGGCGGTGGTGCCGGGTGCGGGACCGCCGTCTCGGCGCGACGGCGTGTCTCCCGCCGCTTCCCGAGCGGGTCGGCGCTGTTGTGGCGAGGGGCTTGATCGACACGGCGGCGGTATAGACGGGCCAACTCTGCAGGCTGTTCTGCTCCTGGCCGGAGACGTCTGTCAGGTGACGGGTAGCGAGCCACGCCTTCGCCTCCGGGGAGTACTCCTGGTACGGATTGCCAGGCCCGAGGATGAGCGGCAGCGAGAGGCGACCGTTTCCGTCCGCGTGCAGCAGCTGGGTCGTTTGACCGTCGAGGTTGCGGACCCCGACCGCGAGCGCCTGTCCTGCGCGGTAGTAGCCGGCGGTCGTCACATGCGCCGTGCCGCTGCCGTGCAGCTCGAAACCGCTGGGTGACGCGAAGCGCAGCTCTGAGAACTCCAGCGCCGGGCGAGCGATCGTCAAATGCCAGCCGTAGGCGCTGTAGTCGGCGGCGACCGAGGTGTAGTCGAAGGGCAGCGGCGCGGCACGCGGATGCGCGAAGACCTGCATCAGCCGGGGAAGGAGATGCGCGAGGTCGCGGTCGAAGTAGTAGTACTCGTGCCCACCCGGGCCGTAGTAGTCCCAGACGTGCGCGATGCCGAGCTGCTGGAGCTTCTCGTGGAAGCTCACACTCTGCTGGTAGACGCCGCTCTCGATTAGGTCGGGCCCGTTTCCATCGGGTCCTCCGGGATAGCCATCGCCGGTGTCGACCTGGAGGAACAGGCCCTTCAGGTTCTCGGCGAGATCTAGGGCGTTGACTCCACGGCAGCGAACCTCGTCGGTCTGCCAGAGCCCGCAGGCCGACCCCGGTGGCTTGGCATCTGGAACCCCGGTGGCCTCGTCGAGTTGTTGCATGTAGAAGTTGCCGTTGTCGACGGCACCCGAGAAGCTCGCCGCTGCGGCGAAGAGATCGGGGTGGGCCGCGGCGTAGTGCATCGAGCCACCACCGCCCATCGACACCCCGGCGACCGCTCGTCCCGCGCGCGTGCCGACCGTGGGGAAGTGTCCATCGATCCAGGGAAGCAGCTGGCCGATGTGGTAGGTCTCCCAGGCGGGCGGCCCGCCGGCGCCGCCGTTGTACCAGTCCTGGTAGCCGCCGTCGACGCCGCCGTCGGGCATCACGACGATCAAGGGGTAACCGGCCGTGATCTGCTCGGCGTGACCTGCCGTCGTCCACGCCGTGTAGCTCTCGTTCGCGCCGTGCAGCAGCAGCATCATCGGGTACCGCGTCCGGCCCGACGGGTCGTAGCCGCTCGGCAGCAGGACCCGCACCTTGGTCGGCGCGGCCAGCGCCGGGGTGCTGAACGTCAGCTCCTCGAGCCGCGGGGAGAGGTGCTGGGTCCCCAGATATTGCAGTCCGGGGCTGCCGGCAGGGGCCGGCGCAGAAATAGCGGCAGGCGTGGCGATGGCAGCTAGCGCGCACAGCAGCGCGCAGAACACAGCCCCGAAACGCCGCCTCCCACCGGCGTTTGGATACACGCACAAATTTATATCAGAGAGTGGGGAACTGGAGAAGGTCTTCAGGGTTTGTACCGACCCTGCCCCGTCCGTTAGATTCGACCTGGAATGGGACGGATCCCGGCGCAAGCCCTGGTGGCCACGGTCACGTTGGCGGCAGCGGCCTCGCCGGTGTCGCTCGTATTCCCGTGTCGCGCTCGGGCCGACGCGACGGTCCCCGCTGGATTCCAGTCCGTGCCACTCGCCACCGGTCTGACCCAACCAACCGCGGTGGCCTGGGCGCCCGACGGGCGGATGTTCATCGCTGAAAAGCCGGGCCTGATCCTGGTGGTCGATTCGCGCCGCGCCGGGCCGACCGAGCTGCTTGACATATCCGGTCACGTGAATACCTATCAGGACCGAGGGCTGCTGGGCGTCGCCGTCGATTCCAACTACGCGGACAACCACTTCCTCTACCTGCTCTACACCTACGAGGACAATCCCGCGAACTACTCGGGACCCAAGGTGTCGCGCTTGACGCGCGTGGTGGTGAGTCCCGACGACACCGTGGCGGGTGGACCGACCTCTCCGACCGAGACCGTGGTGCTGGGTTCGGTTAATGCCGCTCCCTGCCCGGCTCCCTCGAACTCCAGCGATTGCCTTCCGGCCGACGGCGATACTCACTCGGCCGACACGGTGCGCTCCGACCCCGACGGAACCCTTTGGGTCAGCAACGGGGAGGCGGCTGGGTACCGGCAAGCCGATCCGCTGGCCTTCCGCGCATACGACGAGACCTCCTATGCCGGCAAGATCCTCCACATCGATCGGGCGGGCAACGGGTTGCCCGACCATCCGTTCTGCCCTTCGGACCACACCCTGACCGACGTCTGCAGCAAGGTCTACGCGAAGGGCTTTCGCAATCCCTACAGATTCAGTCTCTCGTCTGGGGCGAGCCCCGTGGTGGGCGACGTCGGCTGGGGAAGCTGGGAGGAAATCGACTTCATAACCCCGGGCGGCAACTACGGGTGGCCCTGCTGGGAGGGGCCCATCCAGACCCCGGGTTACAGCACCGATTCGCGGTGCTCGGATCCGCAGACGGGCGTCTACACGCAGCCCACCGTGCCGCCGGTCTACGCCTTTGACCATTCGCAGGCGGGTGCACAGGGACTGGCCGTAGTTGGAGGTCCGACCTACACCGGCACCGATTACCCGTCCAGATACTCCGGCACCATCTTCTTCGGGGCCTACGGCGGCGGGTTCATCCGGCGCCTGGTCCTCACTGGCGGGCGACACGTCAAATACGCGGCGGACTTCGCCACAGGCGTGCCCGGGCTCGTCGACCTCGAGAGCGCGCCGGGGTCCGGGGACCTCGTCTACGTGGACGTCGGAAACTTCAAGCCGGGCACCGGCAGCGTCTACGAGATCGCCCACCCCCTCCAACCACCCGCACCCCAGGCGGGTACGGCCGCGGTCGGATCGCTCGCGGCGCAGTCCGTGCTTGCGGGCTCGGTTTCCGGCCTCACGCCGGTGCTCGGTCCGACCAGCGGTCGCGCGTCCGTACGACTCGACCGCAGCCACATCTCGGGTAAGCATCGGGTGCGCGTAATAACCGGGACCGCCACCGATCCGGCCGGGGTGCGCGAGCTCGATCTGGCACTAGCCCGGGGGGCGCGCGCGGGTGTCCGCACCAAGGCGAGCGGGGCCCGGTGCGAATGGTGGGAGCGATCGCGAGTATCGAGGCCATACATCGTGCGCTCGTGCTCGAGCCCTGCGTGGATGCCCGCAAAGCTGGCTCGCCCAGGCGATCGCCGCACCGGCTGGCGATTACTCCTCGCGCAGTCGCTGCGGTCCGGGGCATACACGATGTACTTCCGCGAGGTGGACGAGCACGGGGTCGCCTCGACCGGGGTGGCCGAGGGCGCAGGCCAGTTGCGGATCTCGCTCTCCCGTCGGCGCTGACAGAACGCGGGGAACGTTCTTCGGCCTTCACCGATGGACACCGCGCAGGACGGTGCCATAGACCATATCCTCGGATCGCTGCTACGCGATTGGGGGTGCGCCGGCCCGCGTCGGGTACCGCCGCTCAGAAAGGAAGCTCGAGATGCAAAGAAGACCGCTCCGGCCCAGGTGGCCGTCACCGGCGCTGCTGATCTCGATAGTCGCCCTGGTGCTGGCGCTGCGCGGCGTTCCGTCGAGCACGAGCACCCCCGCGCGCAGCCCAGTCGCGTTGACTGGCAACGTCAGCCGCTACCTGATCACCGAGCGGCCGCTCCGTAAGCACGGGCGGCAGCGGAGCGTCTCTGGAGCTCGGGGGCCCACCGGGCCGCCCGGGCCGGCGGGCCTGACGGGCCCGGCGGGGCCGACCGGGCCCAGTGGGACCGCGTCCGTGATCTCGCACAGCATCAGCTTCCCGGTAGCTGGTAGCGCTGTGACCGTTGCGCACCTGTGGTGCCCCGCGGGGCAGCACGCCCTGGGCGGGGGGTACGAGACCGGCAGCGTTCCATCGAGCGATACGGCTTACGCGATCATCGATGCGCCGATCGGGAACATCTACGGTGGCCCGGCGACCGAGGGCCAGGTCCCCCTGGGCTGGAAGGTCTATATCCAGAATCCAGCGGCGACGGGGACTACCGGCCAGCTCTTCGCGGTCTGTACCGGATAGCCCGAGGTCGATGCCAGCGTCGCCGCGCCGTTTGTAAAGCGGTCCTGCCCCGAAACACCGCCGGCGCTGCTGGGCAGCGCCGGCGGAACTCTTGATCCGGATGCCCCGCTACGGGCTCCGCGGCACGCAGATCTACGGCGACAGTGTCGCCGACACGATCTGTTGAGCGTGGATGTTCATGTTCGAGACCACGGCACCCGTCGGGCTGGTACACGACAGCTCGAACACCTTGTTGACGGCATCGCTCGTCGCGGTGCCCTGGAGCTCCACGGCGAGGTTCGATCCGCCAGAGGTCGCGCCCGTGTCGATCGTCTTGGTGTCGAGCACGGTCCCGACCGGATTCAACAACAACGTGCACGTCACTGACTGGGTCGGCGGCGTGCCCGACGGCAGCGTGATCTGCGCGTTGGCAATCACGAGGTAGGTCGCGGGAGTAACCGTGGTGTCGTCGGTTGCAGGGGTGGCTGTCGGGCCGGCGTTCGTGTCGTAGAACACCGGACCAGCTGGCCCGGACGGCCCGGTTGGGCCGGTTGGACCGGCGTTGCCGGTCGGACCCTGCGGTCCGGTGGATCCGGTCGGGCCGGCGGGACCGGTCGGACCCTGCTCGCCCGTGGTTCCCTGGCCACCGTTGGAGCCGGTTGCACCCTGCGGGCCGGTTGCACCTTGCGCGCCGGTTGCACCTTGCGAGCCGTTCGCGCCAGTGGGACCGGCCGGACCGGTCGGTCCAATTGCTCCGGTGTCGCCCTTGTCACCCTTGGGTCCGGTCGGGCCGGTCACGCCCTGGCCGCCCTGACTGCCGGTGGCTCCGGTGTCGCCCTGGGCGCCGGTCGCGCCCTGGGCGCCGGTGGGACCGGCCGGACCGGTCGGTCCAATGGCTCCGGTGTCGCCTTCCTCGCCCTGGGGTCCAGTTGGACCTTGGGCGCCGGTCGCGCCTTGCGCGCCGGTGGGACCTGCCGGGCCGGTCGGTCCGATGGCCCCGGTGTCACCCTTGTCGCCCTTGGGTCCGGTTGCGCCGGTCACGCCCTGGGCTCCCTGGCCACCGGTCGCTCCGGTGTCGCCCTTGGCGCCGGTCGCGCCCTGCGCGCCGGTCGCGCCCTGGGCGCCGGTGGGACCTGCCGGACCGGTCGGTCCTTGGGCCCCCGTGTCGCCCTTATCGCCCTCCTCGCCCTGGGGTCCGGTTGGACCCTGAGCGCCGGTCGCGCCCTGTGCCCCGGAGGCACCGGTCGGCCCCGCAGGTCCGGTCGGTCCCTGTGCTCCGGTGTCGCCCTTGTCGCCCTTGGGTCCGGTCGCGCCGGTCACGCCCTGCGCACCCTGAGAACCAGTGGCTCCAGTCGGGCCTTGTGCTCCCTTAGCACCGGTCGGGCCCTGCGCTCCCTGGGGACCAGTGGCGCCGGTCGGCCCCGCGGGACCGGTCGGCCCAGAAGCTCCCGTGTCGCCCTTGGGTCCGGTCGGCCCAGTTGCGCCCTTGTCACCCTTGTCACCCTTGGGTCCCGTCGGCCCGGCGGGACCAGTCGGGCCCTGTGGCCCGGTCGCGCCCTTGGGACCCGCAGGGCCCGTGGGCCCGGTAGGACCTGTGGGACCGCGCACGCACTGGCTCTCGTCGTCGCCGCACTGCTTCTTCTTTCCCTTCCCGTTGTCGTCTGCGAAGGCCAGGCCTCCGGAGATGGCCCAGAAGGACCCGAACAGCACAGCGGCCAGCACCAACAAGGAACGAATCGTCAAGCCCCGTGAGAAACGGCTGGACGGTGTCATCGACTGGGACCCCCTCAGGTGACGCATATGCAGCAACAGGTCTGCCTAAGCGACCCTAACCAGATCGAGACCCCCGGCGCAAGCCCTCTTAACACATGCGTGACACCAGCGGTTCCGCGCCCGGGGCGTCCATCGGGCGTCCGCCTCACACCGTGACAAATCGGCTCATGGCCCGAAGCCTCTCGACCAGCTCCGGCGGCGCCTTCTCGGGCGAGCCCGAGTCGAATGGCGGCTGAGGGTCGTATTCGATCCCCAGCTGAATGGTGCGTGCGATGTCGTCGCCGGCGATCCGGGCGACTAGCGCCAGCGCCATGTCGATGCCCGCCGAGACACCCGCAGCGGTGACGACATCGCCGTCGAACACGAATCGCTCGGACGTCGGCTCCGCCCCCAGCTCGGCCAGCTGGTCGAGGGCCAGCCAGTGCGTCGTCGCCCGCCTGTCCTTGAGCACGCCGGCCGCTCCGAGGAGCAGGGAGCCGGTGCACACCGAGGCGGTCCACTGCGCGTTGTCGTGAGCCTCGCGCAGCCAGGCCAACGTAGGCTCGTCCCGCATCAGTGCCGCCTGGCCCGGCCCGCCGGGCACGACGACGATGTCGGGGTGGCGTAGCTCCTCGAGCGAGCGGTCGGCATGCAGCGCCAGGCTGCCGACGTCGGTGCGGACCGGGCCGGGCGCCGCGGCCACGAACGTGACGCTCGCACCCGGCAGGCGGCTCAGCACCTCATAGGGACCGATTGCATCGAGCGCGGTCAGGCGGTCGTAGATCAGGATCGCGATTTCCATGGGCCTGTCCTCCTCGGACTCGTTCAGGCGGCGCTTGCACCGCGCGTGGGTTGAAAGCGTCGGCGGTACTCGGCGGGTGAGACACCGAGTGCGCGCAGGAAGGCGCGGCGCATGGTCTCGGCGGTGCCGAAGCCGCAGGCAGCGGCGATCTGGCCGATACCCTCGTCGCGATCCTCGAGCTGGCGGCGCGCGGCGTCGATCCGAACGCGCTCGACGTACCGGGCGGGCGTGACTCCGACCTCCCGCACGAACATGCGGGCGAAGTGGCGCGGGCTCATCCAGGCCCGGGCCGCCATTGCTTCCACCGACAGGTCGGCCTCGGGGTGCTCGACGACGAACCGCTGAAGCTCGCGCAGCGAATCTCGGCGGGCGAGCTGCGCTTGGAGCTGGGCGCTGAACTGCGACTGGTTCCCCGGGCGGCGCACGAACATGACGAGCCAGCGCGCGATCTCGAGCGCGGCGTCGCGTCCGAGGTCGTCCTCCACGAGCGCCAGGGCAAGGTCCATGCCGGCCGTAACGCCAGCCGAGGTATAGAGGTTGCCGTCGCGCGTGAAGATCGGGTCGGGGTCCACGTGCACGTCGGGATACGCGGCCGCGAGCTCGCCACACGCAGCCCAGTGGGTTGTCGCGCGGCGGCCGCTCAGCAGACCGGCCCGGGCGAGCAGGAATGCCCCCGTGCAGACCGACGCCACCCGCCGGGCGCGTGGGGCCGCGGCGGCGATCGCCTGTACGAGCTCGAGGTCGTCACTCGCGCGCCGCGAACCCCCGCCGCCCGCGACGAGCAGCGTGTCGATCGGACCGGCGGCGAGCGCCTCGAGTCCCGCGTCGGGGGTGAGCAGCAGGCCGCTCTCGCAGCGAACGGGAGCGCCGAGCGGCGCCACCACGCGGATGCTGTAGCCGCGGTCGGCGAAACCGCGGGCGCGGATCAGCCTTTCCGCGCCGGCGAATACCTCGTAGGGGCCGCTGACATCCAGGCTCTGCACGCCCGGATAGGCGACGAGAACGATCTGGCGTCGGCGCATATGACGATGATGGCGCAGGCGCGCCCCGTCCGCAATGACACAGTTCCCACCTTTCCTGCCACGCGGCTGCAGGCCTACTGGACGGTCAAGCTGGCGTGCATGCCCCGCAGCTCGTGGTCGTAGAGCGAGCAGAAGAGGGTGTAGGTGCCGGGCGTCAAGTTGACCTTGATGTGTGCGGTCTGCCCGGGGTCGATCGGAACGGTGCCCACGACGTTGCCGCCCCCGTCGCGGATCGTCATGTCGTGGGAGTCCATCCCCAAATCGACGGGGTAGAAGTCGACCGGGCCGGCGGCCACGGTGCGATGCGTGGGGCGCACGTAGTACTCGCCTTCATCGACGCCGGTGCGCGTGGGCAGCGAAGAGCCGCCCGTCCCGCCCCCGCCGCCGCTCCCGGAGCCAGTTCCCGAGCCGCCGCCGGAGGAGCCCGACCCCGAACCCGAGCCGGTCGAGCCACCCGCGCCCGTCGCGCCTGACCCCGGGCCGGTCCCACCGCCGCCCGACAGCCCGGTCGACGCCCCCGTGGTCGCGCCCGCCCCGGGGGCGGTCGAGCCCAGGGAGTGTTCGGAGACGAGCTGGCGCCCGTGACGGCCTCGGTGGCGCCGGGCATGGCGGTGACCGCGGGTTCGCCGGCGATGGGGCCCGCGGCTGGCGTGAGCCGGACCGGCCGCGCGGACGAGCGCACCGGTCGCTGTGCCGGGGACGGCCGAGGAGGATCGAGTCGCGGCGTCACCGGTCGTCGCGAGGGCGGGAACGGCGGCCAGCACCAGGGCACCCGTCCAGGCCGCGATCCGCTTACCGAGCGAGGAGTTCCGGCCCACGACCCGTCCTCACCGGAACAGGTTGCTGCCGGAGTCCTGGCGGGCGATCGCCGGCCAGCCACCGCCGGGCGTGCCGGGCAGGATGGCCGCGGGGTCATCGCCCAGCCACTCGTTGAGCACCGACGCGTACACCGAGCGGAAGTCGGTGGGCACCTTCAGGTCGCCGTCGTCGTCGAGATCCTGATCGCGGCAGCCCGGGAACGGGGCGGCCAGCCCGCCGCGGACCGGCGCGCCGGCCAGCAACATCACTCCACCCGCCCCATGGTCGGTGCCTCCGGAGGCGTTCTCTCCCACTCGGCGCCCGAACTCGGAGAACACCATGGTGGCTACCCGGTTGGCCAGCCCGCGGGAGGCGAGCTCGGCCTGGAAGGCGCTCAGCGCCAGCGACAGCTCGGTGAGCTGGGAGTCCTGGCCGGCGAGCTGGTCGCCGTGGGTGTCGAAGGATCCCCAGTGGATCGTGACGATCCGGGTCCCAACGTTGGCGCCGATCAGCATTGCGGCCATGCGCAGCTTGAACGACAGCGAATCGGGCTGATCGCTGTTGGCGGGGTAAGTCACACCGGTAGGGGGCGCCGCGAGGGACAGCGTCTGGCCTTCATCGTAGGCGGAGACCGCGACGCCGTAGGTCGAGCGCGAGCGGGCCAGGTATGCGTTGCCGGAGCCGGCCGGGATCGGGGCCAGGTCGCGCAGTGTGGCGTTGGCGTCCACGTCACCGGGGGAGCCGCCCGGGGAGTCGTGCATCTGGAAGCCCAGGGAGTCGAGCGTGGGGATCGCCGAGACGGGGTTCAGCGCGGTGCGAATCTCCTTGGCCAGCGCGAAATCGATGGACACCGCCTGCAATGGGTTGGTTGCCGACCCGTTGCGATCGATCCAGCGCCCGAGCCAGCCGGTCGCAACCCCGTCGAGGGTGCCCGCGAACCAGTGGTCGGCGGAGTCGAAGTGCGACAGGCTGGGGGGCGTGTAGTCGACCCCGGGGAGCACCGCCAGCTGGCTGGAGGAGCCGCCGTTGCCGTACAGCAGGTCGAACCCGTACTGCGAGCTGCCGTTGTCGCCGCCGCCCGCCTGCGACACGACGACGTTGGGCCAGGCCACGACGGAGCCGCCGCTCCCGGCGAGCGGGGTGGAGCCCACCCGTCCGCCGCTGGTCGCGCCCTGGCCCCGGTGGATCGCCGTGCGCGCGGTCACGTAGCTGGAGTAGTCGGCCGCCCCGGCCGGAACGAGCGTGTTGAGGCCGTCATTACCGCCCGCCAGATAGAGAACGACGAGGCAGTTGGTGGGCGCGACTGCGGCCTGGGCGGCGACGCTCTCCCACACCGATTCCCAGCCCAGCGCGCGCGGTCCGTAGACCGACGCCACGCCCGCCATCCCGAGCGCCAGCAGGCGCCGGCGCGTGAGCTCATACGGGGCCCGCCCGGTGGGGAATCCCCCCAGCGCCGCGCGCGGAACCGGCATGCGCTGCACGGGCGCGACGTCCCGCACCCGGGCCAGGTCGATCTCCTCGCACTGGGTGCAGCGCCAACCGGTCGGTCGGCTTGGCTCCGGCGCGAGCCCCCTGAGGCGTTCGACCATCACATCACCTGCCCGTCGGGGCCGCCGAGCATGAACGCCTGCAGCGCGTAGACGCGTTGACGGCGCCGCTCCGGGCTGTCCACCGGCGCGGAGCTCGCGTAGCTTAGAAGCCGGCTCTGGGTGGCCGAGGACATCCACGGCGAGCCCACCGAGAGGAAGGCCCGGTCGAAGGCGCCCTGGGGCGTCTCGTCGGGCACATCGGCGAGGGCCTGAGCCCCGGGGTAGCTGCCGTACTTGAGGTTCTGGGCTCGGATCAGCATCTCGAAGCGGGCCTCGACGGTGTTCGAGTTCAGCCACGCCAGTCCGCCTTCCCAGCCGGCCACGTTGGGCGGGAAGTAGGGCAGCTGCTGCGTGTCGTCGAGCACGTCTGGGATGTCGGTCCCCTGCAGGGGCACGCCGAGCGCTCGCAGCAACCCGACGCAGAAGACGATCGGAGGCTTTACGAGGTTGGGCTCGTCCAGGGACTCGAAGATCAGCGGGTGCAGCAGGATGGCGCGCAGCAGCGGCGCCAGGCGCATCCCCTGCCCGGTGTAGGTCTGAGTCAGCGAGGCCAGGGCATCCGCGGGGATCGGCGTGGCGATGAACTCCTTCCACAACTTGCGCACCAGGAACGAAGCGTGAGAGCGGTGGGAGAGGACGAGGTCGACGGCTTGGGGAGCGTCAAACGCGCCGGTGTGTCCGAGCACGGTCTTGGAGTCCGCGTCGAAGTTGCCGGGGTCGAACGACACCCGGCCGTAGGTGGTGCTGTTGAAGTCCTGGTCCAGGCTCCAGCCGGTGTACGCGCGGGCCAGGTTCTCCACGTCGGACTGTGTGTAGTTCGGGCTGCCGGCGCTGTCGAGCAGGCCCAGGCAGAACAGCTCCATGAACTCGCGCGCGTAGTTCTCGTTCGGGTGCGAGGCTACGTTCTCGTCGCCGTTCAGGTAATAGGACATGGCGGCGTCCTGGGTGGTCATCTCCAGCGCGAGATCGCGGAAGCTGGCGTTGGGATTGGCCCCGAGGTCGGCGTAGCGGTGGAGGCGGTCGCGGTAGGTGAGCAGGAACTCCGCCGGGATCCCCGCCGCCCGGCTGACGGCCCAGTGTCGATGCCAGAAGAAGGTCAGCCGTTCGACGAGCGGGTTGGTCACGCGCTGCATGCGGTCCACCCACTCGAGCACCAGCTCGTAGTCCTCGACCAGCGGGTCGATCGGCTTACCGTCATAGGTCAGGGGCGGTGTCGTAGTCGCCGGGTAGGTGGCCGGAGTGCTCAGCAGCCAGTCCACCAGGTCGCCAACCGTGCGTCCCGCCCACGTGCTACGGCCCGTCGGGCTGGGACCGAAGCCGGCCCGCCAGAACAGGCGCTCGACCATCGCTGCGGTCAGCTTGGTGCCCGCCGAGACCGAAGGCGTGGATCCAGATCCCACCGGCTGGCCGGCCGCACTCGCGCCCCATCCCGGCCACGGCTTCACCGGTGCGCCGGATCCGAGGCGGGGGACCAGCACGAGCACGCTGACCGAGCGGGGCCCGTGCCGTCCGTGTCGCCCGAGCACCCGGACGCGATAGCGATAGCTGGCCCCCGGCACGACGGTGACGTCGTTGAAGGAGGTCGTGCTCAGCCGGGCCAGGACCTTCCCGTCTCGGAGCAGCTCGTAGCGGGACCGCCGATGACGGGCGGCGGGTTTGGCTGGCGGACTCCACACCAGCAGCACGGAGCGAGCGGTGACCGTGCGGGCCTGTAGATCCTGGGGGCCGTGCGGCGAGAGGAACGGCTGTCCGGACCGGCGGTGCCGGGCGAGCGAGGCGGGCGAACTGGTCGCCGGGGGGTTCATGCGGGGCTGGGTGTCTCCCGTATCAGGACACCAGACTGTCACCTGGCCGAGCGGGCCTGGACGTTTGTTCTGCGACCGAGAAAGCGTCCAGCCGCCGTGCGGGGTAACGCGCTAATCAGGCCGGTCGGTCGTGGGAGGCCGCCCGAGCCCTAACGTGTGAAGCCTACTCCCGCCGGCGGCTCAGCGGGTCTCGTGGGAGGGCCCGTGGACCAGAAACGAGCGCACGTTGCGCCCGGCCCGGTACACCCGCATCGCGCCCAGCGCGCGGGCGTGCTCGGCCGCCGAGGCGCCGGGCCCCGCGGCCGGCGGCCGGCTGCGCTCGCCGTAGACGCTGTGCCACAGGACCCGGTCCATGACCGCCTGCGGCACCGCGTCGAGGATGTCGAACGGCATCGCGTTGGACAGGCGAGCGTCCGCAGCGGTCGCCCCGTTGACCTGCGACAGCGATTGCTGGGGCTGGATGGCGGTGTAGCGGGTGCCGTCGACGTTGGGCTGTTGCGAGCCGGAGATGAACGCGTCGTACATCGGTGTGGCCAGCGCGTCGTTGAGGTTGAGCGGCTGGAGCCCGGCGAGAATCTCCGCCGTCCGCAACGCCGAGTACTGGTCGTAGCGCGTGTGTACGACGGCGCCGAGGCGCGCGTAGGGACTTATCACGTAGGCCGGCTGGCGGTGGGCGTCGACGTGATCGGCGCCGTCCTGGGAGTCGTCTTCGACGACGATGATCGCGCTCTGGGACCAGATCGACGATTGGCTGATCTCCTGGACGATCTGTCCGAGGCCGAGATCGTTGTCGGCCACCAGCGCCTTGGGCGTGCGCGCGTTGGTGCGGGTCCCGTTGGTGTGGTCGTTGGGCAGGATCAGGTAGTTGAAGGCGGGCACGTTGCCCGCGGCCAACTCGTGCTCGAAGTCGGCCTGGAAGGTCTGGAAGCGGCTCGTGGCCGGCGGATTGGTCCCCACCACCGTTCCGTTGGTCGAGCCGAGCACTCCGGAGTCGCGCGCGCAGGTCGCGGCGCCCGAGCCCGGGAAGGGAGTCCCTCCCAGGCAGTCGATCTGGACGTTGCCGGGATACGGCGCCACGCTGTTGGCCACCACCTGGGAATAGGTGGGGCGCCCGTCGTTGGCGAACGGGCTCGTCCCGCCGCTCTCCTCGCCGTAGATGCGAAAGCTGATGCCCTGGCGGACCGCCTGGTCGAACACGAAGTCATTCGGCGGGAACGAGACCGGGAATACGCCCTCGTCCAGGCCGCGGGAGCGCGCCTGCACCTCGCGGATCACGTAGTCGTTGGCATAGGCGGCCGACGTGATGACGTGGCCGTCGTTGGAGACCTGGCTGTCGGAGTAGACGTGGTCCAGGAGGGGAAAGATCCGCGTCAGTGCGTGCGCGTTGGGGGTGACGCCGCCGGTCGGCCCGGGAACCCCGTTGTCGTCGAAGAGCTCGAGTTGCGGGGCGCCGTCACCGCGCGGGTCCGAGCCGAAGATCTGGTCGTATACGCGGTTCTCCTTGACGATGTAGAAGACGTGTTTGATCGGTCCGCCCGCGCGGACCGGGGTCCCCGGCGGTGGTGAGGCCGGATTGGCGGGCCGCACCGACGCGTCGGCGCGCGCCGACAGCGCGCGGAAGGCCTGATCGGTCGGACGTGCGGTCACCCCCGCCACGCCCATGAACATGTCCTGGATGTACTGCCCGTAGGGGGTGGTGCCGTAGAAGGAGTTCAGAGGGTTGGGTCCGGCCCCGTAGCCGAGACCGGCCAGCCACACCAGCCTGGCTCCGTCGTGGGTCACCGCCACGTCGGTGGGGTACCAGGCGGTGGGCATCCGGCCGATCACGTCGCCGGGCCGCAGCCCGGGGATAAAGCCGGCGACCGCCGGGCACGGCTCGATCGGGGCGAGCTGGCCCTGCGCCTGGCCAAGTGCGCTGCGGCGCAACGCTCGGGTGCGCAGCGCCAGAGCCCGCCGAACGGCCCGCACGTAGGTGCGCACGTCGCCTGCGCTCGGCCCGGCGCATGCCTGGACGCGCCGACTCGCCAGGTAGCGCCTGCGCGCCCGCAACACGGTCCTTCGGTAGCGCCGCCGCGCGGATAGCCGCTGGCCGCGGCCGGCCGCGCGCAGCCTCGACCGAGCCGCGCGCCGTACCCGGAGATACGTCGCGATCGCCCGGGCGCTGGGTGCGCGAAGCACCGTGCGCGCGGGCGACGAGGCCGCGGAGGCGGGCCGGTCGGTAAGCGCGACGGCGACGATTGCGTCCTCGTTGGAGTCGGCCGCGTAGATCGTCTGCTCGTCTGGCGCCAGGGCGAGCGCGGTGGGCTCGGTGCCCACTCCCTCCGGGCGCGCCACCGGGTACATGGCCGCCAGGCGTGCCTGGCGCGTGTCCACCACCGCGATCGCGTCTCGGCTCGAGACGGCGACGAACAGGCGATCGCCCCGGCGGTCGATGGCCAGGCCCTCAGGATGGGCGCCCTGATTGCCGCTCGGTCCGCCCACTCCGATGGTTGCGTCCTGCCGACCCGCCGCGACGTCGACAACGGAAATCGTGCCGTCCTGCTGGTTTGAGACGTAGACCTTGCCCCCGTCCGGGCTGAACACGGCGGCGAACGGATACGCGCCCACGTTGACCGTTCGCACGGCGCCGCTGCGGAGGTCGACGAGCGCGACAGCGCCGGAGAGCGTCAGCGCAACCGCGATCGAGCTGCCATCGGGGGAGACCGCTATGCCCTGCGGGTAGTCGCCCTTGGTGGGAGGCACGGAGTTCATGTCGCCGCTGCCGCTGACTGCCGGCAGCGCGACCGGATCGCCTTCGGTTCCGCGCCCGGCTGCCACCGAGAACACGTGTACGACGTCTCCGCTGGAGCCCTTCGTGGGCCCTCGCGGCTTGGGACCGCCGGCGGGGGTGCCCGAGACATACGCATGACGGCCATCCGGGGCGAAGGCGATCCCGCCCGACCCACCCGGCAGGGGCAGATCCTGGATCACGGCGCCGGTCGACAGTTCGACGACCTTGATGTCGTTGAACCCGTTGCCGGCGTCCACGGCCCAGTAGAAGCGCCCGTCGGGGGTCAGCGCCCCGCCGGCGCTGAAGTTGCCCAGCTGGGTTAGGCGGCCGACCGGGTCCAGCTTACGCCCCATGGGCGTGAGCGCCAGCCCCGGCCCGATGCGGCCGGCGACGGGATCAGCCGCCGCCGGGGCGGGGCCAGCCGCCGGCAGGGCGGCCAGGGCGAGGGCCACGAGCAGCGTGGTCGTCCTGCCCACGGCGTGCGGGGTCGCTATGGGGGCGGTCATCCGCGGGTTCTAGTGCACCGGCGCGCTGCTAGCAACTGTCATCGGCGGGCGGAACGGACCCAGCGCTGCGCCCGGGCGGCTCGGTCGCTACCCTCGGCCGGTGCGCGAGGTGCGCCCGCCGTCTGCCCACACGGCAATCCTGGCGCTCCTCGTCGCGCTCGCGGTGACGGAGCCGGGACCGGCGGCCGCCGAGTTGCCACCGCAGGGCTCCCGAGTCGCTTATGTCGACGTCAATGTGGCCACGTTATGGGCGCGACCGGATGGCGCCCGGGCCCTGGACCAACCTTCGCTCCGGGCGCCGGCGGCGATCAGGCCGTGGCTGGCCGGCCTGGACACCAGCGCCCGTCGCTGGCTCGTCGGTCGGCTGGTCACCCAGGCTCTCTACGGGCAGCCGCTCGTGGTTCGGCGCAAGCTGGGTTCATGGGTGGAGGTCTCCCTGACTCATCAGGCCACTCGCAGCGGCCTGAGCTATCCCGGTTGGCTGCCCGAGCGCCAGCTCACTTACAGCGCTCCCTCGCCGGACCTGCAAGCCGCCCCGCTGGCGCTGGTCAGCGCGTCAACCGCCTGGCTGCACGATCTCGGCGGCGCCGGCCAGGCCGGAGGGCGGTTCCTGGAGCTCAGCTTCAACACGCGCCTGCCGGTGGTGGCGGCCGACGGCGAGTGGACCACCGTCATCACCCCCGACGGCGCCCGCAAGCTGATCGCGAGCTCGACGATCAGGGTGTACTCCAGCGGCGACGCCATACCGAGGCCGACCGGGCGCCAGCTCGTGGACGCCGCCAAGCAGTTCCTGGGTGTGCGCTATCTCTGGGCGGGAACGTCGGGCTTCGGCTTCGATTGCTCCGGGCTGACCGCAACCGTCTACGACGCGTTCGGGCTGGTTCTGTCCCGGACCTCGGCGCTCCAGGCCCGGGGCGGGAGCTGGGTCTCGCGCACCGGTCTGGTCCCGGGCGACCTGGTGTTCTTCGCCACCGGCTCAGACCGCGCCCGGATCGACCACGTGGCGATGTACGTCGGCGGCGGGCGCATCATCGAGTCTCCCAACTCGGCCGGCTCGGTGCGCGTCATCCCGCTGGCGGCGCGCAGCTCCGAGTACGTCACCGCGCGCCGCTATCTCTGACCCGGCGAGCGGCTGCTGAGGCTAGTAGGACTTCGGCAGGCCGAGCGAGTGCTCGGCGACGTAGTTGAGGACCATCTCGCGCGACACCGGCGCGGTGCGCGCGACGCGGACGCCCCACCACAGGTCGCTCAGCCCGTACTCGAGCGCGAAGCCGTTGCCTCCGTGGGCTTGAATCGCGCGGTCCACACAGTGGATGCCCGCTTCGGCAGCCGCGTACTTGGCCATGTTGGCGGCCTCGCCCGCGCCGGGGACACCGGCGTCGTAGAGCGCGGCGGCCTTCTGGGTCATGAGCCGGGCCAGCTCGAGTTCGATCTTGGCCTCGGCCAGGGGGTGGGCGACGCCCTGGTGTGCGCCGATCGGCACCCCCCAGACCCGCCGCTCCCGCGCGTAGGCGGCGCCGCGTTCGAGCGCCAGGCGACCGATGCCGGTCGAGATCGACGCCCCCATGATCCGCTCGGGGTTGAGCCCGTCGAAGACCACGCCGAGGCCCCCGTTCTCGCCCCCGATCAGGCGCTCCTCCTCGAGCTCGACGTCGTCGAAGAACAGCGTCCACTGGCGGTCCGCGCCGCGCACCGCCATCGGGATCTGCTGCCGGGTGAATCCGGGGGCGTCGACGTCGACGATGGCCAGCGACGGCAGTCCCAGCTGGCCGTCGGACATCCGCGTGCGGGCCACGACCAGGACCGCGTTGGCGTCTTCCACTCCGGAGATGAATGTCTTCTGACCATTGAGAATGAAGCGGCCGTTGTCACGCCGCAGCGAGGTGGCGAGGTTGTGGGAGTTGGTCCCCGCGTCGGCCTCGGTGATGGCGAAGGCGACCTTGATCGTGCCCGTACCGATACCCCGGAGCCAGCGTTCCTTCTGGGCGGGCGTGCCGTGCTTGGTGAGGATGCTGCCCACGATCGCAGGGGAGACCACGATCAGCAGGAGCGCACAGCCCGCCGCTGAGATCTCCTCGCCGACGGCGGCCAGGGCCGCCATGCCGAGGCCGCCGCCGTCGTATTCCTCGGGAATGTTGACCCCCAGGTAACCGCGCGAGGCCAGCGCATCCCAGAGCTCCGTCGGCGGCTCACCCGCGTCGCGCTTGCGCTGCATGTACTCGCGCCCGAAGTCGGCGCAGATGCCAGCCACCGTCTCCCGGAGCAGCGTCTCCTCCTGCGACGGGATGAGCGCCAGGGCGGCGGTAGGGGCAGCGGTGGACACCGATGCGAATCGTACGCCCAGCTGATCGGCGGGGTCCGTACGATTGCCGCGCATGAGTGCGTTTGGTTCCGACCGTGTCGAGCGGGCGGTGGTGGTCGGAGCCGGCGCGACCGTGATCGGGCGCCACCCCGACCGCACGCCCACCGACCTCGGGCTCGAAGCCCTCGCGGGCGCGCTCGCGGGCGCCGGCCTGCGGCAGTCCGAGCTGGAGGGAGTGTTCCTGGTCCCCGAGGGCTACATCCGGGCCCAGCCGCCGATCCGCCCTCAGCGAGTGGCCGAACGTCTCGGGCTCGGCCCGCGAGCGCTGGTGGAGGTCGAGTGCGGAGGCACCTCGGCCATGCTGGCGTTTAAGGCCGCCTGCCAGGAGATTGCGCTGGGGCGGCTGAACGTAGCGGCGGCGATCGGCGCCCAGGCCGAGCGGCGCACCTTCCGAGCGGGAATGGATTGCGGCGACCTCGACCGCGTCCTTCTGGTCAACGCGATGTACGGGAGCTACCTCGGCCCCTACGGGGTGGTTGCGGCGCTGCCCTGCTACGCCCTGGCCGCGCAGCGGTACATGCACGACCATCAGCTCTCGCCCGAGGCGGTCGCCGAGCTGGCGGTACGCCTGCGCGCCCACGCGGCGAACAACCCCCGCGCCGAGCTGCGCGACCCGATCTCGGTCGACGACGTGCTCGCCTCGCGGATGGTGTGCCCCCCGATACACAAGCTCGAGGCTGCCCCGTGGTCCGATGGGGGCGCCGCGGCGGTCGTCGTGTCGGCCTCCTACGCGCGCCGACGCGGGTTGCGCGGGGCCGCACTGACGGGTTGGGGCGAAGCCCACGATGACGCCAACTTCATTCCGTTTGGTAAGGATCTCACCCGCTATCCCTGGATAGGCACGGCCACAGAGGAAGCGCTGGGCCACGCCCGGCGCGGGCGAGAGGATCTCGACGTGCTCGAGGTTTACGGCGCCTTCGCGCCGTCCGAGCTCATGACCTACGAGGCCATGGGGCTGTTCTCGGCTGGCGACGCTCCGGCCGCGGTCGCCCGCGGGGAGACCGCCCTCGGAGGGCCTCTGCCGATCAACCCCAGCGGCGGTCGCCTGTCGCTCGGCCATCCGCCCCAGGCCACGCCCCTGCTCATGATCGGCGAGATCCTCGACCAGCTGACCGGGATCGCCGGTGCCCGGCAGGTGGACAATGCCGCTGTCGGTCTGGTCCAGGCCGAGCACGGAATGATGAACGGCGGCGCCGTCGCGATTCTGGAGGCGGACGGGTGAGCCCCCGGACTCGCGCTCCCCAGCAACTCCCGGGACCTCCTGCGCCCGATAAGTACCTGCGGCGGGAGATGGACAGCGCCACCGCCGAGTTCTACCGCCGGCTCGGCGACGGCGACCTGGCCACGACGCGCTGTGACCGCTGTGCGCGGGCGAGCTTCCCCCCGCGCGTTCGCTGTCCGGCCTGCGGCGAGCGCCAGCGCTGGGTGGCCCTCCCCCGGCGCGGGCTGGTACACGCGTTCACCACCCAGGAGACCGCGCTGCGCTTCCGAGCGCCCGCTGTGCTCGCACTGGTCGAGCTGGGCGACGTCGTGCTGCCCGGCATCGCCGAGGCTCCATACGAGGCATTGCGGATCGGGCAGGAGGTGAGCGTCGAGCTGAGACCGGAGCCAGACACCGGGCTGACCCTGCTCGCCTTCGTGCCCCAGGGTGCTGGCTCCTGATCGCGGGTGCTGGCTCCTGATCGCCGTTCCCGGTCCGTCGCCCGGCGGTAGACAGCGCCGATGAGACGGCTGGGCTCGGTGACGGTGGACACCCGACCGCTGCGCGAGTCGCGCGACTTTCGCCTGCTCATGCTGGGCGCATTCGTGACCGGCCTCGGCGCGCAAGCGGGGCTCGTGGCGCTGCCGTATCAGACCTTTGTCACGACCCGCTCTCCGGTGCTCGTCGGTTTGCTGGGCGCGGTCGAGCTCGGCCCGCTGGTCACCGCTTCGCTCCTGGGCGGCGCGCTGGCCGATCGCCTGGACCGCCGGACTCTGCTGATCGTCGTGCAGCTGGCCCTGGTCATCGTGGCCGCGGTGCTGGCCGTGGGTGCGCTCCTGGGTTCGCCGCCGGTTTGGTTCCTTTACCTGCTGGCAGCCGCGAGCGCGGGGGCGTCCGGGATCGAGCGAGTCGTTCGGGCGGCGATTGTCCCGAACGTCGTTGCGCCGCGGCGTCTGCGATCGGCGCTCGCGTTCAGCTTCGGCTCCTTCCAGCTGACGATGGTCATCGGGCCCGCCCTCGGAGGAGCGATGATCGCGTCGCTCGGTATCGCCTCTGCATACCTCTTCGACGCGGCCACTTGCGCGGCGATGGCGGCCGCGGCGTGGGCGATGGCCCCTCAACGCCCATCGCGTTCGCACGGACACGCGCCGATCGTCCGGGCCATCGGAAGCGGACTCCGATTCGTGCGCGCCCAGCCCGCCGTCCTGGGGAGCTTTGCCATCGACCTGGTGGCCATGACCTTCGGCATGCCGCGCGCCCTGTTCCCCGTCTTGAGCTTGACCGTGTACCACGCCGGGGCGGCCGGGACCGGCCTGCTCTACGCCGCGGTGGCCGCCGGCGCCACGATTGCGGCGCTGACCACCGGTTGGCTGGAGCGGGCCCGGTTCTTGGGGCGCATCGTGATCGGGGCGGTGCTGGCCTGGGGGGTCGCGATCGCCCTGGCGGGCCTGGTCGGCGGCCTACTGCTCGCGGCGTTGCTGTTCGCCCTCGCCGGAGCGGCGGACAGCGTGAGCGCGGTGTGCCGCAGCACGATCGCCCAGTCTCTGACCCCCGACGAGATGCGCGGGAGGGTGTCCTCGGTGTTCAGTCTCGTCGTCGCGTCGGGTCCCCGGCTGGGGGACGTCGAGGCCGGCACGGTCGCGTCCCTGACCTCGGTGCGCACCTCCGTGGTGTCGGGGGGGCTCGCGTGCATCGCGGGGGTAGGGGTCATCCTCCTGGCCTTCCCTGCTCTGGCCGCCTATGACGGGAACGCGATCCGCGCGCCCGGTGTCACGCCCGACCCCGTCGGTGCCGCTGCTCCCTAGGCCGTTCGGGGCTGGGGCACCGTCGGCTCGCGCACGTCCCCCGCCGGCCGCGGCGCCGGGCGGTGACGCTCCGCGCGGACCGATCGCGTGGCCCGGAACCGGACTCGCACCTGCAGGCCTCCCGTATCTCGCGGGGTGATGACCAACTTGCCGTCGTGCGCGCCGACGATCGCCGAGACGATCGACAGGCCCAGCCCGACCCCGTCCTGCTGATGGTGCCTGTGTAGACGCTGAAAGGGTTCCGTCAGCTGGCCCGCCTGCTCCGGGGAGATGATCTCGCCCGAGTTCTCGACCTCCAGCACCGCTGTCTCGTCCCTATGCCAGCTTCGGACCGTGACCGAACCACCGGGCTGGTTGTGACGCACGGCGTTCTCGAGCAGGTTGCGCAGCAGGGTCTCGAGCAGGCGAGTATCTCCCAGCACGCTCGCGGGCTGCAGGCCGGTCGTGACCGATATGGAGCGCCGGGCGGCTGCCGCCTTGATCTCGTCGGTCGCTTGGGCCGCGAGCGAGTCCAGCGCCACGACTTCTCGATGTGATTCCTGCCGGTCGACGCGCGCCAGCGTCAGCAGCCCGTCGATGAGCCGCTCGCTGCGCTCGGTCGCCGTTCGAATCGACCCCATACCAGCGAGCAGGCTCCCCACGTCGGGCCGGCGCTTGTCCAGGGCCACGTCGGCCTCCGTCCGGATGATGGTCAGCGGAGTGCGCAGCTCGTGCGACGCGTTGGACACGAAGGCGCGCTGGCGGCCAAACGCGGCGTCCAGCCGTCCGAGCATGTGGTCGAACGTGTCCGCCAGCTCCTTGAGCTCGTCCTCAGGCCCGTCGAGCGCGATGCGCTGATGGAGATTCTCTTGTGAGACGGCCTGGGCGGTGCGCGTGATGCGCTTCAGGGGCCGCAAGACCCGTCCGGCGAGCAGCCATCCACCAGCGCCCGAGAGGAGCGTGAGCAGCCCCATCCCGATCAGGTACTCGGTCAGCAGGCGGTGCAATGTCTGATCGACGAGCTGCTGGTGGACCCCGTGCAGGAGGGCCCGGGTGGCGTCCCGGGAGGCGACGCTCGGTCCGGCGGCGGCGCCGGTTTGTGGGGTCTGGATTGTGGGCCCCTGGGCATGGCTTCCCGACCGGCCGTTGCCGCCAAGGCCGCCGTGCCCACTCTGACCGGCCGGCTTGAGGTCGGGGTCGGAGCGGTACTGCGGGAGTGGGTGGCCCAGCTTGCGGGCGGCGGCCTGACGGACCTGGCGGTCGCTGATGTTCAGGTTGGACTTGACGAGCGCGTAGCTGGTGGCCAATAGAGTCGCGCCGAGCAGGACGAACAGACCCGTGAGCAAAGCCGCCAGCCGGAGCCGGATGCTGGGACGGAATCCGCCCGGTCGACCGAGTCGTGGGAGCTTCATGGGATGCGGTAGCCCACGCCCTTGATCGTTTCGATGAGCTGCGGCTCACCGAGCTTGCGGCGCAGGGTCATGATGATCACGCGTACGACGTTGGAGAAGGGGTCAACGTTCTCGTCCCATACCCGCTCGAGCAGCTCCTCGGCGCTGACGACACGTCCGTCGGCTTCCAGGAGCACCTCCAGGACACCGAACTCCTTACGCCCGAGGTCGATCTCCTGCTCTCCGCGCCGGACCTCGCGGGACGCTCCGTCCAGGCTCAGGTCGCCCCGGCTCAGAACGGGGGGCCGCGGCCGGGAGACGCGCCGGCCGAGCGCCCTGATTCGCGCGACGAGCTCTCGCAGCGCGAAGGGCTTCGACAGGTAGTCATCGGCGCCCAGGCTCAGACCCGTGACACGGTCCTCCAGCGTGCCCGAGGCGGTCAGCATCAGGATGCGGGCCAGGTGGCCCCGCTGGACGAGCTGCTGGCAGACCTCGTCTCCGTGTACGAAGGGGAGGTCGCGGTCGAGGACGATCACGTCGTAGTCGTGGATCCCCGCCTTGCCCAGTCCGTCGTGACCGTCGCCCGCGACGTCGACGGCCATGCCCTCGTTGCGCAGGCCGCGGGCTATTCCGTCGGCCAGCATCGGTTCGTCTTCGACGATCAGGACGCGCATCGCAACCCGTTTCCAGGTGTTCTGCCGGAATCTCCGAGTCCCGGCAAAGGGGCCTGGGGCGAGCACGGAGGCTACCGCGCGCATTTAACGCCCGTGTAAGACCCGAGCCAACGCCCGTGTAAGACCGGAGCCAACGCCCGTGTAAGACCGGAGCCCCAGCGCCGCGCGGCCGCCCGCGCCGCTGCGGCCGGTCCCGGACGCTTAGGCTTCGCGCGACGCCGCCCCCCTAAAGAGGCGGCGCCGCACCCACGAGGCGAGCGCCGCCCCCCCCTCACGAGGAGAGCCGATGACGACAGTGCGCGAGGCCGTGTTCGAGATGTTGCGCGAGCGGGGGATGACGACCATGTTCGGGAACCCGGGCTCGACGGAGCTGGCCTTCCTGGCGGATTTCCCCGACGACTTCCGCTATGTCCTCGGGCTCCAGGAGGCCGTCGCCGTGGGGATGGCGGACGGCTACGCGCAGGCGAGCGGCAAGCCGACCCTGGTCAACCTTCACACCGCGCCGGGCGTCGGTAACGGGATGGGCGGCATCTTCAACGCCCAGGCCAACAAGGCCCCGTTGGTGATCACGGCTGGCCAGCAGGCGCGTTCGTTGATCACGCTCCAGGCCAACCTCACCAACCGCGACGCGATTCGACTGCCGCACCCGCTGGTGAAGTGGAGCTACGAGCCTCCCCGTGCCGAGGACGTCCCGCACGCGCTGGCCCGGGCCACCTATCTGGCGGGGCTCCCACCGCTCGGCCCGGTGTTCGTCTCCATCCCCATGGACGACTGGGACGTCGAAGTCGATCCCGACGTCGTGCGCCACCAAACCCGGCGCTCGGTGAGGGGCAGGTCGGTGGCCAACCCGGAGCTCGTGCACGAGCTCGCCCGGCGGCTCGCTGACGCTCGCAACCCGGCGTTCGTGGCCGGCCCCGACATCGACGCCAGCGGGGGCTGGGAGTCGGCGGTCAAGCTCGCCGAGCGCCAGCGCCTGAAGGTGTGGGCGACCCCCGCCCCGGGGGGTGGCCGGCTGGGGTTCCCGGAGAACCACGAGTTGTTTGCCGGGATTCTCCCGCCCGCGATCGGCCCGCTGTCCGAGGCCCTGAGCGGCCACGATCTGGTGCTCGTTGCGGGCTCGTCCGTGTTCCCCTACTACCCCAACATCCCGGGACCGCTCTTGCCCCCGGGAACCGAGCTGGTGGCCGTGACCAATGATCCGGACGAGGCGGCGCGAGCCCCGATGGGGGACGCCATCCTCGCGGATGTCGCGCTCACGCTCGCGGCGCTGGCCGCCGAGGTGGGCGAGACGGACCGCCCGGCGCCGGAGCCGCGGCCCGCGCCCGAGCCGCCACACGACTCGGACCCGATGAGCCCGTCCACTGCCATGGCCACGCTGGCCGAGGTCTTTCCGGAGGACGGAATCGTGGTGCTCGAGTCACCGTCGAGCACACTGGCCCTGCGCAACCAGATGCGCATGTCGCGGCCGGGGAGCTACTACTTCGGCGCCGGTGGCGGCCTTGGCTTCGGGCTGTCCGCCGCCATCGGCGTTGCGCTGGCGCGGCCCGAGCGACCCGTCGTCTGCGTGGTCGGTGAAGGCTCGGCTCAATACGCGATCCAGGGGCTGTGGACGGCCGCGTCCTACCGGGTGCCGGTCACCTTCTTGGTCGTGCGAAACGACGAGTACGCGATCCTCAAGTGGTTCGCGATGATGGAGTCGGTCACCGGCGCTCCCGCCCTCGACCTGCCCGCGCTCGACTGCGTGGCGGTTGGAAACGGCTATGGAGTCAGTGCCCGCCGCGTGACCGGCCGCGATGAGTTGCGCGAGCACCTGCGGGATGCGATCGCCTCCGACGGCCCCGAGCTGATCGAGGTCCGGGTGGCGCCGGGCATGGCGCTGGCCTGAGGAGCCGCCGTCCCCGCTGGTCGCTTACGCTTCGCGCATGTCAGCTCCGGGCCCGTCAGGTGATCACGCTGCCCGGTGATCACGCCGATCCGCAGGCTCACCCCCAGGTCGTGGTCATCGGCGCCGGCATCGCCGGCCTGGTCACGACGCTCGAACTGCTCAACCACGGCCGCCGCGTCCTCCTGCTGGACCGATGCCGGCCCGAGGAGCTCGGGGGACTGGCCCGGGAGGCGTTCGGCGGGATGTTCATGGTCGATACGCCCGAGCAGCGGCGCTCTGGCGTCCACGACACGGTGGAGCTAGCGCTCGGCGACTGGCTGAAGGTCGCGGACTTCGAGTCGGAGGACGTCTGGCCCCGGCGATGGGCCGAGCAGTACGTCGCGCGGGCGCGCGACGACGTCGGGCAGTGGCTGCGCGAGAACGGCGTGAGCTTCTTTCCGGTCGTGAACTGGGCCGAGCGCGGCGTCTTCGGGGACGGCAACTCGGTCCCGCGCTTTCACCTGACCTGGGGAACCGGCAAGGCGCTCGTCGATGCAGTGTGGAATTCGATCGAGCGCCATCCCCGCCGGCAGGATCTCGACGTGCGGTTTCGCAGCAGAGTCTCCGAGCTGCTGATCGCAGACGGAGAGGTGACCGGCTGCCGGGTCGTCGGAGAGGATGGCGGGCCGGAGCGCGACGTCGCCGCCTCGGCCGTGGTCGTCGCGGCGGGCGGCATCGGTGGCAACCTCGACCTCGTGCGCCGCGAGTGGCCCGCGAACCTCGGGGCGCCGCCGCAGAACATTCTCATGGGTTCTCACTACTACGCCGACGGAGCCATGCACGAAGAGGTCGAGCGCGTGGGTGGCAACGTGACCCACCTGAACCGGATGTGGAACTACGCGGACGCCGTTCGTCACCCCAAGCCGCAGCGCCCGCTGCACGGCATAAAGCTGATCCCGCCGCGATCGGGGTTGATGCTCGATCCCGGCGGGAGACGCTACGGACCCGTCCCGGTCATGCCGACCTTCGATGCCTACTACGCGCTCGAGCGCATGTGCGAGGACGAGCGCAAGTACGCGTGGCTGGTGTGCAACTGGAAGATCGCCCGGCGCGAGCTAGACGTCTCGGGGTCCCAGCACAACCCGCACATCCGCGAGAAGCGATTGATCCCCTTCCTGTTGAGCATCCTCGTGGGCAAGCCGAGGCTGGTCGAGCACTTCGTCCGCCACTGCCCCGACTTCGTGACCGCCGACTCGATGCCCGAGCTGGGACGCCGTATGAACGAGGTCACGGGCGACGACGCGCTCGATGTCGAGCTCATGGAGGCTGAGGTGCGCCGTTACGACTCGACCATCGCGAGGGGGAAGAGCCTGTTCAACGACGATCAGCTCCGGCGTATCGCGCAGCTGCGCAACTGGCGCGGAGACCGGCTGCGCACCTGCCGCTTCCAGAAGATCGTCGACCCGGGGGCGATGCCGCTGCTGGCGATCCGCCTGCAGGTGATGGCGCGCAAGAGCCTCGGCGGGATCCAGACCGACCTGGGCTCCCGCGTGCTGCGCGCGGACGGGGAGCCGATCCCCGGTCTGTATGCAGCCGGCGAGGCAGCCGGCTTCGGGGGCGGCGGCATGCACGGCAAGCGCTCGCTGGAAGGGACGTTCCTGGGGGGGTGCGTGTTCAGCGGCCGCCTGGCCGCGGCCACGATCGCCGGCGCCGAGCTGCCTGTGCGTGATCCCGATCACGCCGCCTCGCCCGCCGCCCATTGACGGCAGCTGCTGCCTCAGCCTGATTCCAGCTCGCGCGCCGCAGCCTGATTCGGGCTGCGCCGCAGTTGGTGAATCCCCCTGTGGACGCGGCGGTAAGCGTTGGACCTCGGCTGGATCGGCGGGACGTTCCGCGTCCAGATTCCCCAGTAGTCGTCGCTGATCGCATTGTCGTAGATCCGTGTTCCGCGCAACCGGCGGATGGCGCTCCAGACGAGGATTCCGGTGGTGTGGGTTACGTGGGCGTCGACATCGCCGGGACGCCCGTTGTGGCCGCCGTTGATCGCGTTGTGGCCGATCACGTTCCCGGCGATCACGTTTCCGTTCAGGTCCTGTCCGGCCCAGTGGCTGTGCAGCGACACGCCGGCGTGGCCATTGCCGCTCGCCTTGTTGGCGAGGATCCGATTGTCATAGGCTCCGCCGCCGGGGTAGGCGGCCGCGAGCAGGATGCCCGAACCGGGCTTGCGGACGCCGTTGCCGTTGGCCACGTTGCCCGTCACGAGGTTGGCGTACACGCCGCCCGCGTTCGGCCTGGGCTTGCCGTTCGATCCCAGCGCGTGCCGGCTGTGACTCGCCAGCGTGATCCCGCAGTCGAGCTCGTTCCCCAGCACGCGGTTGTTGGAGATCACGTTGTGGGCCGCCGGCCCGAGCTCGTCGGTGAGGTAGATCCCGCCGGTGTTGGCGCTGACCAGGTTGCCGACAACCTGCGAGTGCGAGGTCGAGAGCAGGTGCAGGCCTTCACCGCACCCTCCGGCGCGCAGGTCGGCGGCCACCGCCCGCGACCGGGCGCCCGGCATGTACCCGGCCTGAGCGCACTCGCCGGTCAGCGGCGTGGCGAAGACACCCAGATCGTTGTTGCTGACCACGTTGCCAACGATGGTCACGCGCTCGGTGTGGAGCGCGAGAATCCCCTCGTAGGTGGCGTGCTCGACCACGAACCCGCGCACGCTCGAGCCCGTCGTAGCCGGGCCCTCCAGGCGGATCCCGTTCGGCGCGCCCCTGGCATCGATGACCGGGAAGCCGATGCCGACCAGCGCGACGCGCTTGGCGATCGCAACGCCTTCGGTGTAGAGACCGGCGTCGACCGTGACCGTGTCACGCGGCGCGGCCAGCTGCACCGCGCGCGTGATCGTCTTACACGGTTGTTGCCCGGTGCACGAGCCGGAATCGCGCCCGGCCGGCGACACGTACAGCGTGCGCGCAGCAGCGTCGGCGGCTGCGGCCCCGACTAGGCATACCGTCGCAGCCGCGAGTACCGCCCAGGACGCCGCCCGCACGCGCGACGACCCCTGTCTCAATAGCTCGAAGAGACCTTGCGGTGCTTCTTGTGCTTGTTTGACTTGTGGTGGCTCTTGGACTTGGTGGAGTGGTGCGGCTTGGCGATGGCCGTGGCCACCGGGGCTGCCGCCATCAGGGCTCCAGCCGCGAGCAGTGCGGTCACTCTGCGAATCAGCAAAGAGTCTCTCCTTGGCTAGTAGGTCGGCGACGGGCCGCGCTTCTTGTGCTTCTTCTTGTGCTTCTTTGTGTGGTGGGCCTTGCCCTTGGACGAGTGGGCCGTAGCCGCGGCCGTTGCTGCCGGAACTCCTCCCACGAGGGCTCCGGCCGCGAGCAGGGCGATCAGTCTCCTAATCAGCAAGCCATCGTCTCCTTGGATTACCTGCCATCAGATGGTAGACCCGGTACAGAACGGGGCCGACGACCGGCCCGCGCGCCGCCACCAGCACGGCCGGTGCCCCCCGGAAGAGGGCACAGTTCTAGCAGCTAACACCGCGGTCGAGCTGAGGATCCCGTGCCACGGGGCCCAAAAAGTCCCAACCCAGTCGTTCCTAACCCAACGCCAATACGCGGCCTGGGTGGCCACCGGTTGCGCTTGTTCGCACCTCGGTGGCGGGAGAACTAGTGCGCCTGGACCGGGCGCGAGGTGCCCAGGATCCTGCCGGCCGCATCCAGTGCCTGAACCTCGAAAAAGGGCCCGGCGCTCGGAACCGCGATCGCGGTCTCGAACCCGGTTCTGGGGGCCGGGGCGCCGGCCGAGGCCAGGTGGCCGGCGTCGGATCCGGCCAGGACCTGCCACCGGGCGACCTGGGTGGCTCCGTTCCAGCTCGCGTAGACCGTCGTCTGCCCGGCGCCGGTCGACTGGGCGGCGACGTCCGGCGGTGCGGCCGGAGTCCCCGTCCACGCCTGGCGCAGCGCCCGGTATGACTCGACCGGACGCTTGAACTGGGCATCGAAGAGCAGCTGGCCCTGAGCGGTGAACTCCGACATGGCGACATAGGGCTCGGTGGTGCTCCCGGCGTCTGCTCCCCAGCCGACGAAGGCGTCGCCGTTGCCGAGCGTCTGCAGGTTGCCCTGCCCCTGCCGGCCGAACGTGGGGGGGATATGCAGGTACTGGTGGACGACGGTCGCGCTCCGGTCGCGGTTGTCGAGCTTGAGCACCAGGCCCCGCGAGGGGACCGATGCGGTCTGGCCGAAGGACTCGTCGTCGAACAAGCTCACGAGTCCCCCGCTGTGCAGCTGCGCGTCGTGCTGCCAGCTGAAGACGGCACCGCTCGCAAGCTTGTAGCTGCTGTGGTCGCCGCCGAGGGTCCACAGGATCTTGCCCGTTTGGGTGCTCACGTCGTAGATGGCCCAGGTGTTGCGCATCGACACCAGAACGGAATGGGGCCCCGAGACCTGGACCGAGTTGACGTGGAACGGGTCATAGACGATGTTGGCCACCGGCGCGACGTTGGTGTCGAGCAGCGGGATGTGGCCGAACGTATGCCACTCGAACATGACCAGGCCCGTACGGATGTCGATCTCCTGCACCACTCCGTCCAGCGTCGAGGCCTGCGGCGCGCCTCCGAGCGCCTGAAGGTTCCACAGCACGGGCGGATAGACGGTCACCCAGGCCGTGCCCTGGGGCGTGACGACTAGGTCGTGGAGGTCGGCCTGATAGCCGTTCCCGGCGATCACCGCCCCGATCTGGCGATAGGAGCTGTCCAGGATGACGCCCTGGCCAAGGCCCATGCCGGGATAGGGAATGATGAGCTGACCCTGCCACCAGGTGAGCACCGGCTTGCCGAACACGGTCTGGGCTCGGAAGTTGGCCACCCCCGCGCGCCCGGGGATCGGGTCGAACCAGACCAGGTTCCCCTGCCCATCGAAGATCGCGGGTCCGTGCTGCAGGGGTAGTGCGGCGGCGGCAAAAGGGGCCACGAACAGATCGCCCGCCGCGGCCCCCGGCAGGTTCGCGGTGACCGTCAGTTGGGGAGGCATGAGGTCGGGCCGCGACCTGAACGTCAGAGGCGACTGGGGCGGCGCCGGAGGCGTCGGCGGATTGCAGTCGCCGCCCCGCGGCCGAGAGGGCGGGCAGGGGGGCAGCGTCGCGTTGATCGGACCCGGCCGGGCGATCGTAAAGCGGTAGTCCAGGGCGGGCAGGTTGGCGCGCGCCTGCATCCTCACCCGCACCCGCTCGCCGGCCGCGAACGGCCTGTCCGGCACGAAGCTCCCGCCGGCGGCCGCGGCGTAGGGGTAGAGCTTGCCGGGGTGGCGACCGCTGACCGAACCGGTGACCACGATCCTCCCGAACTGCCGGGCCCGGGCCCCGAGGAAGCTGACCTGCGTGTAGGCCGACGCGTCGGGGGTTCCGGGCTGGGGCGAGACGCTCAGGCGTTGGGCGGATGCCGCTGCTGGCGCCCCCGCTGCGCCGAGTAGGAAGGTGGCCGAGGCCAGAGCCAGCCGGCGGGCCGCGTGCATAGGCGCGCCATACTAATCACACGCAGGTCGTCTTCGGCGCCGCTCAGGTCCTTATTTGCAGGCGATCAGCGTCCGGACTGGCCGCGCTCGGCCTCCTCGTCGGCGCCGCTGGATCGCCAGCACAGCGCGCGCTCCGGGACCATCCGAAGCAGTGGTCCCTGGGGCGGCCGCGCACGGTAGGCCGGATAGCGCGCGCACAACGCCGCCACCGCCGCCTCGTTTCCCGCCGTCTCCAGCACCAGGGTTTGGCCGAGCAGCTGCACCCAGGCGAGGCGGTTCCAATCCTCCTCGTAGTGGTCGACGGTGATGGTCGACTCGGGCCGGCGGCGCAGGAAGCGCACGCGGGCCGGCTCGCCCTGCGAGCGCTTCGGCTTGTGATCGATGGCGCTCCAGATCGCTCCCTCGAACACCGCGAAGGTGATGGGCAGCACGCGCGGATGACCGCGGTCGTCGAGCAGCCCCAGGCGGGCAACCGGCTCGGCGGCGATCAGGTCGCGAGCCCAGCCGGGAAGCTGCTCTAGAGTCACCGCTTCGAGCATAAGACCGTCGCGAAAGGAGTCTCGTGGAAGTAGGCGCGGGCTGTGTGGTTTGCGGCAGCCCACCGCCGTACCGCGATCTCTTCACCCGGGCGGGCTACCGGCTCGTGCGCTGTCCCCAGTGTGGCTTGGTCTTCCAGGATCCGCAGCCGTCCGACGCCGACCTGCAGCGCACCTACTACCACGACCCGGCGTTCACCGCCGCGCTGTTCGGCAGCTACCGGGAGCTCACGCTCGAGCAGGCGCGGCAGAAGCTGGACCTCCTCGAGTCCCTGGTCGGATCGCTGGCGCCCGGACGCGCGCTGGACGTGGGCTGCTCCTCGGGCGCGTGGCTCGAGGTGAGCGCCGACCGCGGCTGGCACGCTACCGGCATCGAGCCCGGCGCCGAGACCGCTCGGGCCGCCCGCGAGCGGGGGCTTGATGTGCGCTCGGGGACGCTCGAGCAGGTGGCGCCCCAGCTCGACGAGCGCGGCTTCGACCTGATCAGCTTCTGGGACGTCCTCGAGCACGTTCGGGACCCGCGCCGCGAGCTGGCCGTGGCCGCGCGGCTGCTGGCACCGGGTGGAGTGCTGGCCCTGACCATGCCCAACGAGGCCGGGTGGTATCCGCGTGTCACCTACCGGGTGCTCGCTCGGCGCACGGGGGTGTGGGAGTACCCCGAGCTGCCCGCTCACCTGTACGACTTCAACCCGGCCACCATCTCGCGCCTCCTGCGCTCGAGCGGCTACCGGCCGCTGGGAATCCGCACCTGGCCCGTTCCCTATAGCTACTACCGGTCGACCAGTCTCTCCGGTCCGGCCCTCGGACCTAGGGCCCGTGGCCTCGGGCTACGCCTCGCCTTCGGCGCTCTGCGCCTGGGCGTCTACCCGGTGGCCCGCCTTTTCGGTCGTTCCAACTACATGGCGGTGGCCGCAGTCGGGGCCACCCCGCCGCCTTGCTCGGCTGTCGCCGTCGCCTCCGAGCCGCCCGAACGGCTGGGATAGGGTGGCGCGGCGCATGGACCTTCTAGAGCGCGCGGCCCAGCTGCGCTGGTACCACACGCTCGAGCTCGCGCCGGGGCACGTGACCGAGGGAATGTTCGACCTGCGGCCCATCGTGGATCGCTACGGGCTGCCCGAGAGAATGGACGGCCTGCGCGTGCTGGACGTCGGCACGTTCGACGGCTTCTGGGCCTTCGAGATGGAGCGCCGCGGAGCCGAGGTGACAGCCCTCGACGTCGACCACGAGCTCGAACTGGACTGGCCTCCCCGCCGCCGGGGCGAGGCCGATCCCACCGCTCGGCGCGGCGACGGCTTTCGGGTGGCCCACGAGATCTTCGGATCGACCGTGCAGCGGGTGGAGCGCAACATCTACCACGCGTCTCCCGACGATCTGGGCACGTTCGATCTCGTCTTCTGCGGCTCGGTGCTCATCCACCTGCGCGATCAGTTGCTGGCGCTCGAGCGGATCGCCGGCCTGTGCCGCGGCCGCTTCATCTGCGCCGAGGCGTACGACCGGGTGCTCGGGTTGCTGCCGTTCCCCGTTTCGCGCTACCGGGCCGATCGCCGGGCGTCCGTGGTGTTCTGGGAGCCCAGCGCCCGCACCTGGCGGCGAATGCTGTGGACGGCCGGCTTCGATCAGGTCACCGAGCACACCCGCTTTGCCCTGCGCTCTCCCCACGGCTTCTCGGTCCGCCATGTCGTCTTGCACGCGCGGGCAGGGCCTCGCGCGGTCAACCGCGAGCCGAGGACCGGCCGGCCGGCCGCGGCGACCTCGTAGACCGCGGCGCATCCGAAGTGGCGGGCCGGCCCCACGGTCTGACCGAGCAGGCGGGCCAAGTCGCCCCGCGCCCGGCAGTCGGCGAGTACGAAGCGGGCGCCGGTCTCGCGCACGAGGGCCCGGGCCTGGAGGGCGCTCAGCCGGCCGGCGAACAGCGCATCGGCTGCCGCGACCCGGGCCCCATAGTCCGGCGTCCAGGTCGGATGACCCACCCACGTCTGGTGATCGGCGAAGGCCGGCACGGCGGTACCGAGCGGCTCGCGCGCGAGCACGCCCCCCCTCGGTGCGTGAGCCAGAAAACGAAGTGCCTTGGCCTCGTCCGAGGCGACGAAGTGCTCGGCCGCCTCGCGATGGAGCCTCTGCAGGTAGTAGAAGGTCCCGGGCACCGTGAGTATCCCGAGGCCGGCCACGGCCAGCGCGGGGAGCAGGCGCGCAGGCAGCCGACGATTGCGAGCCGCCATCCTCCGCCAGCCGTTGACGGTCAGGACCGCGAGCGGGAGGCTGACGCCGACGAAGGCGTGGTAGATCCACGACCGCTGGAGCGCCAGGTAGACCACGAAGGCGACCGCCGGCCACAGCCGCACCATCCGCTGCTGGAGGTCGAGCTGGCGACCCGGCCAGCCGGGCAGCGCGAGCAGCACGAAGGGCAGGAAAGTCAGGTACAGCCAGAGCCCGAAGTGAGGGAAGTCGTTGGGCTGGGAGACCCGGTGCCAGGCCGAATCGGTGCGTCCCAGCGCCAGGTAGTAGACGAGCGGACCGGCGGTGGCAGCCAGCGGCACGGCGAGCACCCTCAGGCGGTCCCAGCGCCGGGACCACACGGTTGCGGCGGGGGCGAGGACCAGCAGCGTTATCCCCTGCCACGGGTGAAGCCAGGCCACCAGCAGCCCGGCCAGCGCGGTCGCGACCGAGCAGGCCCGCTCGGAGCGCCCGGGATGCGAGGGCGGATCGACCAGCCGCTCGATCCCGAGCAGAAACAGCGGCATCAAGCCCAGCGCCAGAGCGCCAGCTCCGGCGAGATAGCCGGCCGGGAACATCTCCAGGCCCATCGTCAGCAGGCCGAAGTTCAGCGTCCGAGAGCCGATTCCCAGCCAGTCATAGACCGGGGTGGCGGGGGCGAACATGAACAGCGCGAGCGCCAGGGCCAATGCCCGCGCGACGGCCGAGTCGACCAGGCGCCGCACGTACGCCCAGAAGCCGAAGACCAGAACTCCGGCCCAGATCGGCTTCCAGGCCAGGAACGCGACCTGCAGGCTCACCCCCAGATGCCAGGCCAGGCCCGAGAGTGCGAACACCGGGTGCAGGAAGAGATGGGGGTCCGGGCGCAGGTCGAAGCGGTTCGAGATCAGGACGTGCTCGCCAGCGTCGCGAATCCAGGCCAGGTACTGGAGCTGATCGGGGACGTCCGGGTGATCCGCGCCGGTGAACAGCCGCCCCCCCGAACCGATGTGAGGGCCACCGTGGAAGTGAACGAACAGGATCGCCAGCGGGACGAACACCCAGACGGCGAACACGAGGGCGACAACTCCCTCCGGACCGATCCTGCGTCTCAAGCTCCGGGCGATGTCCGGGAGTGAAGCTGCTGCTCGCGGCGACGACCGCCCGGCGTGCGGTGCTTGGGTCGCCTTGGGTGCAGTTGGAGCTCCTCGGAGCGCGACGGCCGGTGACGCTTGGGGAGGCGCTTACGGATGGAGCGGAACAGGCGCGCCGCGATGCCCTCGATCGTGCGCTCGCCGTAGGCCATCGAGGGGTCGTGGTCGGTGAAGATGGCGACGCCCACGCGCTCGTGCCCGTAGCGGACCAGCGCCACCTGGTTGACCAGGCCGCTCACCCACCCTCCTTTGAAAGAGACCCGAAACCCGCGCGGGCGCAGCCCGCGCGGGACGCCCCACGATTGGGCGGGCACGATCGTGGAAAGCAGGTGCAGCGCGTACCCGCGGAACCCGTGCGGGATCAACTTCGGCAGCCGGCGCATGAACCGCGACTGGTCGGCGGGAGAGATCTGCGTCGCGAACAGCGCGGGGATGGCGAGCTGGCGCATGCCCGCCGCCCGGCCGAGGGAAAACAGCCCGCCCTTCCCGACGATCGAATACACGGCGAGGGCCGCGTTGTTGTCCGAGACCCGGATCATCGGCGGTAGCAGCGAGCGCTCACGTCCCGTCAGCCCGCGCCGCTGCCGGTGCGCCAGGCGCAGGTCGGCGACCAGGAGCATCGCCTTGACGACCGACGCCGAGCGGTAGGTCGCCGTGAGATGCAGTCCGCGCAGGTGGTGGGGCCCGGTGGCGACGCAGAACGCCACCCGCCCCCGGCGGTGGCGGGCGAAGGCGCGCGCGGAGCGCAGCGCCGCCGCCGTGATCCTCCCGCGCAGCCGGCGCCTGGCGGCCACCCGGGCCGGCCCATGGGAAAGAGATCGGGCGGCCGTCCCGCGCCCCGGTCGGGCGGCCGCCGCTCGACCGGGCGCGCTGCTCAGACAGGCAACCAGAACTAGCACCAGGACACCTGGCCCCGGAACGCGGACCGAATGGCGCACCGAGTTCAGCCGGGGCCCGGGAGGGGAGGCAGCTGGGGCTCGCCCAGAGGGGCCGGCCCCGGGAAGTTCGGTGTGCCCGGAGGCAGCAGCAGCGGAGACCGGGGAGGCTGGTTGAAGTCGAAATCCCTGCGCAGGTCGCCCAGGATGGGCAGGCTCTCGCGCACGTTGGGCCGAGGGTCGGGCCGCCCATCGGTGGCCGGGTTGATCCTCTGGCCCGCCAGGAAGTCGTCCTCGATGAACTTCAGGTAGGCGTCGAAGCTCAGCGTCTGGTGGTCGATGAGGCTCTGGCGGGCGTAGGGGCTGATGACCATCGCGGGCACCCGAAGCCCGTACCCCTGGCCATCGACGGTGGGCGGCGCCACGTGGTCGTAGAACCCGCCCCAGTCGTCCCACGCCAGGAAGATCGCCGTGGAGCGCCAGTCCGGACCGCTCATGATCGCGTTGATCACCCGGGTCACGTGGTTCTGGCCCCGGCTGATCGTGCCGAAGGGGTGCTCGCTGTTGTCGCCGCTGGGGATGACCCAGGAGACCGCGGGAAGGCTTCCGCTGGCGGCGTCTGAGAACAGCTGGGCGTCGGGCACGATGTTGCCGAGCTGGCCGTCGGCGTGGACCGTCTGGAAGTCCGGCAGCGGGTTCCAGATCTCCGGCGTGTTTACGGCCTGGGGCCGGGGCGGGCAGGTCATCGCTCCGCTCGCGCAGTCGGGCTCGGTTCCCAGGGTCAGGTAGTAGCGCCAGCTGACTCCGTACTTGTGCAGCAGATAGGTGATGTCGGTCCACCCGTAGTCGGGCTGGACGGGGGATCCGGGCGCGTTGTCCGCGTCGGTCGCGGTAAAGATGCCTAGCGCGGCACCGTTTACCTGCTGGGCGAGCGGGTTGCTGGACTGGACCCCGTCGGTGTCCGGGAAGTCGAGATTCGTCTGACATGTCGACGGCTGCTGGGGGTCCGAGCACCGAGCCGACCAGGCCGAGACCATGTACAGGTGCGCCGGCACGCTCCAGCTGCTGGTCGGCTCGAACATGTGGTCCTGGAGCACGAAGTGCTGCGCGTAGGACCAGTAGTTGGGGATGTCGCGCTGGTCGTGGTAGCCCATCACGTCGACGCACGAGGGCGCGTGGCCGGCGACCGCGCAGCTCACCTTGTCGGTGTCGAGGTCCTGGGACTGCTCGACCGTCTTGACGAAGCCGTCCATCTTGCCGCCGTTGATGTCGGCGAGGGCGCTCTGGTGGTAGTGCGGCCCGCCCGCGTTCGTGTCGGCCGCGTTGTGGTAGGGGCGCTGGCAGTTGCCCGCGCGAGGATCGGGGACGCACACGGTGAAGTTGCCGTGCGCATCGCGAGGCAGTCCGTCGGCTCCCGGGTAGGTGCCGAAGTAGGAGTCGAAGGAGCGGTTCTCCTGCATGATGATCACGACGTGGCGGATCTTGTGGATGCCGTCCGCGGGCTGTGCGGGCGCGGGCAGGCTCGACGGCGCGCGACCGCGACCGCACGCGCGGCGGCGGCCTGAGACGCGCCGGCGCCTGGGATGGCGCTTGGGCGCGGCGGCGCGTCGAGCGCCAGGCGCGGATGCCCGATCGGCGCGGCGGCGGTCGGCGCCGCGGCGCCGGTGCCGGACATGGCGCACCCGTCTCCGATGGCGCCGGGGAGAGGCGCACGCGCGCCGACGGTGGGCCGGGCCGCTGGCCCGGTGCCTTGAGCCCGACCCAGTCCCCGCCCTCCGCGCGGCGCTGGCCGTGACCGAGAAGCCGGTCACGCCCAACACGACGACCACCAGCACAGAGGCCAGCAGCGCCGGTCCTGCCGGCCACCGCGCCCGTGCACGCAACTCCCGCAGCTCGACCATCGGGTCGCGGCGAATCTACCGGTCGGAACTCGCCGGCGCGCCGTCGCGGGCCGTGGCCTCGCCCTCGCGCTCGAAGAACAGCAGCCAGGCAAAGTTGACGCCGAGGAAGAGGAGCCCCGAGACCACCACCGCCTCGGTCTCCAGGGCCTTGAGGTTGATTCCCAGGTCCTTGGCCAAAGTCGTTTGGATCGCCACCGCCACCACGGCTAGGTAGAACGGCAGCGTCACCCCCAGCAGCGCGCCCACCCGGCCGCGGTAGTCGGCCTGTGTGCGCGTCTCCCACAGGGCGGCCACGGTCTCCAGCACGCCGAGCGCGCCCGCGAGCCCGAAGGTGAGCCTCCAGACCGTGGTCTGGCCGGCCGAGACCAGCGACCCCAGGCTCATGATCCCGGGGAGCATGAAGTACATGGAGACGGTGTAGGCCTGGCGGCGGCGGCTGGCCCGCTCACGCCACTCGCCCCGGCGCTCGGCCACCACCACCCACCACAGCCCGAGCAGCGCGAAGGAGACTTGCGCGGAGGTCGAGTAGAAGGCGCTTTCCACGGCTCGCTCGGGGAAACCCTATCCGCCCGGCGCGTCCATCCGCCCGGCGCGACCACCCGCCCGGCGCGCAACGCTTCGGACGACCGGTTCCGCTACCCCCCGCCGAAGCCAATGACCGAGCGCCCCGCCGGAGCTACCACCAGGTCACCGCTGCCCGCCGGTGCCGGGAACGAGTTCGCCCCGCCGCCCACGTTGACGCTCGCCAGCTGTCTTCCTCCGGCCAGGCCCACCGCGATCAGCTGGTCTCCGCTGATGTAAATCGCGGCGCTCCCGGCGATGACCGGAGTGCTGGCGTTTCCGGACCGGCGCCAGGCCACCGAGAAGCGGTCGCCCGACAGCCGCAGGGCCACGAGCGAGCTCGCGCATGGGACCAGGACCATCGAGCCGGACAGCGCGGGCGCCCCGAGGGCGCTGTCGCAGATGCCCGCCTTGAACAGCTCTCCGCCAATGTGTCCCAGACCGCGCGGCAGCAGATAGCCGTTGCCATCCTTGCCAGCTTGAAAGACACGGCCGTCCGGAAGCGGCAGCGGCTCCAGCGAGCCGATGTCGGTATCGGAACGCGACAACGACGACCAATCGCTGGGGGCCCAGTACGCCTGACGCACGAGGCCGGGAGACAGGCGCATGACGCTGTTGATGTAGCCGAGGTTGCCCGGCCCCGAGCCGTTGCCCGTGGCCACGAGCAGGTTGCCGTCCGGCTCCTCGCTGAGCCCGCCCGGGGTCCAGATCCCGGCCTTGCGCGCCGGGTCGCTGAAGATGCTCGTCCGGCCGCCGACGATGGCCGCGGACACGACGACGCCGTGGTAGGTCCCGCAATCGCCGAACAGGCCCCCGAAGGGAATGTAGATGCGCCCGTGGTCGGCGAGCAGGGCGCCGCGCTGCTGCTGGGTGATGCGGTTGGCTGGATCCACGCGCTGGCGCGAGACCACGCGTCCGCTCACCGGGTCCAGTCCGAAGAGGATGTGATGGGGCCCCGCTCGCAGGAAGGCGACGACGTAGAGCCGCCCTCCGGCGAGCACCGGCGTGCCCGTGATCCCGGACGGATTGATGTTGCCGCAGGGCAGGTCCTTGCCGGGAACCGGAGCTCCGAGGTGGCGCCGGAACACCAGTGCGCCGCTGGTGGTGAAGGCGTAGACCGAGTTGTTCTCCGTGGCCACGTATACCCGGCCGCCGGAGATCAGTGGCTGGGTGTAGATCTCCCCGTCCACCCGCTGAGAGAAGCGCCGCTGGAATCCGGCGAACGGCGGCGCGTCCGCGACCACTCCGGCGCGGCTGGTGGCGCCCTGGTAGGTCGTCCAGTCGGCTGGCGCGGGCGCGGGTGCCGCGAATACGCTCAGCAGTACGACTGGAATCAGTCGCAGCAGGGGATGCACTGCGGCGGCAGAGTACGGCAGCGACTCAGCGGATGCCGCTGTCGAAGTTGATGACCACGTGGGTGAAGCGGTGGGCGCGGACCGTGACCTGCTGGGGACGAGCCCGCGGGAACGGATGCCCCGACACGGGGTCAAGGCGGTATTGGCCGGCAGCCAGGCGCACCGAGAAGTGGCCGGCCTGGTCTGATCGGGGCGAGGCGACCAGCCGTCCGCCGGGCTCGCGCAACACCCTGATGGTGGCCTGGTATGGACGGGTGCAGTTCTGGCCCGGCCGCTGCACCGGACAGGTCGGACCGTACAGAACGTCTCCTCGCACTCCGGAGTCGGGCCGGCGGACGTGACGCTTGGCCGTGGTCGAGCCCGAGGCCGCGATCGCGGCGGCCAACAGCGCGGTGGCCAGGGCCGCGATCCCGGCGGCTACCCGGAGGCGCCGCGTTGGAGGCCGCGGCACCGCGTCAGGAGTGCTCGGCGGTGCGGGTGGGCTCCTGGGCCGAGCGGTCGACACCCACCGGGGGCTCGCTCGGCTTCGACGCCGGTTCCGCTGGCCGGGCGCCGATCTCGCGATCGGTCGGCGCCGCGGGCGCCGCTTGGGGCGCCTCGCGATCACGAGAGCTGTCTCCGGTGATCGCATCCTTGAAGCCGCGCATCCCTTCCCCGAGCGAGCGGCCCAACTCGGGCAGGCGCCGGGCTCCGAACACGAGCAGCACGATCAGCAGGAGGATCGCGATATGGAGCGGATTATCAAGACCCATTGCTGCCCCAGTCTACTCGCACCCTGCGCGTTCTCGGGATAGTGGCTTGCAGTTGTGGACGCTTATCCGGCCGGGGCCTGGGGGGCGGGCGGGGGCCGGTGTCAGCCGGGCTGTTGATCGTGGGCCTCCAGGCTCGCCTCGGGCGTGCTCGCGCGCGCCGGGGTGTCTGCCGTGCCCAGGGCCCGTCGGACCAGTGAAGCGGCGGCGAACAGGAGCACGAGGGCAAAGCCCACGCGCAGCGCCCGATCCGAGAGGGTGTCGGCCAGAGTCGCGCCGGCGAACGCTCCGGCCAGCGAGAGCAGCCCGATCGGGAGTGCGTCTCGAAGCCTGACGTTGCCATAGCCGAGCTGCCGCCAGGCCCCGACGATCGCGACCGGAACGATGGCCACGAGCGAGGTCGCCTCGGCGTCGACCTGGCTGAGGCTCAGGAAGACAGCCAACCCGGGCACGAACAGAATGCCCCCGCCGACTCCCGTCATGCCGGCCAGTACACCGCCGCACAGTCCGATCAGGACCGACCCGATCACGTTATGGACCGATAACCCGGATCGCCGGCGCTCACCGGCTCACCGCACGACCACCTCGACCGCGCTCGCCACCAGCAGCGCCGCCAGGGCCAGCGATATCGCTCGCGCGGGTAGGCGTTGTGCCACCCAGGTCCCCAGCAGCACCCCACCCACCGCGGGAACCCCGACGAGCACGCCGTCGAGCAGGTGGACGTGCCCGTACACGCCCTGCGTGGCGGCCGCGTAGAAGGCAATGATCACGATCGCGGCCAGCGACGTTCCCACCGCCTCGTGCTCTCGATAGCCGAGCCAGAGGATCAGCAGGGGCACGATCACCACACCGCCGCCCACTCCGAACAATCCGCTGAACAGCCCAGCTGCAGTCCCGATCGCCGCCAGCTTGAGCGATCGATGGTGCGGCATCGCGCCATACTAGAGCGCGTGTCCCCCGCCGCAACGCTGGTCGAGGCACTCGAGCCGCTGCGCGCCGATCCATCCCGAGCCGCCGTCCTGCTCGACGTGGATGGGACGCTGGCCCCAATCGTTCGCCACGCCGCGGACGCCCACGTTCCCGAGGCGACCCGCTCGCTGCTGATTGCCGTGGCCCGGCGTTATGGGCTGGTGGCGTGCGTCAGTGGTCGGCGCGCAACCAACGCGCGCCAGATCGTCTCGATTGGGTCGATCGCCTACATCGGCAACCACGGGGGCGAGCTGTTGCGGCCCGGCGCCACGGAGGTCGAGCTCGATCCCGAGGTCGCGTCCTGGACCCGGCGGATCAACGATTTCGTCGCTCAGGAATGGAACTCCAGCCTCGACCGCCTGCGCGTGCGGCGCGAGGACAAAGAGGCGATCGCCGCCTTTCATTGGCGCGGCGCGCCGGACGAGGCGGCGGCCTACGCCGCCGTGACCGAGCTCGCCCGGCGGGCGGAGGAGTCCGGGCTCGTCGTGCACTGGGGACGCAAGGTCCTCGAGGTCCGGCCGCCGGTGGAGCTGAACAAGGGGCGTGGCGTGACGACGCTCCTACGGTCGGCCGAGGTGGAGACCGCCATGTACGTGGGCGACGACACCACCGACCTCGACGCCTTCCGGAGTCTTCGCGGACTCGTCGAAGAGGGCCGGTTGACCGAGGTCGTATGCATAGGCGTGCGCTCCGACGAGACTCCGCCGGCCCTCGAGCAGGAAGCGGATCTGCTCGTGGACGGGCCCATGGGAGTGCGCGGACTGCTCGACGCGCTGCTCGAGTCCTGACGCGCGGCGGTGCGCTTCGTCGACTTTCTGAAGACGACGGTGCTGCTCAGTGCGGCCGCCGCCACCGTGCTGGCGGCGTTGACCGTCGCCGGCGCGGGCGGCAACAGCGGAGTCATTGTGGCCGCGATCGGATGGTGGCTGGTAGCCGGTTTGATCGGTCTGATGCTGGGACGGCGGGCCGAGGTCAACCCCCCGATCGCACGCCTGCTGGCCGGAGCCAAGGCCACCAACGCCCTTCCCGAGCAGCGACCGGCCGCCGCCCTGCTCAACCGCCTGTGGCCGCTCCTCCTGTACACGCTGGGATTCGGAGCGCTCGCCTTCCTCGCGCCCCAGATTCCCGGCATCGCGGCCGGGCTGCCGATCATCCTGTCCCTGTACTGGCGCCGCCAGGAGGCGGCCGTCGCGGCGATCGAGGAGCGCGACGGGGCCCAGTTCTACATCGAGAAGACCTCGCCGCTGCGACCGATCTCGCTGGTGCGCGCGACCGGGTTTCGCGCGATCCGCCCCCAGCAGCTCAACGGGGCCGTCTGAGGCGCCGGGCCCGCGCCGGGACTCAACGTAGCCGTGGCGGGTCTCGATGTGGCGGTTGTCTCGCTCGGCTCGACGACGGGACTGCGGACCGCGGACGCGCAGCTGGCCACCGCGCTCGAGCTCGCGGGCGCGCGCGTCGCGCTCGTCACCGCTCGCCCGGCGCCCGAGGTTCGCACCTACGCTCTGACCGACCTCGTCTGGGCGCTCGCCGCCCGCCGGGCCGCGGTCGCGGCGATCGCCACCCACCAGCCCCGCTCGCTGCTGTACTCGACCGTCACCGCGGCCCTGCTGTGGCCGCGGCCGGGCGCCATCCGCTTCGACGCCCCGGCGGCCGGCAACCGGCCCGGGCGCCACGGCGTGTGGCAGCGGCCGCTTGAGCGCCGCCGGCTCGCGCAGGCCGACCTGCTGGTCCCCGCCAGCGCGGGCGCGATGCGCGAGGCCTCGCTCCCGCCCGAGCGCGGCGTCGTCGTTCCGATCCCGGTGGAGCCATCGGGGCCGACCGGGGGGCCGCGCGACATCGCCGCCATCACCTACGCGGCCAACCCGACCAAGAAGGGCCTGGACCGCGTCCTCGAGGCCTGGAGTCGCGTCCGGCGGGAGGGCGAGGAGCTGTTCGTCGCCGGCTCGCTCGACGGGGCGTGGAGGCGCCGGGTGGAGCGGGCTCGGGACGTTCGTCTCACGGGCCGGCTGGCGCCGGATGACTACCGCGCCCTCCTGCGCCGCGCCCGCGTATTCGTCACCGCTCCGCGCCGCGAGGACTACGGAGCCGCGCAGCTCGAGGCCCTGGTCGACGGCTGCCTGCTCGTCACCACCTCCGCCCCCGGCCCCTACGCGGCGCTACCCATGGCGCGGGAGCTCGATCCTCGTCTGGTGGAAGACGACCTCGCACGGGCGCTGCGCCTGGCGCTCGACGATCCGCTGCCCGGCTATGCGGGCCGGGCGAGCGAACTGCTCAGCGCCTACCGGCTGAGCGCCTTCCAGGAGACCGTGGCGCGGGAGCTATTGCCCCGCCTGCTCAGCGGAACTGAATGACCTGAGGGAGCGTGTACGTCGGGGAGACGTGGTGGCTGCCGGGAGTCTTGGGCACCTTGGTCTGGAGCCGGTAGACACCGGCCTGCACCCCATTCGCTGCGGTGACCGTCGCCTGGAAGCTCCCGTTGGGCCCGGGCTTGAGGCGCTTGACCACGACGTCGTGCCTGCAGTCGACCCGCCGGCTGAGGACGATCGGGAGGGACGGGTTGGCCAGAGGCCGGATGACCGCGCCCGAGATCGTGGCCGTGCCGTTGTGAACTCGCACGCGGGTGATCAGCATGCGCCGGAAGAGCTTGAGGCTGAGTGATCTCGTGGACCCGAGGACCGCCTGGTAGCGCGCCTGGTTGGTCCGGCGCACGTTCGCGGGCGGCTGGGGAACCGTGGTCGAGAAGGTCCCGTTGGGGCGCACAAACGTCCTGGAGACCAGCCTGGAGTGGGGCCCGAAGACGATCGTGATCTTCTTGCCCACGAACTGCTTGGCGGCCACGCCCTCGAGCAGCACGTGTCCGCCGATGCTCACGGCGTTGGTGAGCACCAGCGGCCGGTCGCTGCACTGCAGCGTGAGACTCGCGGCAGCCGCGGTCAGGTCCGCCGTGCCGCCCGGATCGCTTCCATCCTGGGACGGGTCATTGGCCGCTGCGTCTGCCGCCGGCGAAGGCGTCGCACTCGGGGGGTCAGATCCGGAGCCCGACGAGCTTGAGCCGCCGGTCGAGCCGGACGATCCCCCGACGGTCCACGTGTAGGTGCTCGGCGCGCTGTGGTTACCGGCCGGGTCGACGGCGATCACCGAGATGGTGTGGGTCCCGTTGGGGAGGTTGAAGGTGACCGGGCTCGAGCATGCGGTGGAAGCCCCCCCGTCGATGCTGCACATGAACGTCGAGTCGACGTCGCTGGTGAACGTAAACGTCGAGGGGCCCTGGGAAGAGCTGGAGGGAGTCTGCGTGAACGTCGGTGACGGGGAGTCGGTGTCCACGGTGACGGAGACCTGGGAGGACGCCGTGTTGCCGACCGGTTCGGTGGCGGTGACCTTGATGGTGTGGTTGCCGTCGGCGAGCGTGGAGGCCAGCGTGATCTGCCCGCTCCCGGTGTTGTCGATGCTGCCGTTGGCCACCTGGGTGCCGTCGACGTAGAGCGCCACGCTGTCGCCGGCCTCGCCCGTGAACTTGACGGTGGGCTGGTTGTTGTTGGTCTGTCCCGCGGCCGGCGAAGTGATGCTGACGTTGGTGGAGGTGTCGACCGTGATGGAGACCTGGGAGCTGGCGGTGTTGCCGGCGGCGTCGGCGGCGTTGACCTGAAGCGTGTGGTTGCCGTCGGCGAGCGACGAGGGCAGGGCGATCTGGCCGTGGCCGGTGTTGTCGATGGTGCCGGTGGCGACCTGGGTGCCGTCGACGAGCAGGGCGGTGGTGTCGCCCGCCTCGCCGGTGTAGGTGACCGTGGGCTGGTTGTTGTTGGTGGGCCCGGCGGCGGGCGCGGTCAGCGTCACGGTGGTCGAGGTGTCGACGGTGATCGTGACCTGGGAGGAAGCCGTGTTGCCGGCGGCGTCGGCGGCGTTGACCTTCAGGGTGTGGTTGCCGTCGGCGAGCGACGAGGGCAGGGCGATCTGGCCGTGGCCGGTGTTGTCGATGGTGCCGGTGGCGACCTGGGTGCCGTCGACTAGCAGAGCGGTGGTGTCGCCCGCCTCGCCCGTGTAGGTGACTGTCGGCTGGTTGTTGCTGGTCAGGGTGCCATTGGCCGGGGTGGCGATGTTGACGTTGGTCGAGGTGTCGACGGTGATCGTGACCTGGTCCGATGCGGTGTTGCCGAGCGAATCGGTGGCGGTGACCTTGAGGGTGTGGTTGCCGTCTGCTAGCGCGCTGGGGATCGCGATTTGCCCGTGGCCGGTGTTGTCGATGGTGCCGGTGGCGACCTGGGTGCCGTCGATCAGCAGAGCGGTGGTGTCGCCCGGGTCACCGGTGTAGGTGACCGTCGGCTGGTTGTTGTTGGTCAGGGTGCCATTGGCGGGGGTGGCGACCGCGACATTGGTCGAGGTCTTGACCGTGATGGAGACCTGGGAGCTGGCGGTGTTGCCGGCGGCGTCCTGGGCGGTGACCTTCAGGGTGTGGACACCGTCAGCCAGCGCGCTGGTGATCGCGATCTGCCCGTGGCCGGTGTTGTCGATGGTGCCCGTGGCGACCTGGGTCCCATCGACGAGTAGAGCGGTGGTGTCGCCCGCCTCGCCGGTGTAGGTGACCGTGGGCTTGTTGTTGTTGGTCAGGGTGCCGTTGGCCGGTGTGGTGATGGTGACGTTGGTCGAGGTGTCGACGGTGATGGAGACCTGGGAGCTTGCGGTGTTGCCGGCGGCGTCGGCGGCGTTGACCTTCAAGGTGTGGTTGCCGTCGGCGAGCGCGGAGGGCAGCGCGATCTGGCCGTGGCCCGTGTTGTCGATGCTGCCGGCCGCGACCTGGGTGCCGTCGACGAGCAGCGCAACCGTGTCGGCTGCCTCGCCCGTGAACTTGACGGTGGGCTGGTTGTTGTTCGTCAGGCCGGCCGAGGGTGCCGTCAGGGAGACGTTCGTCGACGTGTCTACGGTCCACGTGTAGCTCGGCGGGTTGGGGTCGACCAGGAAGCCCCGCTTCGCGCGCACGCTGAACGTGTGGCTCCCGTCGGCCAGCGAGCTGTAGCTGGTGGGCGAAGTGCACGAGGTCCAAGCTCCTCCGTCGATCTGGCACTGAAAGCCGGCGGACGGGTCCGGTGAGGTGAAGCTGAAGCTGGCGTTCGGGCTGTTGGTCAGGCTCGCCGGGTGGGCGGTGATCGACGTCGACAGCGAGTACACCGCGCTGTAGGCGGTGGCCGAGCCGGCGGCGTTTGTGGCCGTCACTCCCAGGCGGATGGTGGACCCCGTGTCGGCCGCAGTGGGGGTGTAGGTGCTATTCGTCGCTCCCGCGATGTTGACGCACCCCGTTCCGCCGGCGTTGCAGCGCTGCCACTGGTCGGTGTAGGCCAGATCGCCGCCCCGCCAGGTGCCGTTGCTCGTCAGCGACGCCGTCGTGCCGTCGTAGCTGAAGGTGGGCACGACGTCGTTGACCGGGGTGAGGTCGGTCTTGAAGGACGCCTGATTGTCGGCGGGGTTGGTGTCTCCCTCGCCGGGACCCGGCTGTGCGTTGACCGTGATCTGCGCGTAGTCGCTGTCGGCCGCGGCGGTGGCGGTGATCAGGTAGGTCAGCTTCGAGCCCGAGGGAAGGTTGGCGTTGGTGTCGTTGGGCACGCCCGTTCCGGAGGCGGCGCCGCAGGTTGCGCCCCCGGTCCCCGAGCACGTCCACGAGATGTTGCTCAGGTCGGGCACGCCCGCCGTCGCGGCCACCGTCGCGCCGGTCGTGTCGTTGGGTCCGTTGTTCTTGACGGTCGCCGTCCAGGTCGCCGGGCTGCTGCGATCGTGGCCAGCCGGGCCGGTGACCGTGGTGGTCAGGTCGACGGGCACGGTGACCGACAGGTTGCGCAGCTCGTGGATGTTGTTGAGCCCTCCGGTCGAGCCCGCGAACCCGAGCTTCAGGGTGGCCGGAGTGCTGACCGGCAGCTGGTAGGCGTTGATCGTCGTCTGGCTGGTCCCGTCCGGGTAGGAGATCGTGACCGTCAGCTTGTGGTCGGGGGTCACCACCAGCGTCACGTGGCGGAAGTTGGACCGGTTCCCGGCCAGCGACTGGGTGGCGGTGGTCCCGGACAGCCAGGGGTAGTTGTTGGCCGCCGAGCCGCGCACGCCCACCATGTTCGCCGTGAAGCCTGGGCCGCCGTTCTTGTTGCAGTCGCCGGTATTGGCCCAGTTGCCGTACTCATCGAGGCCGAGACCGATGTAGGCGCTCTTGAGGCCGGGGGCGGGCGGGCTGTCGGTACTGCAGGGCGCGTATCCCAGCGAGCCGCCGAAGCGTCCGATCTGAAACTGCGCCGAGGTGACCGAGCCGTCGTAGAGGAAGAACGACATCCCGTCGGCGCCCGGGGTCGACCCGCCGTAGACGGCATAGTCGAACTGGGCCATGAAGCCCTGGGTGGAAGGGAACGCCGTGTCGTAGTAGGCGTAGCCGGCCTGGTTGTTGGCGGCGCCGGTGAGTCGCAGCCAGCCGTTGCCACCGGAGTCGATGCCGGGCGCCGTGAGCGTCGCCGAGCCGCCCAGGTGCCATGCCGCGCCGACGGTCGAGTTCTTGAAGGTCTCCGTGATCGGAAACGGGGCGACGGCCTGGGCCGGGGCGGACACCAGCAACAGCGTGGCCGCGGCCAGGATGGCCGTTACACAGGCACGAGTCTTCGGGGTAAACGCACGTACTCCCCGCCGGGGAAGCGGGGGGACCCTGGGCAGCATTTGAAGGCGACATCGGCATCGGGGCCGTGTTTCTAAAGAGAAATCGGCGCATGATCGGCAGATCCGCCCCCGTCCTGAAGGGCGCCTGTCAGCGCCCTGACCCGGAGCCGGGCCCTCAGGGCCCCGCTCGCACGGCGTGCTTGCGCAGCGTCGCGAAGTGCTCCCACGGCAGTGTGTTGGCCGCCTGGGCCGGCGTCAGCCACGCGCGCCGGGCCGTGGCCAGCGCCCAGCGGATCATGCCCAGCGTGTTGACGCCGTGGGCATCCGAGTCGATCAGGACGCGGACGCCGGCCTGGGCGGCGGCGCGGGCGTGGATGTCCGAGAGGTCGCGGCGGTCGGGGTTGCCATTGATCTCGAGCATCGTCCCGGTCCGGGCCGCCGCGTCTATGAGCTCGTCGATCGACACCGCGTAGGGCGGGCGACGCTCGATCTTGCGCCCGGTGGGATGTCCGATCGCGTCCACCAGGGGATGCTCCATGGCCGCCACGATGCGGTCGGTCATCTCGCGCTCGCTCATTCCGAACGCCGTGTGCACGCTGGCGATGACCCAGTCGAGCTCGGCCAGGAGCTGATCCTCGTAGTCGAGGCTTCCGTCGGGGAGGATGTTGACCTCGCTCCCGGCCAGCACCTCGATGCCGTCGAGGCGGCTGTTGATCTCTCGCACTCGGGCGATCTGACGCCTCAGCTCGTCGGGCTGCACGTCGTTGCCGAAGCCGTGGCTCGCCGAATGGTCCGTGATCGCCAGGTACTCGTAGCCCCGCTCGAGCGCGGCCCGAGCCATCTCCTCGATTGTGTTGCGCCCATCGGAGGCGATGGTGTGGCAATGCAGGTCGCCCCTGATGTCCGCGAGCCCGACGAGCGTGGGAAGACCGGGCTCCCCCGCGCTCGACCGGGCGGCGGCCTCGAGCTCACCTCGGTTCTCGCGCAGCTCCGGCTCGATCCACTCCATCCCGAGCAACGCGTAGACGTCTTCTTCGCGAGCGTGGTGATGCTCCTGTCCGGTGGCGTCGTCGAGCACCCCGTACTCGGAGACGTGCAGCCCTCGCCGCGCCGCGGCCTCGCGCAGGGCGAGGTTGTGCTCGCCCGACCCGGTCAGGTGCTGGAGCAGGTTGCCGAACCGGTCCGGCGTTACCACGCGCAGCTCGACCGGGAGGCCCGTGTGAGTCCGGGCTCGCGCCCCCGCGGGCGCGCGCCGCGCCGCGCCGCGCGCCCCTCCGGGCGCAGCGACCTGGGAGCTTTCGATCAACTCGAGCTCGCCTAGCGCTGCCACGAGGCGCTCCGGTTGCTCGCTCGCGGCCGCGAGGTCGAGGTCCTTGACGCTGTCGGCCATTCGCCGGGCGGAGCCGGCGACCTCGAGGCGGTCGGCCACGCCCGGCGCGGCGGCATTCAGGCCGCCCTCGATCTGCTCCGCGATCCCCAGGGCCCGGGGGAGCAGGACGCGCGGCGCGGGCTTGGCCCCTGCGCCCGCCGCCAGCGCAGCCAGCACCCCCTCTTCGAAGCGCGGGCCGAATCCGCGCAGTTGACGCAGTCGCTGCTGCTGGGCCGCCTCGCGCAGGGCAGCCAGCCCGTCGATCCCCAGCTCGTCGAACAGGAAGCGGGCCCGCTTGGGGCCGAGGCCGGGCAGGCGGGTGATGTCGATCAGCCCCGGGGGAAACTTCGCTCGCAGCTTCTCGGCGGCCGGAATCGAGCCGGTATTGATCAGATCGAGGATCTTCTGCTCGAGCGTGCGTCCCACGCCCGCGAGCTCGGTGGCGCGGCCCGCGCGCGCCAGGGCGGCCACCGACACGGGGGCGTCACGGATCGCCTTGGCCGCGTTGCGGTAGGCCACCACCCGGTGCACGATCGCGCCGTCGAGCTCGTACAGGTCACCCAACTCGTCCAGCGCGGCGGCAATCGCGCTGTTGGACGGGTCAACGGAGGCCGCGGGATCGGTCGCTGAGGACACGCGGTCACTAGGGTAAGCGCCAGATGCCCGGTCCCGCGTGGCTGATCCTGCCCACCTATAACGAGGCCGACAACCTCGAGCCGATCCTTACCGCGGCCTACGGAGTCCTCCGTGAGGCGGCGCCGTCGGGCTTTCGTATCCTCGTTGTCGACGACAACTCCCCCGACGGCACCGGGCGGCTCGCCGACCGCCTGGCGGCCGAGTACGAGGAGGTCGAGGTGCTGCACCGATCCGAGCGCGCCGGGCTTGGCCCCGCATACCTAGCCGGATTCCGGTACGCCCTCGAGGCGGGCGCCGGGTACGTCATGGAAATGGACGCCGACTTCTCGCACGACCCCTCCGACCTCGCCCGCCTGCTCGCGGCGGTGCAGAACGGGGCCGACCTGGCCCTCGGGTCGCGCTACGTGCCCGGAGGCGGGGTCACGGACTGGGGGCTCCTGCGCCGGTTCGTGAGCCGGGGCGGCTGCGAGTACGCCCGGCTCGTTCTATCCCTTCCCGTGCGGGATCTCACCGGCGGGTTTAAATGCTTTCGCCGCGAAGTGCTCGAAGCGATCGACTTGGACAGCGTGCGCTCTCAGGGTTATGCCTTCCAGGTCGAGCTCACATACCGGGCCTCGCGGGCTGGATTCCGGGTGGTCGAGGTGCCGATCGTCTTTCGCAACCGGCGGGTGGGGACGAGCAAGATGTCCTGGCGGATAGCGGTCGAGGCCATCTGGCTGGTCCCGGAGCTGCGTTTCCGCCGCCCCGTGGTCACTGCGCCCGGTCCGGTGCCGCGCGAGCGCGACCCAGAGCACGACCCCTCGTCCGTCTGAGGCCACCGGTGGTTCACGGTACGTCCCCGCTGCCGTCCCCGCCGGCGCCCCCGCTCCCGGCCCCACCCGGCCCGGCCCGGCGTTCAGGCGCCAGGCCGGGCCCCTTCAGGCCAGCGGCCCCCACTCCCGGCCCCACCCCACCCGGCCCGGCGTTCAGGCGCCGGCCCCGAGCGGCCGATTAACACGCCATGGAGGCCACCCACTTCGCCCTGGTCCAGGGCTGGCGCGACACGCGGGCGGCCCTGGCGGCCTGGAATGCAAGCCCCGGGCCGGTGGTGCGGACGTGGGTCCTCGCGTCCGCCTCGATCGCGGTCGCCCTGCTGGCCGCGGTGTGGCTGATCGCGACGCTCACCGAACCCTCCTCCCGCACCGTCGACGCCATCAGTCGCGACGCCGTCGGTAACTGGCAGGACGTCGCCGATGTCCTGCTGCGCAACTCGCTGGTGCTGGCGCTTCACGCGATGGCCTGCGTGGCCGGGTTCATAGCCCGTAGTTCTCTTCCCCTTCAGGTCGAGGGCAAGCAGGGCGTCTGGCGCCGCGTCCACGAGCACGCCGGCCCCCTGGCGGTTGCCTTCGTGGTCGGCGCGATCGCTTTCTCCCTCAGCGCCCAGGCCTATCTGCTCGGGACCAACGCGGGGACCCTCGCGGCCCGGTTGCGCATGTCGCCGGGGCTCCTCCTCTTGGCCCTGACTCCCCATGCCCTTCCCGAGCTGACGGCCCTGTTCCTGCCCCTGGCCGCGTGGATCGTGGCCAGCCGCCGAGGCGACTGGAACCAGCTCATGGCCGCCACCGCCGTGACGGTCGGTCTGGCCATTCCCGTGCTCGTGTTGGCGGGGCTGACCGAGGTGTTCATCTCGCCTCGGATCGTTTCTGCGCTGGCCCCCTGAGGCTCCGCTGCGCCCAGGTCACTACACTTTGTATAGTGCAGCAGTAGGAGCAGGGGCGACCACTAAGGAGCTTGGAATGGCAGCGAATGTCAACGAGGTCACGGATAACAACTTTCAGGCCGAGGTAATCGAATCCGAGCGGCCGGTGCTCGTCGACTTCTGGGCCCCCTGGTGCGGCCCGTGCCGGGTCGTCGCTCCGGTGCTCGAGGAGATGGCCGCCGAACGCGAGGACCTGAAGGTCGTCAAGCTCAACGTGGACGACAACCAGCAGACGGCGATCACCTTCGAGGTGCTCTCCATCCCCACGCTGATCCTGTTCCGCAACGGCCAGGTGGCCAAGAAGATCATCGGGGCCTACCCGAAGAAGAAGCTCGAGGTCGAGCTCGAGCTCGTCGCCACCTAGGCCGGCCGCTCGCCTCAGCCGCCCTCTCCGCTCGTCTCAGCCGCTCGCCTCAGCCGGCCGCTCGCCTCACCCCGTCTTCTCGACCGCGACCTGCAGGCCGCGCCCGTCGAGGGTGACCGCCATCCCGTCGGCCAGCGCGTCGACGAAGGCCACCTCGGTAGCCAGCGTCTCTCCGGCAAGGTAGGCCTGGTGGGCCCGCGCGGCATCGATCAGCTCCGGGTCGCCCCCCAGGCTCAGGCGGATCCGGTCCTCGACGGCCAGCCCGGTCTCCTTGCGCACGTTCTGCACGGCGTGGACGACCTCGCGGGCCCAGCCCTCCTGCCGGAGGTCCTCGTCGAGCTCGAGGTCGAGCGCCACCGCGTGAGATCCCTCGCGCTCGAGGCCGTAGCCCTCGAGGGGGCGCAGCGTCAGCTGCACGTCGTCGGCGGCGAGCTGGTGCTCGTGCCCGTCCACGAAGACGCCCACCGGCTGGCCGGCCCGGATGGCGTCCACCACGGTCGATGAATCGAGTGCGGCCAGGGCCGCCGCCACCTGGGGCATCGCCTTGCCCAGGCGGGGGCCGAGCACCGGGTAGTTGGGCTTGATCTCGTAACGCCCCAGCTCCTGGGCCGCGGCGACGAAGCGCAGCTGCTTGACGTTGAGCTCCTCGGCCACGACGTTGCCCAGGCGCTCGAGCGCTGCTCGCTCGCGCCCCTCGGCCACCACCACGGCCGCCCGCAGGGGCTGGCGCTGCTTGATCTTGGCCTGGGCCCGCGCGGCCAACCCCAGGCGCACGGCCGCCCGGGCCGTGTCCATGGCGAACTCGAGCTCCTCCTCGCGCGGCCCCGGGGCCGGGAAGTCGCACAGGTGAACGCTGGGCTCGGTCCCGTCGAGGTTGTCGTAGAGCTCGTCCGCGATGAACGGCGTGAAGGGGGCGAGCAACTGGCTGACCGTCACCAGGCAGTCGCGCAGCGTCGCGAACGCGGCCGGCTCACCCTCCCAGAAACGCCGGCGCGAGCGGCGCACGTACCAGTTCGAGAGGTCATCCACCAGCGTGGCTATCGCCCGTCCGGCGCGGGTGGCGTCGAAGTGCTCCAACCCGTCCCGGACCTCGGCCACGGTGGCGGCCAGGCGCGAGCGCGCCCAGCGGTCCAGCTCGGTCGGCGCCGCGCGATCCGGTCCGCCGGTCCCCGCGTGGCGCGCGGCCTCGTCGGCGTTGGCGTACAGCACGTAGAAGTGGTAGGTGCTCCACAGCTGGCGCAGGAACAGGCGGATCGCGTCGCCCACCGTGTCGACCGCGAAGCGGTACCCGTCCCAGGGCTGCTTGGCGGTGAAGAAGTACCAGCGCAGCGCGTCGGCCCCGTAGCGGTCGATCACCTCCCACGGGTCGACCGTGTTGCCCCGCGACTTGGACATCTTCTGCCCCTCCTGATCCAGGAGCAGGCCCAGGCAGACCACGTTGCGATAGGGCGCTCGGTCGAAGAGCAGCGTGTTGACGGCCAGCAGCGAGTAGAACCACCCCCGCGTCTGGTCCAGCGCCTCGCAGATGAAGTCGGCCGGAAAGTGCTCCCGGAACACTCCCTCGTTTTCGAGTGGGGCGTGATACTCGGCGAAGGGCATCGAGCCCGAGTCGAACCAGACGTCGATCACCTCGAGCACCCGGCGCATCCGTCCCGGGCACTGGGCGCAGTCGAACTCGATCTCGTCCACAAAGGGACGGTGCGGGTCCGCGATCCGGATCCCCGACAACCGCTCGAGCTCGACGAAGGAGCCGACCGACAGCAGGTGCTCGGGCTCTCGGTCGCACCGCCAGATCGGAAGTGGCGTGCCCCAGTAACGCTCGCGCGACAGCGCCCAGTCGACGTTGTTGGCCAGCCAGTCGCCGAACCGCCCGTGCTTGATGTGGGCCGGGTACCAAGTGACGGTCTCGTTCGCCGCCAGCAACCGGTCGCGCATGCTCGCGGTGCCGATGTACCAGGAGGGCTTGGCGTAATAGAGCAGCGGCGTGCCGCAGCGCCAGCAGTGCGGATAGCTGTGCTCGTAGCGACCGGCGGCCAGCACCCGCCCGCGCCGGCGCAGATCCTCGATCAGGTCCTCGTCGGCGTCCTTGACGAAGCGCCCGGTATAGGGGCCGATGCGCTCGTCGTAGGTCCCGTCGCGCCGGACCGGGTTGACGGCCGCCAGCCCGTGCTCCATCCCGAACCGAAAGTCGTCCTCGCCAAACGCGATCGCGGTGTGCACGAGCCCGGTCCCCTCCTGGGCACTGACAAAGTCCGCCGGCAGAACGGTGTGCGCGCGCTCGCCGAAGGCCTCCGCGGGGATGAAGTCAAACGGGGGCTCGTACGCGCTCCCCACGATCTCCTGGCCCCGGAAGCGCTCGAGCACCTCGGCGTCCTCTCCCAGCACGGCGGCCACCCGCGACTCCGCCACCACCCGGACCTCCCCCCGCGCTCGCGCCCGCACATACGTGAGCTCGGGATCGACGGCCACCGCGGCATTAGCAACAAGCGTCCAGGGTGTCGTGGTCCACACGACCAGCGCGTCGCCCGCGCGCAGGGGTCCCACCGGTCGGGTGACCGGCAACAGCACGTACACCGACGGATCCACAACGTCGCGGTAGCCCAGCGCGACCTCGTGCGATGACAGCGCGGTCCCGTCGCGCGGGCAGTAGGGCCCCACCTTGTCGGCCTCGAACAGCAGCCCGCGGCGGTGCAGCTCGGCCAGCGCCCACCACACCGACTCGATGTAGTCGTTGTCCAGCGTGCGGTAGGCGTCGTCGAGGTCGAGCCAGAACCCGATGCGCTCGGTGAGCCGGTTCCACTCCTCCACATACGCGAACACCGACTCGCGGCAGCGGGCGTTGAACTCGGCAATCCCATAGGCCTCGATCTCCTCCTTGGACTTGATCCCGAGCTCCTGCTCGACCGCGATCTCGACCGGCAGGCCGTGGCAGTCCCAGCCTCCCTTGCGGTCCACCCGGTAACCGCACATGGTCTTGAAGCGCGGATACAGGTCCTTGAACACGCGGGCGAGCACGTGATGGGTGCCGGGCGGGCCGTTGGCGGTCGGCGGGCCCTCGTAGAAGACCCATTGCTCGGCGCCCGCGCGCCGGCGCAGCGACTCGGCGAAGATGTCGCGCTCGCGCCAGCGCTCGAGCACCTCGAGCTCGAGGTCGGGGAACGACTGCTGCGGATCGACCTTGCGGTGGGGCATGACGACGCCCGATTCTAGGTGTGGTTTCGACCCGGCCCTGCGCCCGCGATGTGCGATCTCGGGCCCGCTCAGGCCGCGAGCTTCCGGCACAGCTCGGCCAGCGAGCGCTTCTCCCGCTCGTCCAGCGCCGAGAAGGCCGCCGTCACGCGGCGCGTGTGCTCGGGGAACAGTCGCGCCACGAGATCGCGTCCCGCGCCGGAGAGGACCACGCGCACGGCGCGCCCATCGCGGTCCGACCGGCGCCGGCGCACCAGCCCGCGACCCACGAGCGTCGAGACGACCTCGGTGGCCGTGGCCTTCGAGATCCGCAACCGCCGTCGCAGGGCTCGCAGCTCGAGCTCGCCGTCCGCGGTGGACAGGACGACCAGCATCGAGAAGCCGGACATGGAGAGCCCCTCGCGCTCCAGGTCGGCGGCGAGCCGCCGGCGCACGCTGGCCTGAGCGCGCAGGAGCGACTCGAGCGCTCGGTGGGCGAGCGGATCGCCGGGCACCAGGCTCATCCCGCACGGGACGCTAATGGGCGGCGCGGACGCGCCAAAAGGAAACGGCTTCGCCCCCCAGGGGGGCTACGCCGGGGGCGATGGCCTCAGGAGGCTGCCGAGATCGCGTCCGGCTCGGACGGAAAGCCCAGCGGTGGGGCGACCCGCTTGCGCTCCTGGCCGTCCAGGTGCTCCAGCAACGTCTCGCGCGCCGCCAGTGCCCCCGGTCCCAGGCGGGTCACGGTGCTCGCTCCGGTCTCGGGCACCGCTCCGCGGTAGTCGAAGACCTCGACGTCGCCCTCGCTCCGGCGTGCGGCGAACACCAGGCGCCCGAGGGCGTCGAGCGACGCGCGCCGGCCGGCGAGCACGACCCCGGTCGGGCGCAGCGCCCGCAGGGCGCGAGCCATCCGGTCGGGATCGAGCTGGATCGACAGTGCGAGGGTGCGCAGGCCGCTGCGCCGCAGGCACAGCTCGAGCGCCTGTACGTAGAGGGCGTCGGAGTCGCCGACCGCGCTGGCATCGAAGATCAGGATCCCGTGCTCGCGGTAGGCCGCCGGGGCCACCCGCAGCGCGGCGGCCAGCCACCCGCTCGAGTAGCGCCACGCAAACCCGTACTCGGGAGAGGTCTCTCCGTCGCTGCACTCCAGCGACTCGACCGCGGGGAGGAGTACCTCCTCGACGGTGCGCTCCACGGAGCGAACCGAGAGGCTCTCCTCCAGGATCCGGTCGCAGCGGTCTTCCTCGAAACGGCCGAAGGCCGAGCGCAGCCGCACGGGGGAGGCCGGGCCCTCGCCGCGCTCGCGCGCGATCGATATGGCAGAAGAGATGTTGTGCGTCTGCTCGAAGGCGTCTCGCAGCGCCTCGACCTCGGCCAGGTCGAACTGGCGGTGCCCCCCGCTGGTGCGCCGGGGCGATGGGAAGCCGAACCTCCGCTCCCAGCTGCGCAGCGTGTTTGGGCTGACACCCAGGAGGGCGGCCGCAGCGTTGGTGCGGACGACACTCACAACTGGATGTATCGGCAATTTTGGCCCAATACTCAAGGGGCGCAACCCCCACTGCACCGCGGGTTTTCCCCTGCACTCGAAGGAGATCTCCGCTCCGCGTAGACGAGGCCTCGACCGGCGTCGCAGCCAACACGACCGACCAGCCGATTCAGCCCTCCAGGAACGTATTACCCGCTCCGGGGTACTGGGAATCCGGCCCATGCGGGACCGGGGCGACGGGCCAATCGACCGGACGTCAGGCGACCGGACCGGACGTCAGGCCGATCGGACCGGACGACGGGCCAACGCGACCCGACGAGCGGCCGACGGACCGGGCTACGCGCTCAGTCGCGCCCGGCGGTCAGAACCAGGAGGGCCGCCCGGGGCGGCCCGCAGGGCCCGATGCGCACCCACAGGCGCACGCCGAACTCGTCCGCCGGACGCACGACAACGGTCTGAGGCTCGCCGTCGCCCACGGCAGCGGCGAGAATCGCGCCGACCAGGTTGTCCGGCCCCCGCGCCTCGACGTCGGCGGGCATCAGGAACTCGCCGATGTGGCGGTTGACGGCGTCGCTCTCGCCGACGCCGAGCAGGTCCTCGGCCCCCTGCGACACGGCGCACACCACGAGCGACCCGTTGATGACCACGAACGGATCCCCTGGGCCCGGGGCGACGTCGCCCGGGGCCTCCAGCAGCAGCCCGAGCTCGCAGCTCCCGCAGACCCGCGAGCTGAGGTCGGCGGTGGGCAGCTGGTCCGGACGAGCCCCGCAGTGACCGCAGAAGGCGACCGCCGGCTGCTGCTCGACCGACGGTACGACCTGCAGGCGGCGTGCGGCCTGCGCGCTCATACCGCGGCCTGCCGTCTCAGGCGCTCGGGTCCGCGCTGGGCGCGGACGGCGTCGGCGGCAAGCGGCGCCGCCTGGGCGGCGAAGACCATGTCGAACAGCTCGTGCTGGGCGATCGAGGCGGCATCGGACAGGACCGTGATCCCGCGCGAGCGCAGGCGCTGGGCGTGGCCGCCGCGCCGGTACAGCGAGATGGGAACCGGCCCGGAAGCGCTGCGTACGGCATAGGCCCAGCGGGCGACGGCGTCGTCGTCGGCGTCGGACCCGGCGATCACGATCGCGTTGGGGCCCGGGGTCAGGAAGGCCAGCACGTCGGCGAGCCCGCTCACCCCGCGCACCGGCAGACTCAGCACCCGCGCCCCGGCCCGGGCCGCGAACAGCTCGAGCGTGCGCACCGCCGCCGTGTCGGCGTCCAGGTCGCCACCGGTGGCGTCGCCCACCAGCACCGCGATCGGCCGCGTCGGAGGCGGCGCCAGCCGCTGGGCCCGGCGGAGCCACTCGTTGCCCCAACGGGCGGCCAGCGCCCACGGCGCGCTGTCGGCGCCCTGGCGCTGGCGCACCTCGGCCAGGGAGGGCAGCAGAACCTCCTCGACCGTGCGCTCCAGGGATCTCAGCGCCAGCGCCGCCTCCATGGCCGCGTCGGCTCGGTCAAGCTCAAGTGAGGAAAGAGCGCCCACCAGGCTGTGGCTCTCGCTGCTCAATGCCTCACGTGCCACGCTCACGGCCGAGGAAATCGACAGGCCCTCGTGGAGCGCGTCGCGCAGCGCGGCGATCTCCCCGTGCGTGTACAGGCGGTGTTTGCCCACCGACCGCTGGGGCTTGGGGTAGCCGAAACGGCGCTCCCACGCCCTCAGGGTGTTGGGGCTGACATTGAGCAAAGCCGCAGCCTCGCTCGTCTTGAGCGTGCGCATTGCACGCGAGAGGCCATCAGATCCCTGCAAATCCGCCTGAAAGCCTCTGGTATTGCACGGCTTTTTGCGACAAAATGATGCAATCAGCTGGAGGTTTAGGTAGGTTGCGCCAGGCATTGCAGGTCCCACGACCCCTGAGGAGGGTCCATGCAGCAGCCGCGTGGATGGTGGAAGGGCTAGTAGCCCCCGCCGCAAGGCCGGTCTAAAGACCGACTCCGCTGTCGTCGCGCGGGGGAGTTGACTTCCCCCGTGTGACGGCAGCGAGAGGCCTCTTCCGCTCGAGCAGCCAATCGAGTCGCGCTGCCGGGCGCGCATGTTCTCCGATCGGGCGGCCGCCTTCTCCGGTCGCGCAACCGCGCTACCCCGTCGTGCGCGGAAGCTACCTTCTGTGGAGTGACGGCAGCGCAAGCCTCCCCGGTGGTGGCCCGCGTGCCCGTCCGTCGTGCCGCCGCCGTCGCGGTGGCTGGCGCCGGACTGGCCGGGACGCTGGTGTGGTTCGCCCTGATCTCCCACAGGCGGCTGTCGGACCCGCTCCTGTTCGTCCTGCTCGCGGGCGCGATCGGCGCCGAGCTCACGCGCACCCGGTACTCGTCCCGCTCGTATCTCTCGGCGTCCTTTGCCTGCTCGATGCTCGCGGTCGCGTTCCTCGGCCCGGCGGCCGTGTTCCTGCTCACCGTCGTGACGGAGCTCGTCCTCGCGCCCGCCCAGCGCCGCAACTGGCGCATCGTCCTGGTCAACCTGTTCGTCACCGGCCTTCCCGCTCTGGCCGCGGGAAGCGTCTTCGCCGCGCTGAGCCGCGGCGTCTCCCACACCGACGCCCGCTTCGAGATTGCCCTCGCCGCCGTCGCCGCCGGGGCCCTGGCGCTGAACTTCCTGCTCGCCAACTCCCTGCTGGCCGCGGTGGAGGGAGAGCCCGTACTCCCCAACCTTCGCCCGCCCCGCGCGTTCTATCCAGCACTCGTACTCAACCTCGCGCTGACCGTCGCGGTCGCCGGCGTGTACGCCAAGTTCGGACTCGCGGCCAGCGCATTCATCTTGATCGTCGTCGTGGCCTTTAACTACATGTACCACCTCGTCGCGGCCGCTCGCGAGCGGGCGCGCGAATACGCCTCGCTGTCCTGGGGCGTTCTCTCCGGCCTGGTGCGCGCACTCGAGGTGCGCGATTCGCGCTCGGCGCGCCACAGCGCCGCGGTCGCCGCCTTCGCCCGCGACATCGCCCATCACTGCGGTCTGAGCGAGCGCGACTGTGAGCTGGCTCATACGGCCGGCCTGCTGCACGACATCGGCAAGTTCGCGCTCTCGGACCGGGCCATGGACCGCGGAGGGACGCTGGCCGACCTCGACTGGCAGGCCATCCGCCAGCATCCGGCGCTGGGCGCCGACATGCTGCGCGACCTCGGCCTCTACGGGCCGGTGGCGGACATCGTCATCGCTCACCATGAGCGCCCAGACGGCCGCGGCTACCCGCTCGGCCTCAAGGACGACGAGATTCCCGACATCGCCAAGATCGTCGCCGTGGCCGAGGTCTACGACACGCTGACCGCCGAGGGCACCTACCGCACCCGGATGAACTCCTTCGAGGCGCTCACCGAGCTGCGACGCGTGGCCGGCCGCCAGCTCGAGGGTCGCTACGTCGAGGCGATGGCCGAGCTGCTCGCGGGCCAGGGCGTCGAGTACCGCCACCGCGACGACGCTGATTTCTACCGCGAGCTGGACCTCGAGCGGCGCATCAACGAAGCCTCGGTGCGTTAGGGCGCGAGGACCGGCACCCAGGTACCCGGGGCCGGGAATCAGCGATCCTCCGGGGACCGGTGATTGCGCTCGAGCGAGGCGAGGAAGCCTTCGATCTGCTCACGCGAGAACCGGCGCTGGCCGCCCGGGGTCCGGTAGCTGGGCAGGTAGCCGAGGTCGGACCAGCGGCGCACCGTGCTCAGCGACACGCCGAGCTCGCGCGCAGCCTGTGACGTCGTCAGCCCGAGCTGACGCGAGTGGGGAAGCGGTTGGGTATCACTGCTCATAGGTCGCTTGTCGGCCATAGAGTCACAAGATCGGGAGGCTGACATCGCTTTGCAGAGGTTTGTCCACCGCGTCTGGACAAGTTTGCGATGCGACGAGCAGGTTTCGGCTGTGATGACCGGTGTGAACGCGCCCACGAATCCTGTCACCCGGCCGCCCCGGGACGCGGTCCGGGCCGTCCCTGGATGCCGTTCGGAACGCCCCTGGGTGCCGTCCCGGCCGCCGCGGATGCCGTCCGGGCCGCCCCGGATGCGCTCCGGGCCGCCCCTGGATGGCGTCGGAGCCGTCCCGGATCCGGACCGTCCCGGCCCTCGGGCGTCGCTCTACGATCCCCGCCATGGGCTCCCGACCCGTGGCGAGCCGGGCTGTCGCAGCGCTGGCCCTGGCCTGGGTGACCGTGGGCTGCGGTGGGGAGAGCGCCTCGCCCTCCTCGGGATGCGTCGCGGGTCCGGCCACGATCGAGCGCGCCCTGGCCCGCGCTCCATCCCCGGTCACCCTCGCTGGTGGCAGCCGGCTGTCCCAGTGCGTTCAGCGCGCCCGCTCGGAGGGTGATCTCCAGAGCGTGGGTGCGGTCCTCACCCAGGCCGCCGATCGTCTCGCGCGGCGCGCCCCAACTACGCCTCGGGTCGCTCTCGAGCTGGGGTACCTGATCGGCGCGGTCGAGCGCGGCGGCGAGCGCACGAACGGGATAGACGCCGAGCTGGTGCGGCGGGTGGAGCAGGACGGCGGGACGCTCGACCGGGCGCCACGCGCCGTCATCCTCGCCTTTCGCAGCGGGTTGGCGGCCGGGCGAGCCAGCGGGTGAGGCTGCGGCTCTACCACCACCTCGACGGGGCCCGGGTCGCCTACCGCGAGGCGGGCACGGGCCCGGCCATCGTCCTGTTCCATTCCGCCCTGCTCTCTCACAAGGAGTGGGAGCCGGTGGTCGAGCACCTCAGCGATCGCTTTCGCGTGATCCTCCCCGACCTGCCCCTGCACGGCGATTCCGAGCAGGGGCCGCATCATCCGTACACGCTCGATTGGTTCGCCGAGGTGATGTCCGGGTTCGTGGGCGAGGTGGCCGGGCCCCGGGCCGCCGTGGGAGGCCACGGCGAGGGAGCGGAGATCGCCCTGCGGGCGGTGATCAGCGGCCGCCTGAATCCGCCGCGCCTGATCCTGCTGCCCAACCGAATGCATCGCCGGGCCGAGCGCCAGCTGCTGCGCACCGCCTGGCGGGTGGGTGCCGCCCCCGCGGCGCTGCCCGGTGTCGATCGCCTGTTCTCCCACCTCGTGCGGGTGGCCTTCCGGCCCGAGTTGGGCCTGCGCCTGTCGGCGCGGGCCGACCCGGGCGCGCGCGATCTCGTACGCCACGCGTTCGCCGACGTCGGTGGCAACGCCCGCCTGGCGCGTTCGTGGGCCAAGTTCGCGCGGCGCTGGCCGGAGGGCCCCCAGCGCCAACTCCTGGACGCCTATCCGCGGCTCGAGCCTCCGGTTTTGCTGCTCTGGGCGGACCAGGATCGTATGCATCCGCTGGCCACGGCGGAGGAGGCGCTCGACCTGGTGCCTAAGGGGCAGTTGCGTGTCCTCCCCGGCACCGGATTTCTGATCGCCTACGACGATCCGGTCGGGGTCGCTCGAGAGCTGGCCGCGTTCTGCGCGTGAGCCGGCCGCGTTCTGCGCGCGAGCGGGCCGCCCTCGGCGCGTGCCCTGGTCGCGCTCTGCTCGTGAGCTAGCGTTCAAGGTCACCCGTTGCCGGCGAACGAATCTAGGAGCGAGACGTGGCCGAGCCCAAGCAGCTCTGGGGACCCGAGACCATGAAGGCGGTGGAGAATTTCCCGGTCTCGGGCGAGACGGTCCCGCTGTCGGTGATCCACTGGCTGGCTCGAATCAAGGGCGCGGCCGCCGCCGTGAACGCCGAGCTCGGGCTCATGGACGCCGCCGTCGCCGCCCGGATCGAGCGCGCGGCAGCCGCGATCGCCAACGGCAAGTACGACGATCAGTTCCCGATCGACGTCTTCCAGACCGGCTCGGGGACATCGACCAACATGAACGCCAACGAGGTGATCGCCTCGCTGGCGGGCCGACGGGTGCACCCCAATGACGACGTCAACCTGGGCCAGTCGTCCAATGACGTATTCCCGTCCGCCGTCCACCTGGCCGCTCTCGACGAGGCGACCAACCGCCTGCTTCCGGCCCTGACCAAGCTCGAGAGGTCGCTGGCGGCCAAGGCCCGCACCTTCCAGGGCATCGTCAAGTCCGGCCGCACCCACCTGATGGACGCCGTGCCCGTGACCCTCGGCCAGGA
>DASZHF010000085.1:0-1842 GCA_035938095.1 Solirubrobacteraceae bacterium
CAGGATGACCGCGAACTCGTGGTCCACCTGGTGCGCGCTGACCAGGTCCGCCGGCGGCTCGAGCGCGAACAGGAACGCGAGGAACGTCTCGAGCTCCCAGACGTGGAAGTGGTTGCGAGTTCGCTCGGCCCGAAACTGCTCGACGCGGTCAGGAATCCGGTCCTCGGGCACGCTCTCGACGATCCGGGCCCACTGCTCGTAGTGCTCGAGCCGGGAGATCTCGGCACCCATGCGGTGGTCTCGCAACAGGTGATCGATGGTCGTGCGGGGTCGGCGCCCGTCGAAGGTGTGGCGCGCGTCCGGCAGCGTGAGGAACAGGATCCCGCCGGGGCGCAGGACGCGCAGGAAGTGGTGAAGCGTCTCGATGGGATCCTCGGCATGCTCGAGCATGTGGTTGGCGATCACGAAGTCAAGCGAGGAGTCGGCGAACTTCGTCAAGCGTTCGCCGTCGTCGACGATGTCGGGTTCGACCAGCGGCCAGTTGTGGAGCGCCAGCTCGTGGGCGTAGATCTGGCGCAGCTCGGCGCCGCTGGCGTGGTCCACGTAGCGAACGCGCACGTCGGGCGGAACCCGCTGGGGGATGTTCAGAGCTCCGATCTCGATCCCCTCCCCGCGCAGGTAGCGCTGGGCGAGGTCGTCGCGGAGGGCCTGCCATCCCGAGGGCCCGGCGCGCAGGAGCCGGTCACGCAGCCGCCGACGGGTCCGCGTCGCGGCCTCCCCGGGGAGCGCGGGCGCGTCGCGCCTCAGGCGCCAGACGATGTGGCGCAGGCGGGCCTTGGAGATCGGCTTGGCCATCCGGCGGGCCAGGATACCCACGGCCCGCGCCCAGTCGGCCGCGACCGGTCATCCGCCGGCCCCGCACCCGGTCGGCCCGCGCCCGGTCAGCCGCGCCCTCAGGCCGTGCGCTCCCCCACCGGCTCTTGGAGGCGCTCGAGGTCGGCCGCCACCATGGCCCCGATCATCTCCTCGAACCCGACCCGCGGCGCCCACCCGAGCTCGGTCCGGGCCTTGGACGGATCCCCCACGGGCGGCGTCGGGGGGAGCGATCGTTGGAGCGCCGCGTCGACCCGCACGTGGTCGGCGGCGCGCAATCCCACGCACGCGAACGCGACGTCGGCGAGCTCGCGCACGGTGCGACCGACACCGCTAGCCAGCACGTAGTCGTCGGGGCGCTCGCTGCGGAGCATGAGCCAGGCCCCGCGCACGATGTCGCCGGCGTAGGACCAGTCGCGGACGGCGTCGAGGTCGCCCAGCACCACCTCGCTCTCGAGACCCAGCTTGACGGCGGCCGCGGCCCGCGTCACCTTGCGCGTGACGAAGCGCTCCGGGCGCCGGGGCGACTCGTGGTTGTAGGTGATGCCGGAGCAGGCGTACAGCCCGTGGCGGTCGCGCAGCGTTCGGACCAGCAGGTGGGCGGCGAGCTTGGCCACTCCGTAGGGCGTGGTCGGGCGACACTCCGTGCGTTCGTTCTGGGGACACTCCTCGGTCGCGCCGAAGATCTCGCTCGAGCTGGCCACGTAGACCCGGGCGGCAGGGTCCAGGGCGCGCACGTCGGACAGCAGCATCGCCGTCGCCACCCCGACGTCTCGCAGGGTCCCTACCGGGTCCTCCCAGGACTGCGGAACGAAGGTCGGAGCCGCGAGGTGATAGAGCTCCTGGGGCCGGGCCGCCTCGAGCGCGACCCGCAGCGTCTGCGGTTCCCCGAGCTCGCCCTCGAGGAGCGTGAGACGGTCGCGGAGATGGTCGATGTTGGGCATCGGCCTGTTGCTGGGCGGGCGCACCAGCCCGAACACCTCGTAGCCCTCGTCGAGCAGCAGCTCGGTCAGGTAGGAGCCGTCCTGG
>DASZHF010000086.1:0-7094 GCA_035938095.1 Solirubrobacteraceae bacterium
GTCTTGACCTCGCGGCCACCGAAGCGCCGGAGTTCCTTGCGCACCACCGCGTCGTGATCGGCGAGCAGCTCGCGCCAGCGGCCGTCCCCCAAGGCTGCCGCCCGGCCGGTGGCGTCGACGATGTCGCTGAACATCACAGTCAGGAGCGCCCGCTCGGGAGCCACGCCGCGCCGGCCGCCGGTGAGGAACTCTTCGGCCTCGTCGACGATCGCGTCGGTGTCGCCGACCGTCATCAGGTTGTCAGCCCCCTCGAGCTCGACGTAGCGGGCGCCGGGGATCTCGGCGGCGGCGTAGCGGGAGTGGCGCACGTCGATGAGCGCGTCGTCGGTGCGGTGCATGACCAGGGTGGGCACACGGATCGAGGACAGCCGGTCGCGGACGTCGGCGGTTGCGGATGCCCGGACCATCGAAACCATCGTGCCCGGGCTGACCGCCAGGCGCTCGAGGCGCCCCATCCACTCGACGAAGCGAAGGTCGCCGGCACGGCTAGGAGCCACCAGGGGGACATTCACGCCCTCGCCCCAGTGCGCCGCCGATTCGGCCATCGACATCTCCCGCTGCTCGGGGGTGAGGGCCCAGTTGTAATCGGGGGCGGCGGTGGTGCGGATCATGGCCGCGTAGAGCACCAGGGCCACCACCCGCTCGGGCAGGGTGGTGGCGAGCCACACGGCGAGCGGTCCCCCCGCCGCGTAGCCGACGACTGCGGCTCTTTCGGAGCCAACCGCGTCGAGCACCGCCACGACGTCCTGAACCTCCTCCTCCAGCGCCGGCGGCTCGGACAGCCGGTCCGACAATCCGCAACCCCGGCGGTCGAACATGATCAGGCGCGCGAAGGAGGCGAAGCGGTTGAACAACCGCTCGACCGAGGGCTCCTCCCACATGTGCTCGACCTGCGAGAGCCAGCCGGGAACGAGGAGGATGTCGATCGGCCCCTCCCCCGCCACCTGGTAGGCGATGCTGATGTCGCCGCTGTGCGCGTACTGGGTCCGAGGGGCCATACCTCAGAGCGTAAAGCCGAAGTAGAGCGGGCCGGTGCCATCGGTCAGGAGGTTCGCGAGCACGGCCGCGCCCCGCAATCGGGCGTTCAGCCCGATCACCTGCACGACTCCTTGCAAAAGGAGGTGCAGCGGTCTTCGCGTCGACGCTGTCCTGGTAGGGTCGCCGGCGCCGAATTTCCCGCAAAGCGCGGAAATCGGGGGAACCGTGCAGTAGGGGCGAAACGGCGTCTGGTGGCGCCCGAGCGCACAGCGCGCGAGCCCGGCAGCTAACCCCGTAGGCAACCAGCCAACCCCGTACCCAACGTCCATGGTCCAGCGCGCAGCTTCCAGCCTGCTCAACCCCCGCGCGATCGCCGGCGCCGCGATCGTGGCGGCACTCATCCTGCTCGGCCCGGGCTCACCGGCCCTGAGCGCGGCCGGGTTGCGGGGCAAGATCGACTCCAAGAGCACCGCTGCCCGCGCGTTGCAGGGCGGCATCTCGGCCGACAGTCGCCGCATCCAGGCCGAGACGACCGCGCTTCGCGCGACCGAGCGCAAACTGGCCACCATCCAGAGCGAGGCCGACCTGCGCACGGCGCAACTCGCCCAGGTCAAGCAGGCGCTGTTGGATGCTCGCACCCGGCTCACCGACCTGGAGAATCGACTTCAACAAGCGGTGGTCGCGCTGGGGGCCAACCTCCGCCAGACCTACGAAGGGGACCGTCCCGACTGGATGACGGTGGTCTTCCAGTCTCGGGGCTTCGCCGATCTGCTCGAACGCGTGCAGTTCCTGCAGCGGATTCGCAACCATGACGTTCAGGTGGTGGGTGACGTCCGCACCGCCCGCACCGCTGTCGCGGCGCAGGCAACGCGGCTCGGTGCCCTGGAGGTGCGCGACCAGCGCCTGACGGCCGAGGTGCTCGCGCGGCGCAACCAGGTCGCGACGCTGCGCGCGACGATCGTTCGCCAGCGGATCGCCGCGCTCCAACGGCGCTCCCGTAAGGCCGCCCGGCTGCACGCCCTCCGACGCCAGCTCGCCCATTTGCTCGCGCGCCAGGCCCGCATCGCCCGGACGGTCTCCGGGAATGTTCAGATCAACACCAACGGATTTGTCCAGCCACCCCCCGGCGCGCCCGTGGCGGTCGCGCGCGTGATCGCGGCGGGCAACGCCATAGCGGGGTTGCCCTATCGATACGGCGGTGGGCACGGGTCGTTCCACGACAGCGCATACGACTGCTCGGGATCGGTCAGCTACGCGCTCGCGGGCGGGGGACTGTTGAGCTCTCCGCTCACCTCGGGTGCGTTCGAGAGCTGGGGCGCGCCCGGTCAGGGACGCTGGATCACTGTCTACGCCAACAGCGGACACGCGTTCATGCAGGTCGCGGGCTGGCGATTCGACACCGGAGCTCTCAGCAGCGGCACGCGCTGGCAGCGATCGTCGCGCAGCACGGGGGGCTTCGTCGCCCGCCACCCGCCCGGCTTGTAGATCGCTACCTCACGTCGTGTTGAAGCACCCGTCGAACTGAAACAGTGGGTTGAGCGCACCGTGAGCGCCGGGGAGCACGCGCTGCCCGATGAACGACGGCGGCCCCTCGGTCGTGTAGCAGCCGTTGGGCCTGACCCTCACGTCGTAGGTGACCTCGATCGTGTCCGGGCGCGGTGGCGGCACGACGATGGTGATCGTGCACACCCAGTCGTCTCCCGGACCGCTGTTCGACGTGCCTCCTCCATGGCGCCGGCAATTGGCCCCCGAGGACAGCGACCGGTTGGCCGGCACCGCGCGCCCGAGCAGCTCCTGCTGGAGGATCGTGAGGTTGTCGAAGGTCGTGTTGATCGCTGCCTCGAGTCGCTTGGACGTGATCGCCGTCGGTCCGACGTTGGCCAGCACCGCGAGCAGCGCCACTGCCGCGGCGGAGGCGGCGACGGCGCGCGTGGGTAAGGCCCAGCCGGGCCGAGCACCGCCGGGGACCCCGGCAAAGTCGCGCCGGCGCAGAATCCTCCAGGCGACAGCGAGACACACAAATGCATAGACCGCGCTGACAACCGCCGCCTCCACCACCGGTCCAAGGTAGGCCTGCTCGGTGAACAGGCCGTGCCAGGCGTCGAACGCGGTCGCGAGCATGATCGTGCGCACGATCTCTCCTCCCCCGACCAGCGAGAGCAGCAGCATGACGGTGCCTATCACCGGCGGCCCGAGCACGCCCACGATGCCGCTGCGGGTCGCCACCGATAGCAGCAGCGCGAGGCTCGTGAACGCGAGCACGGGCATGAGCGCGATCGCCCAGCTGGCGAGGACGAGCCCCAGACAGCGTCCGGGGGAGAGCAGCGTGCCCGACAGGCCGACCAGCCGGTGCGCCCCCACTCCGATCACACCGGCGACCAGACTGCTCACGCAGAGCAGTAGGACGAGGACCGCGACGCTCGTCGCGGCGGCGAGCACCTTGCCGACGAATACGTCCGAGCGACTGCACGAACGGCTGAGCAGGGTCTTCCAGGTGCCGTGGCGGTCCTCGGAAGCAAACATGTCGCCCGCGACGACGCCGGTGAGCACGGGGAACCCCCACGACCCCGCGAACCCGAGCACGACGAGCGGGATGGCGAAGCCCGACGCGTGGACCCAGCGGCCGAACAGCGTGTCGGCGGGGACGGCGCTCTGGCTGTTGATCACCACGACGAACACGATCGGGGCCAGCAAGCAGGCCACAGCGAGGATGCGCAGCGGGAGCTGGGAGATCAGTTTTGCCATCTCCACGCGCCAGGACCGCCCGACGCCCGCGAAGCGGGCGTGCCGCCGGGGCGCCGCGGAGGTCTCTGCGAGTCCCCGCTCCGAGGCCGAGTACGCCATCAGGCCGCGTCCAGCTCAGCGCCGGTGTCCGACCCGGATCCGGTGAGCGCGAAGAACATCGACTCGAGCGGCGCGGCGAGCAGCTCCAGGCGACGGACGGCGATGCCAGCCTGACCGAGCGCGAGCACGTACGCGTCGAGGCGCCCATCCTCGGCGGAGACGACCAGCCCTTCGCGCTGATCCGAGACGGCCGTCACGCCCATGTGTCCGCGGGCGATCTCGAGGGCGCGCGCGTCGTTGCTCGTGCACAACCGCAGGTCCGGCGCCGGCGCCTCGGCCCGGAGCCGTTGCACCGTGCCATCCCACACGACGCGCCCCGAGCGCATGATCGTCACTCCGTCGCACACGTCGTCGACCTCGGCCATGTCATGCGTGCTCAGAAGCACCGCGGTCCCGCCGTCCGCCAGCTTCCTCAGGAGCGCCCGCATCTCGCGCACCCCCGCTGGGTCGAGCCCGACAGTGGGCTCGTCGAGCAGCAGCAGCGCCGGCTCGCGCAGGAGCGCCGCGGCCAGCCCCAGTCGCTGGCGCATGCCCGTCGAGAAGCCGCCCACCCTCCGATCGGCTGTGTCGGCCAGCCCGACGAGCTCGAGCGCTTCGCCGATCCGGGCCGCTGAGCGCACCTCGTCGAGCTCGGAAAGCAGCTTGAGGTTGCGCCGCGCCGACAGGTACGGGTAGAACCGGGGATCCTCGACGAAGCCTCCGACCCCGTCGGGAAGCCGCGCGTCGGACGTGTCTAGCTGCTCGCCCAGGAGCCGGACCGACCCGGCGTCGGGGCGGACCAATCCGAACAGGATCCGCAGAAGCGTCGTCTTGCCGGCGCCATTCGGGCCGAGGAGGCCTTGGACCCGACCGCCCTCGACGCGCACGTCGACTCCGTCGAGCGCGGTGATCTCACCGAAACGCTTGACGAGCCCGTGCGCGTCCACGGCCGCCGCGCTCGGCGAGTCTAGTTCATGCGGTGGGCGGGCCGGGTTTCCGTTCAAGCCTCGCAGCCAGGGTTATTGGAGGAGCGGGAGATGCGACGGCCGCCCAGGGTAGCGGCGCGGTTTTTACCCGGTCGCGGTCGCGATGGACGGTCCTACCTTGACGCGGGTCAGCTGCTTTGACGCGGGTCACCTGCTCCAACAGGGCGGCTCTACCTGGAAAGTCAGCCTGCGCAGTCCACAGCCACCTCGAGCGCAGCGCAGATTTGACGCATCCGGTCATCACTGAGGCGCCCGAGTCGTTCAACGAGAGTCCCAACCGAGACGCTCTCGACTGAATCGAGGTTGACAACAGAGCTCCTGGGAATCGGGTCCTCGCCGGGCTCGAGTGCCACCTCGCTCGGGATGCCGCGGATGGTGGTGGTACAGGGCCCGATCAGTGCGCGCCGTAGTCGCGGAATCGCAGCGTCGCGGGAAAGCACCACGACCGGCCGACGCGCGACCCCGGCGAGCTCACACCACCAAACATCGCCCCTCGCCGGCAGAACGCTCATGACGCGTCGGCAGCCGCCCGAAACGACGCAAGATCTCCCCACTCATCGAGCTCATCGAGTGGGTGTTCGTCATAGGCGGAATAGGCAGCATCGATCTCGATGGCGCGATGGCGGGCCAACAGAGCAGCGAGGGCCTCATCGATGAGGGCGGAATCCGGCAGTGCCGATCGCACCCGCCGGGCGTTCTCCAGCAATCCCTGATCGACGGTCGTACTCAACCTCACCCGCGCCATGCCATTATCGTACCACAAGTATGCCACACCTATCCAGGCGGCCTTCCGGATCCTCGAGGAGGCGGAGGCCGACGCGGTGTTGGCGGCCGCGGGCGATCGCACGGCTTTGACCAGGCTCGTGAAGCTCGCCGCCGGCATCGAGGGCCTCCACGAGGCCCTCGATGCCGAGTTTCCCCGGTAGTCGCCCAGCAGGTCCGGCTAGAACCGCCCCGAGCGGAGCAGGTTGCGGCCTGTGAGCCAGGCGCCGATCGCGAAGACAACCTCGATAAGCGCCCACACGGCTACGCCGATGGGGTTGTAATCGGCTCCGACTCCCTCAGTGAGCACCGGGTAGCCCAGCACGAGGAACCAGAGCGTGGCGAGGATGAGCCATTCGACGAGGCGCACGAGGCTGGGTTTCGTGAGCCACCCCACCCCGCGATCCTAAGCCCACGACGCCGCTGACACGAGGTGCCCAGCCGCCTTCCGACGACCTCTATTGATCGCTGCGCTTCGTTTCGGCGCGGGCCTCGAAGCGCCGGGCCGCTTCCTCAGCGAGTTATCGGTGGCGTCGGGTCCGAAGACGAGGGGCCACGTCGTCCGGCGAGATCCGGCTCTAGCGCTGAGGGTGAGCGAGGGGACTCGAACCCCCGACCGCCTGGACCACAACCAGGAGCTCTACCAACTGAGCTACGCCCACCGCGGGACCGATTGGAATCTAGCAACGGGTCGCGGCCGCTAGTGGGGCCGGCTACTGGGCGCGCGGAACGACCCGAGCCTTGCGCGATGTGCGCTCCGGCTCGCGCTGGATCACCAGCTTCTCGGCCCCTTCGCGCCAGGAGGCACGCCAACCGAGGCCGCGCTCTTCGTGGAGGCTGGGATCGCGCGGGGCGCGCATGAAGCGCCTGGTCTTGCGGACGAAGCGTTGCGTGCGGCGGACCGGAGAGTCGTCGCCTCCGACCGGGGACTCGCCCGCGCGCACCGACGAGTCAGAGTCGATGTCCACCGGGTCTAAGGCTTGCATTGGTCAGGTTTCCCTGCTCGTTTCCATCGTGCTCGTCGAGGGATCGCCGAGACGACGTAACAACCGATACGAAGGCTTCTGGGAGGTTACCGCCCTACGGGCCCAGCCACCAAGGCCCTGGCCGAAAATGCCGCGCCTTGCGGGAACTTCCTGGCGTGATCCACGCAGGTGGGGTCCGGTGGCGGCCGCGCTCACTACGCGAGTCCGTGCCCCGTCCACCGGGTAGCACCTCTCTTACCCGCCCCGCACCCCTTACTAAAAAAGCTGGCAGGAGAAGGTCGAGCACAAGGCCCAAAAGGTCGCCGACCTCGAGCGCAAGACCTGACCGTTGCGCGCGTCCGGGCCCGTCCGGGCCGGGACGCGAATGCCCGGCTGGCGCTTCCGTAGCCTCTGGCGCGTGATCCGGGTTCTGGTGGCCCTGCTCGGGCTGGTGTTGATAGCCCTGATGCTGGCCGAGTTCTTCGTCTTCTTCCTGCTGCCACGCCGGGTCAGGCGGGAGCCCCGCGTGGCCCGCGGGATCATTCGCACGCTATGGAGGCCCTGGCGGTCCAGCGCCCGA
>DASZHF010000087.1:0-1756 GCA_035938095.1 Solirubrobacteraceae bacterium
CTGGCCCTGGATCACGCCCAGGCCGCGGGTCGGCTGCATGCCGGAGATCGCGTCGTGCTCGGCGCGTTCGGCGCCGGATTCACCTGGGGGGCCGCCGTCATCGAGTGGAGTGCAAATCCCTGAAAGGAGTCCCAATGTCAGCCACCGCCACAACCACGGCCAAGGTCGAGCGCATGATCGTCGAGGCGATCGTGAGCTTCGGCCCAGCCACCGAGACCGTGACCCGGGAGGCCACGTTCGAGTCGCTGGACCTTGATTCGCTGGACCTCGTCGAGCTGAGCCAGGTGATCGAGGACGAGTTCGGAGTCCAGCTCGGGACCGCCGACGTCGCCGACCTGAAGACCGTCGGCGACGCAGTCGATCTGGTGGTTGCCCGCACCTCATGAACCGCCGCGTCGTCGTCACCGGTGTCGGCGCGGTCACGCCGCTGGGCGTGGGAGCGCGACGGCTGCACGCCCGGTGGCTGTCCGGGCGCTGCGGGATCGACGACGGGGTTGCCCGGTGCGACGGGTTCGACCCGCCCGAGCACATGTCGTCCAAGGAGGTGCGGCGATCGGACCGGTTCACGCAGCTCGCTATCGCGGCGGGCAGCGAGGCGCTGGCCGACGCCGGGTGGGGTGACGAGCTGCCGTACGACCCAGCCGCGGTCGGCTGCGTGATCGGAACCGGAGTCGGCGGGCTGGGGTCGATGGAGGCCGGTCATGACGTTCTGCGCGACCGCGGCCCGGGCCGGGTGCCACCGCTGCTGGTCCCCCTGATGATGACCAACGCGGCCGCGGGCGTCCTGGCCATGCGCCACGGCCTGCGCGGCCAGACGTTCAGTGTCGGCTCGGCGTGCGCGGCCGGATCCCATGCCATTGGCGTGGCCACGCGGCTGATCCAAGCCGGTGACGCGCAGGCCATGGTGGCGGGCGGGTCCGAAGCCGCCCTGACCCCCTTGGCCACCGCCGCCTTCGCCGCGATGGCCGCCACCTCCCGCTCCGGCATCTCACGACCGTTCGATCGTCGCCGCGACGGCTTTGTGATGGGCGAGGGAGCCGGCGTGCTGGTGCTGGAGGACGCCGAGTCAGCGCGGGCCCGTGGGGCGCGGGTCCTCGGCCAGGTGCTGGGCTACGCCGCCACCAGCGACGCGCACCACCTCACGGCGCCCGACCCGACCGGCCGCTGCGCCGCGGAAGCCATCCGTGGCGCGCTCCGCGACGCGGGGCTCTCGGCGGCCGACGTGGACTACGTAAACGCGCACGGAACCTCGACCCCCCTCAACGACCGCGCTGAGACCCGGGCCCTCAAATCGGCCCTGGGCGAGCACGCGGGGCGAATCCCGGTGTCCTCGACGAAATCGGCCATCGGCCATCTGCTGGGCGCCGCCGGCGCCGTGGAGGCGGTGGCCACCGTGCTGGCGCTCCGCGAGCGAGTGGCTCCCCCGACCCTGGGGTACGAGCAGCCCGACGAGGACCTTGACCTCGACTATGTGCCCGGACCTCCGCAGACACTTCCTCCGCGGGTGAACGGAAGCGGGCCCAAGCCGGCGGTGGGCTTGTCCAACTCCTTCGGCTTTGGCGGGCATAACGCCGTGCTGTGCTTGGCCGGTGCCGGATGAGCTCGGCGAGCGCGCCCCTGGTCCTGGCCGAGCGCCCCCGCGAGAGCCTGACTCCGCTCGAGCGTCTCGAGGCGCTGTGTGATCTGGGCTCGCTGGAGGTGATTCGCGCGCAGGTGACCTCGCGTCACATGGGCGCCCAGGCCCGGGCCGGGGACG
>DASZHF010000088.1:0-8806 GCA_035938095.1 Solirubrobacteraceae bacterium
CGCACCCCGCGGCCGAGCACGATCGGTACCTGGACCAGGTGGATGTGGTCGACGAGGCCCGCCGCGATGAAGTCGCGCGCAATGGTCGGCCCACCGCCGATGCGCACGTCCTGCCCGCCTGCCGCCTCGCGGGCGACGTCAAGCGCCTCGGCCGGTGAGGCGTCGAGGAAGTGGAAGGTGGTGCCGCCCTCCATCTCGATCGGGGGACCCGGCCGATGGGTGAGCACGAACGTCGGCGTGTGGAAGGGCGGGTTGGGGCCCCACCACCCTCTCCAGTCGGCGTCGTCCTGCCAGCCCGGCGGACCGAACTTCCCCGCACCCATGATCTCGGCGCCGATCCCAGGCTCGTGCTGCTGGGCGAGTGCATCGTCGGTGCCCGCGCTGCCCCCGGCACCACCCACTATCGGCGCACCGAAGCGCGTGGCGAACATCCACTCGTGCAGCCGGTGTCCGGCATGCCCGAAGGGCGCGTCCGCGCTCTGGCCCTCACCGGTGGCGAAGCCGTCCAGCGAGATGGAGAGGTTGTGGATCCGTGTGCGTGTCATATGCCTGCCTCCGGGTCGGATGTCTGATCGTGTTGACCGCGGCCACAGCAGGGACTCATCGCCTAATCCAGGCTTCCCGGTGTCATCGGTCGACGGCTACCGTAGCCGGCAGCGCGTCGATCAGCTCATGGCCACCCCCTCCGTGTCGTCGGCCCGCCAGCGCTCAGCGAAGACCGCCGGCGCCAGCATCCCGAGCGAGGAGCGCGGGTGACAGCGGCTGTAGGTATCGCGCCAAACGTCGGCGATCACCCGCGCCTCGAGGATCGAGCCGAACAGCTCGCAATCGAGCACCGCATTGCCGTTGTCGAGCTGATCCTGCGGACGGCTTAATACGAGTCTGGAAGGCCGTCGTGGCGGGCAGGATCGGCGAGTGGATACGACGCCTAGAAGGCTAGGATCGTCGGCAGTCCAAACGCGGGAGGCCATGTGACCGATGCGACGAGGGCCGTGATTGTCGGCCCGAACGACGGGACGCGGATCGAGGGTCCGGTGGGCGGACCGCTCACGTTCAAGGTTCGCGGCGAGCAGACGAACGGCGCCTTGACCGCGCTCGAGAACGTGATCCCGCCGGGCCAGGGCCCGCCGCTTCACACCCACGCGAACGAAGATGAATCGTGGTACGTGATCGAGGGGGAACTCCGCTTCAAAGTCGCCGGCGATGTTCAGCACGCTCCGGCAGGCTCGTTCGTGTTTGTGGCGCGAGGCACGCCGCACTGCTTTCAGAACGTGGCCGATACGCCGGCGCGGATCCTGGTGATGTTCACGCCTGCCGGGATGGAGCGTTTCTTCGATCGCTTCGCGGCGCTCTCGGCGCCTGATCCGGAGGCGTTCGTGAGCATTGGAGGGCCGGTCGGGATGGAAGTCATCGGTCCGCCGCTAGCGCAATCCGATCCTGTGTAGCCGACTGCCTCCGGTTCGGCGCGCGAGGCGGCCCCGACCGCGAGGCGCAGCGCCTGCTGTCCGCGCGGAGCAGGGCTGCGGCCAGCGTCCGACCGCCATTCGCGGCACGCCCGCACTGTGCGAATGCGGGAGCGTGCGGTTGACCGGCCGCGCGCTCGACCCTCGTGCGTCTGTCGGTGCGATCAGCTGTCCACTGTGGTGGTCCTCCCGTCGCGTCACATGCAACGACGCCGTGTCCTCAGTGGCGTTGGAGTGAGAACGGGGATCTCAGGATGCCGCGGTGCTTGCCCGCCGGTTGGCGCGTGAGCGTAGTTGCGTCGCGGCCACGACCGCGACGACAGCGGCTGGGAACGCCGCGATCAGTCCGGTCGGTATGTTGGCGCCGGCCTTTTGGAGCAGTGCGAGGCCGGCGCCGAGCAGCAGCAGGCCGAGTGCGGCACGCAGAGCGCCGACCGGGACGCGTACCGACAGCGCGCTGCCGATCCATACGCCGGGCACGGAGCCGAGCAGGATGGTGCCCGCGAGGGCAAAGTCGATGTCGCCGGCGACGAGGTGTGCTAGGGCGGCCGCCCAGAGCAGGATGGCGGCATGGAAGACGTCGGTGCCGACGACTCGGCGTGGCGTGAGCCGGAAGACGAAGATCAGCGCTACCGCGATCAGCGAGCCGCTGCCTGCGGATGTCACGCCTAGAACGAAGCCGATGGCGACTCCGAACAGCACTGCGGCCGCGCGCCGCCGTGGCGTCAGCTCGGCGTGCTCGCGTTCGCTCGCGGCCGCCGAGCCGAGCGCGAAACGCGCGAGCATCGCGATGCCGCAGAGCAAGAGCGCGGCGCCGACTGTTATCAGAACGGTGTCATCGAAGCTCGCTTTGTGGCCGCGCTCGAGCGCCTTGAGCGCGATGACTCCCACGATCGCGGCTGGGACGGAGCCGATTGCCAGCCAGGTCGACATGGCCATGTCGACGGTGCGCTGGCGCCAGTGCCGCCAGCCGCCCACAGTCTTTGTGACGGCCCCGTAGGCCAGGTCGGTGCCGATCGCGGTGACCGGCTTGACGCCGAAGACGAGGATCAACAGGGGCGTCATCAGCGACCCTCCACCAACGCCGGTCATGCCGACGAGGACGCCGACGCCCAACCCGAAGACAACGATCAGAGGATCCACGCGCACGCTCCTGATTCGAGGAAGGGCATCACCTGCCCAGACGGATATTAGCGCCTTACCGATCGGGAAGGTGATGTTATCCCTAGGCTCGCGGAGCGTGCACCCGCCAGGCCTCACGATCGGCGATCAAAGCGCTGACTTCGGCCGGGAGCGTTCCGCTCGCCACGTCCGCCAGCGTCACTTGCTCCAGCACCACGCGCAGGCTCGCCCGCACCGCAACCCACACATCGCGCAGCGCGGCAGCCGACCCCGCGTAAACGACCGCCTCGGGAGCTACCCCCTGCACGTTCGCCAGCGGGCCCTCCACCGCGCGCAGAACGTCAGCCAGCGTGATCTCCTCCGCCGCACGCGCCAATCGAAAACCACCCTCCGCCCCCCGCCGGCTCTGGACAAGCCCCGCCCGGCGTAGCGCCAGCAGGATGTTCTCGAGGAAGCGCGGCGGGATGTCCTGTGCCCGCGCGAGCTCCGCCACCTTGCGCGTCGCGCCCGCGGCCGCCGCCAACTCAACAGCAGCCCGCACCGCATAATCTCCCCGCGCCGTCACTCGCACCACCCCAGTGTGCCGCAACCCGCCCTCCACAGCAGCGGGCCAGACGCTCGCGGGCACTGCCCCGCCTCGATCGAAGGAGCACGATGCGCCACCCATTTAGGGCCGGCGTTGAGTGATGCTTCCGCGGTCGGAGCGGGCGTGCCACTCGCCGCGCCCCAGACGAGCTGGGCGGCGAGGAGGAGCCTCGGCCGAGGCTGAGCCCGCGCTCGCTCTCAGACACCAAGCGGTACTCGCGCGGGCGCTGGGTCGCCAGTCGACCGGAGCGTGAATTGGCCCGTGAACTGGCCCGGGGCGCGAAAAAGGCGACCGAACTCCGTACGGTTACGAAATAGTGCCCATTTGCAGGGAGTTCCATGGGCGCGGCTGGGCTCGAACCAGCGACCTCTCGCGTGTGAAGCGAGCGCTCTCCCACTGAGCTACGCGCCCGGGTCCCGAGGGCGCGGGCGCCGACGGGTGACCGATTCTAGGGCCTGCCAACGGCCGCGACGGGTGCTGGAGCGCGCGTGTTGCGCCGGGTAGGTAACGCGGCTAGCATCCGCAGCGGACCGCGCTAGGCGGGGAGATAGCGGTGCCCTGAACCCGCAATCCGCTCTAGCGGGGCTGAATTCCCCCTCGAGGGGCGTGGTTCTCGGATCGCGACTCTGGCCGGGGCGTTGATGGCTCGGGTCCCGCGCGGTGCCGGCCCGTGAACCAGGTCAGATCCGGAAGGAAGCAGCCTTAAGCGGTCTCCGGCAGGCGCAGCGGGAGTTCCCGGGCCGGAGCCGCCGGCCTCTGCTCGGCGACCGGGACACCCGCTTCGACCGGGGGTGCGCGGTCCACTGCCGCCGGCGCCGGGCACGGCGTGCTGGGCGCCGGGGGAGCCCGCCGCTACCGGCACCGCCGCTACCGCCACCGCCGCTACCGGCAGCGCTCATACACGTGCCAGGACCGGTTGCTCGCCGTCAGGCGAAACCCGGGCGGCACGCTCGCGGTCAGCGGATGGGGATCGTGGGGGTCGAGGATGTAGTCGTGGGCGACGGCGGCGGACGCCGGTTCGATGAACGTCCCGCGCACGACGGGAGTCACCTGGGCGTCGATGATGCGCCCCGGTTGCACGCGCAGGCGCAGGGCGAGGAGCGGGACGGGGCGGTGATTGGGAACCGCAACCGGAGCGCAGCGCAATCCAATCGACCCGTCGTCGACCAAGGCGACGAGGTCGCGCTGGATGCGCTGCTGGCGCCCGAGCGCGTCGAACGTGCGATTCAGCCGATGGACCTGGGAGGGGATGAACGCGACTAATCCGGCGAGCACCACCAGGCTGGCGGCGCGCCACCATAGACGGCGGCGGTCTCCCCGGGGCAGCCACAGCCATCCGAATGCCCCGGCGCCGCAGAACACGGACAGGATCGCGGCCGGCAGCATCACGTAGCGGGTCACGATCGGCAGGCCGGCCGTGGCCAGGATGGCGAACGCGACGACCGCGACCACGCCGACGGCGGCTCCGAGGAGCGCTCGCGCGCGCAGCCACGCCAGCGAGAGCAGGCCGCCGACGCCGGCTCCGAACAGCACGGGCTCGCGCAGGACCTCGCCCAGCCGGCGCGGGCCGGCGGTCGGGACGTGGGCCAGCCCGGTGACGCGCTTGAGCGTCTCGGCCGTGTGGCGGGTCTTGGTCAGCGACCAGAATGGGTTGCCGGTGACGAGCAGATCGGCCAGGAACCAGAGGGCCGGCGCGGAGGCGGCGATCACCGCCAGCGGCGCGAGCGCCGGCAATTCCCGGACCGGTCCCGCGCCGGCGCGCGGGCCGAGCCGAAGCGGGAGCGCCAGCAAGACCAGATAGACGGCCGAGAACAGCCAGGCCTCGGGGCGCAGGAGACCGGCCACCGCGAGCAGCGCGAGCACCGGCGCGCCCGCTCGCGGGCGCCGGCTTTCGACCAGGACGGCGCCCAGGACCAGGGCCAGATAGGGGATGTCCACGTAGGCGCGGATCCCGTACGAGAGGATCGGCTCGCGGGTGAGGACGATGATCGCGGCCAGCAGCCCGACGGGCGAGCCGAACCACTGCGCTCCCAGCCGGTAGACCAGGTAGCCGAGGGCGCCGAGCGCGAGATAGGCGATCACCACGAGCGCCGCCTCGGCTCCGCCGGGCCCCAGCGGCGAGAGGATCAGGCCGATCACAGTGCCCAGCGGGTGGGGGGTGGGCGCGACCGGGAGGTTGTACTGCGGGGTCTCTCCGCGCGAGAGCTGCTGGCCCCACACGAGCGAGTAGAGCGCGTCGTAGTTGGCGAACCCGTGACCGATGACCAGCCACAGCCCGCCGCCTATCGCCGCCGTCCACGCGGGTGGGCGAAGCCAGCCGGGCACAGCACGGACTTTCCGCCTTTCCATGCGCGGGGACGCTATCCGGCGGGGGTTGCGGAAGCCGCGGCCGCCGGGACCTGTGGGCTCGGGGGCGGGCGGGGCGGGCCGGACCGCTGGCGCCCGCGTGCGGACGCTAGCGGCGCCGGGCGCGGACGCGGTGGTTGAGAGTCAGGCTGCGCCCGTCGGCGGTCTGCGCCACCGCCGTGATTCGCGACCGCCGCCCACACCGAAGGTGGACGCGACGGGCAAACGGAGGCCGGGTTATCTGTTTCCGCAGGTGGCGGTTGACGTACAAACCGACGGTGCGGATGGCGGCGGCATCGGTTCCCGCGATCGCCACGCGCACGCGCGAGCCCAGGCAGCCCGCGGCTCCGCGCCGGCGGCGCAGGAGCATGACGAGTCGCAGCGGGGCGGGCGCGGTCGTCCCGCGCGTGGCGGACGGGGAGTGGGGCGCGCCGTTGGTGGCCGTGGGCTGGGCGTAGGGGTTGCTCTGGGCGGCCTTGGCCACGCAGGTCGGGTTCACGGGTACGCCGAAGTTGTTGCTCTGGACCCCGCCGCTTCCCTGCCCGAAGTAGGGCTTCCACTGGGCCGGGAAGCCGGGGAACTGGGTGGGGTCGCCGGACTGGCCGTTGACCGAGAAGTTCCGCACGTAGGCTCCGCCCACGCCCCGGGCCTCATCCCACCAGTAGTCGCCGTCCCAGTTGTAGGTCTGGGTCGAGTTGTTGCCGGCGATGACGGTGCTTCGCCAGTGGTCGCGCTGGAAGTAGAAACACTTGTTGCCGGCGACCGCGAACCGCGCGGGCTCCTGGGAGAGGAACTGGACGATGCCGCCGTCGCTCACGCTCTGGTGGGTCTTGTCGTACTCGACGCAGAACGGGTCGGCGTTGGGGTTGGGGAAGTTCGTGCCCGTTCCGGCCTCCTGCAGCTGGCACTTGAACGGGATCGTTCCGTCGTAGCCGCTCAGTCCGGCGTCGGCGCGGGCGCCGGCGGCCAGCGCACATGACGCGAGCAGGGCGAGGGCGAGTGCAGCGAGGACCAGGCGGGCGCCGCTGACCGGAGCGGTTAGGGAGGACGGATTGCGTGACATGGGTTTGACGGCTCCTTACCCGGTCCGTTGGCCTCTGGATCGGTGATGGTGACGACGGCGGTGGTGACGATGGTGGCGACGGCGGTGGCGACGGCGATGGCGGGACGCGCGCGGCGGAGCGGGAGTCCGCTCTCCGGGCCGGGGGCTGACGTAGGGATTGCCCGGCGGAGGATCGACCGGGACGTGGCCGAGCTTGCGCACGAGCGCGGTTGCCGCATGCTCGGCCACGGCGGCGACCGTCAGCGACGGATTGACGCCCAGCGCGGTGGGCACCGCAGCGCCATCGATCACGTACAGACCGGGGTGGCCATGCACCTCGCCGAACGCGTCGACGACCCCGAGAGCGGGCGTGTCGCTCATGCGGGCCGTTCCGATCGGGTGCGCCGAGAAGGCGCTCTGGGCGTAGTGGGGTGAGTAATTGAGGCTGATGTCGATGAGCGTGCCGCCCATGCGTTTAACCAGGTCCCCGATTATCCGGCGTGCGTTGGCGAACAGGGCCGCGGTTTCGCCGTCGATCGGGAAGTTCATATCGGACACACCGAATGCGGGTATGAGCGCATTCTCGTCGTTCGAGGTGGACGATGCGACGATCTGCCCCGGGCTCCCGTCGACTCCGATCACCGCGATGCCCACCAGCTGATCGCCGTAGTGGCGCATCAGGTGCTTCTTGTCCAATCCCCACCACTTGGCCACGGGGTCGCCGTTGATCAGCGTCGCCGGAGACAGCTCGTGCTGGGTGATGATGATGAACCCGTGGCTGCGCAGGAACTCGTAACAGACGGTGTCCATCGCCACTCCCTGGTATTGGGTCACGAGCCCCTGGCCCGGCAGGGTTGCGGACCGCGGGAGCAGGGCCATGAGGGCGAAGTCCCCGTTGCCCGAAAGGTTCTGCCCCAGCTGGGAGGAGAGGTTGGGGAGATTCTGCTTGGAACGCAGCAGCAGTCCCGCGCTGCCGACCGTCCCCCCGGCCACCACCACGCGAGTGGCCTGGATCTGGCTCGAGCTGGCCGCGTTGGGGGCCTTCGGGCTGGCCGCGCTGGACCGGTCGCGCGGCCCGTACACGACCGTGTAGCCCCCGTTGGAGGGCATGACCTGGATCGCTTCGCTGTCGGGGCGCACGTCGGCCCCGGCCAGCTCGGCCCCGCGCAGGTAGTTGAACGGGAGATGGTTCTTGCGGAAGAACTTACAGCCGGTGTTGCAGAAGCCGCAGTGAATGCAGGCGGTCGTCGCCTGGCGGATGGGATCGACGCGGTAGCCGAGCCGGTTCATCTGCAGGCCCCAGATACCGCCGCGCTTGGCCACCTCGTCGAAGCCGAGCTGATGCACGCCCAGGCCGTACTCGGCGCGGCGATAGTGGGGGTCGAGCGAGGAGCGGGTGAGAGCGGCGGGCCAGATGCGCTGCCCGCCCTGGGTCCGGTCGAAGACGAAGCTCGGCGCGCGCAGGCTGACGCCCGAGTAAACCAGCGAGCCGCCGCCCACCGCCGAGCCGACCAGGATCGAGATCCCGTCGCCGTTGAAGGTGTGCGTGATCTCGAGCAGGTCGCGGGTCTTAATGTCGAGCTGCAGCGATTCGGTGGGCCGGAGCGGACCGCGCTCGAGCACGACAACGCGTTGGCCCGCGTGAGCCAGGTAGTAGGCGGCGATCGAGCCCCCGAAGCCGGACCCGATCACGCACACGTCGACCTGCTCGGTCATCAGGGCGGGTTGCCGTCGGCGGTCATGCCCCGGAAGGACACCCGGTAGGAGCTCCCCGGCCAGTAGCCGTCCGAGTGCGGCGGGAAGCCGATGTACTGGACGCCCAGGTTCGAGCGGGCCGTGCCGTAGTAGGCGATGTAGATGACCACGGCGGGGGCCGCGTACATGAGCGCGTTGGGGTTGCCGTTCGGGTTGCCCCCCGTGCCCGTGATCCGATTGAGGATCACCTTCTCGCGGTCGGGGTAGGGGAGGGCGAGGGTGAACTGGGCCGGACGGCCGAGGACGCGCGGCGTGGCCACGGCCAGGTCGGAGTGAATGAGCGGGAAGGCCGGGGTGAGGGAGTAGTAGGGGTCGTACACCTCGTCCAGGGCGCCCGCCTCGATCGCTCCGGGAGCGGGATCGGCGCCTCCCGCCGGGCCGGGGACAATCGTGTCGGCGAAGGCGGCCATGGTGGCCCGGACCGGGTCGCTGTCGGGGGCGAGACCGGGCGCGGGGAGCTGGGCGAAGGCGGGACGGGCGTCCTCAAAGGCG
>DASZHF010000089.1:0-7852 GCA_035938095.1 Solirubrobacteraceae bacterium
CGCGGTCAGGCGGCGCCGGGAGCTTCGCCGTCGAGGGCGACCACGAGCCGGCGCTGCGCGTCGCGCAGGTGCGCCTCGGTGTCGGTCATCGCGTCGATGAGCCCGGGGTCTGCCCCGGTTCGCATCAGCGTCCGCCGTGCCTGCTCGGCCCGGTCCCGGGCCGCGGCTAGATGGGTGAGGACCTTTTCCGCTTCCTGGGCGTGGACGTCCTGGCCACCCAGATAGCCGCCGCGCGGACCGTGCGTCGGCTCTCCTCCGACGGCGCTGGCGTGGAACGTGCGGTGCGGGCCGGCTTGTCCGACCGTGATCGAAACGCTCGGTTCCTCGGGCCAGCCGGAGGGGGAGGGGGGTTTGGTAGCGATGATTCTCATGTCTTGTTCTTCAGCCGTGATCAGCATGGCTATGACACACGAGGGGCCGGTTTGTGACGCGACTCGCGCTTGGCTAACAAGTTCTTAGCCGGTACTTAGCGGCAACCTCACCAGCCGCCCTGGACGATCGTTGTATCGGCGACCACGAGATGGGTCTCAGCCGCGCCGGAGACGGGCGTCAGCCGCGTTGGAGACGGAGTCTCACATGCGCTTGCGAATCTTGACCGCGGTGCCGTACGCGCAGATCTCGGTCCACGTGCCACCGATCTCGGACGTATCGAACCGGAACGCGATCACCGCGTTGGCGCCCTTGCCCTCGGCCTCCTCAACCAGGCGCTCGGTCACCTGATCGCGGCTCTGAGCGAGGGCCTTCGTCATGCCCTTGAGCTCGCCGCCGATCAGCGATTTCAGGCTGGCGCCGAACTGGGCGCCGACGTTGCGGGAGCGCACGGTCAGGCCGTAGACCTCCCCGATCACCTCTTCGATGTCGTAGCCCGGAATGTCGTTCATGGTGGAGATGAGCATTGGTGCACCCTAACCGGTCGATGCCGGCGGCGGTGTGTATTTCAACGTTGCTCCCGCGGACACCAGAAGGTGGTGCGACCGCCGACCCGGCCCCGCTCCAGCGGGGTGCCGTCGCGCGGGCAGCGCCCGCCCGGATGGCGCTCGGCGATCAGGCGTCCGGTGTGCGCGCCGCCCCGGCGGATGGCCGACCGGGTGGCGGCCCGTACCGCCCGGCGCAGGCGGTCGAGCTCGGCCTCGGAGAGCTCGCCGGCCGGCCGGCGGGGGTCGATCCGGGCCTCCCACAGGGCTTCGTCGGCCAGCAGGTTGCCCACTCCGGCGATCACGGACTGGTCTATCACGCGGGCCTTGATCGGGCTCCGGCCCCGCCCGACCCGCTCGCGGAAGCTCCGGCGGTCCACCTCGGCCGCGTCGGGCCCCAGCCGGTCGATGTCGGGCTGGAGGACGGCCCGGCCCAGCCGGCGCTGGTCCCGGAGGGCCAGGCGCCCGCCGTCCTCGAACTCGAGCGCGAAGCGGTCCCAGTGGGGCGGAGGGCCCGGCCGGGGCCGCCGAGCCGGGCGAAGGCGGTCGCCCTCGGACTCGTCGTCCACCACGATCCGGCCGGTCATGCCCAGGTGCAGGCCGAGCACCGGCCCTCCGTCGGTCTCGATCCAGATCGACTTGCCCCGCCGGTGGGCGGCCGTGAGCTCGGTCCCCTCGAGCGCCGCGGCGATCTCGCCGGGGGCGTGGGGCCGGGTCACGTACGTGTCGCGATCGTCGACGGCGCGGATGCGCCGGTGGAGGGCTCGGCGCTCGATCAGAGCCCGGGCCCGCTCTACCTCGGGCAGCTCGGGCACGGCGGCTTCCTCGATGCCTTACGCGAGGACGCTCTCGTGGTCGTAGAGCTTGATGACCTTGACCGTGCCCGGGGGCGCGGCGTCGAGACACAGGCGGCAGAGCACGCACTCGTCGATGTTGGCCTCGACGATGTCCACACCGCCGTCCGCGCCGCGCGCGTAGATGTCGACCGGGCAGGCCTCCTCGAGCCGCGCGGCGAGCTCGGGATCGCTCGCCACCGCGTTGTCGACCTCGATGCCGATGAAGATGCCGTCCTTGCGCATCTAGCTTCCTCTCCCGTTCACCCTAGGCCACCTTCTGGCCCAGCTTGGACCGGATCAGCTCGGGGATCTCTGAGATCTCCTCGGCCACCGTGATCCCGACCTCGGCCAGGCGAGCGATCTTTTCGGCCGCGGTGTCCTCCTTGCCCTCGACGATGGTGCCCGCGTGGCCGAAGCTCATCCCCGGCATCTCGTCCATGAAGCGTCCGGCCATGAACGCCACGATGGGCAGGCGCGAGTTGTTCTGACGCACCCAGCGCGCGAGTTCCGCCTCCATCCGGCCTCCGGGCTCGGTGTAGATCACGATCCCCTCGGTTTGCTCGTCGGCCTCGAACAGAGGAATGAGCTCGGCGTAGGTGGACCCGATGATGGCGTCGCCGCCGATCGACACCGCGGTGGACTGACCGAGCCCGGCGGCCGTCAGGGTCGAGGAGATCTCGGTGGTCATGCCCCCCGAGCGCGACATAACCCCGATCGGGCCGGGGGTGTACGCCTTGGCGGCGTCGCGGGCGGGTCCGCCGATCCCGCCCATCTTGACCACGCCCGGCACAATCACTCCCAGGCAGTTGGGCCCGATGATGCGCGCGCCGCGCAGCGTGGCCAGCTCCACCATCTCGGCCACATCGCGCCGTGGGATTCGCTCGGTGACGATCACCACCAGCTTGAGGCCGTTCTCGATCGCCTCGAAGACTGCGTCCTTGGTGAACGCGGGCGGGACGGTGACCACCGACCCGTCGATCGGGCCGCCGTGGTGGGCGACCGCCTGGGCGACCGTGTCGAACACCGGCACTCCGTGCACCTCGCGACCCAGACGGCCCGGGGTGACCCCTCCCACGATCTTGGCGCCGCTCCCGTAGTCCAGGCACTCCCTGGTCAGGTTCACCGCCTCGCGGCCGGTGATGCCCTGAACGATGAAGGTCGTGTCGGCGTCGATGAGGATGCTCATCGGACGTCCGCGGTGGGGCTCGGTTCCTCGGCGGGCATCGTGGCGCTGCCCTGGATCTTCTCCACCGCCCGCCGGGCCGCCTCGTGCAGCGACACCGAGCGGTCGGCGTACTCCACTCCGTAGTGCTCGAGGATCTTGAAGCCCTCCTCCTCCCAGGCGCCCGGGATGCGGAAGATGGCGATCTTCTCGGCCGGGTCGAAGCCGAGCTCGAGACAGGCCTTGATCACTCCGCGGGCGACGATGTCCACCCGGGTGTTGGAGACGATCGACATCATCACCGCGATGCGATCCACTCCGGGCTTGGAGAGCACGAGCTTGGCCAGGCCGCACGCCTTGGCGACCGACGGATTGCCCCCGATCTCCGAGTAGTTCGCGGGCCGCCCCCCGTACTTGCGGACGGCGTCGAACAGGGTCAGCGATCCGCCGCCCGCGCCGATGACCAGGCCCAGGTTCCCGTCGAACTCCGTGATGTTTCCGGCCACGCCACGGTGATCGAGGGCGTCGACCGCCTCCCCGGCCAGCTCGAACTCGGTCGCCTCGCGGGCCTGGCGCGTCTCGTGCTCACCCACCCCGAGCTCCTCCAACAGCTTCTTCTGGCGGGGCCGGGCCTCGTTCTCCATGTCCATGTGGGCGTCGAGGGCGACGAACGAGCCGTCCTCGAGCTCGCCCAGCGGGTTGATCTCTGCGAGGGTCAGGTCGCATTCGACGAACAGCCGCCCGAGACGCGAGAGGATCGGCGTGATGCGGTTTAGCTGGGCGCCCGAGACGCCGGTCTGGGCGATGGTCTGCTTGGCCTGGAAGTCGGTCAGGGGCAGGATGTTGGAGAAGTGCCCGCGCCCCACGTGGTCGGGATGGCGCTCGGCCACCTCCTCGATGTCGATGCCTCCCATGTCCGAGAACAGCATCACCGGGCGCTTGCGAATTCCGTCCCAGACGACGCCGGCGTAGTACTCCTGCTTGACCTCGGCCCGCGGATCGACCAGCACTCCGCGCGGCATGTGTCCGTTGATCTCGAGCTCGAGGATTGCGGCGGCGTGGCGTTCGGCCTCCTCGGGCGTGTCGGCGAACTGGACGCCGCCGGCCTTCATGCGCCCGCCCGTGAGGACCTGCGACTTGATCACCGTGGGCCCGCCGATCTCCTCGGCGATGCGGCGGGCGTCGGCCGCCGTGGTTGCGAACCCGTAGCGGGTGACCGGGATTCCGGCGCGCTTGACGATCTCCCGCGACTCGTACTCGAAGAACCTCATCGGGGGCGAAACCCTACCGGCCCCTCACTGGCCCGCCTGACCGGCCCTTCACTCGCCCGCCCTTCCGCCCGCCGGACCCACTGCGGCGGCCGAGGGTTGATCCGCGGGGCCCGGTCGTGCGAAATTAGCCCCTGTAGAGGGTGAGGGAGGCGCCCACCCACCGAAAGGAGCCCCATGTCCGCTGAGAACGAGGCCCTGGCCCGCCGCTTCTTCGAGGAGATGTGCAACGGCCGCAAGCTCGAGCTGGCCGACGAGATCCTGGCCCCCGACCATCGCTACCACGACGCCCAGAGCCCGCCGAGCGAGCCCGGACCCGAGGGCATGAAGCAGATCGTCGCGATCTATGCCGATGGACTGGACGGGCGCTGGGAGGTCCACGACGTGTTCTCCACCGACGATCGGGTGGCCGTGCGCTGGACCGGGCACGGGGTCCACAACAGCGAGATCATGGGGCTGAGCCCGACCGGCAAGGACATCCGCGTCGACGCAATCACCATCCTGCGGGTGGCCGACGGGAAGATCGCGGAGAACTGGACGGTGTGGGACACGCTGGCCATGCTCCAGCAGCTGGGGGCCGTCCCTGCTCCCGCGGCTGCTTCTGCGTGAGCGGGCGTTGAGCCGGGCGCTGATCCCGGAGCTCTAGTTGGCGCTGGCGCCGGCTCCGGCCGGCGCCAGGCCATAGGCCTCGGCCAGCTCGGGGTCCCTTCGGGCCAGCAGCTCGGCCAGGTCGACCATCACCTTGGACTGCTTCCAGGTGGCGTCGTCCTGCATCTTGCCGTCGATCATGTGGACGCCGCGCCCGTCGGGTATCGCCTCGATCACCTTGCGCGCGAAGGCGACCTCCTCGGGGTCGGGGCTGAAGACCCGCTTGGCGATCTCGATCTGGTTCGGGTGCAGGGACCACGCGCCCACGCAGCCGAGCAGGAACGCGGACCGGAACTGGGTCTCGCACCCGAGGACGTCGCGGATGTCGCCGTAGGGCCCGTAGAACGGCAGGGCCCCCACCGCCGTGCAGGCGTCGACCATGCGCGCGATCGAGTAGTGCCACGGATCCTGCTGGTAGCTGGGACGGGGCGCGTCGGGGTCGTCGGGGTCGGGGTCGGCGATCGTCCGGTAGCCGGGGTGGCCGCCGCCCACCCGGGTGGTCTTCATGCGCCGGGAGGCGGCCAGGTCGGCGGGACCGAAGCTCATCCCCTGCATCCGCGGGGACGCCGCCGCGATCTCCTCCAGGTTGCTCACGCCCAGCGAGGTCTCGAGGATCGCGTGGACCAGAATCGGCCGCTCGAGGCGGGCCTGGGCCTCGAGCTGAGCCAGGAGCCGGTCGACGTAGTGGATGTCCCACGGTCCCTCGACCTTGGGGACCATGATGACCTCGATCCGGTCTCCGATCTCGCGCACGACCTGGGTCAGATCGTCGAGCGCCCAGGGGGACTCGAGCGCGTTGACCCTCGTCCACAGGGCGGTCTCGCCGAGGTCGGTCTCCTTGCCCACCCGGATCAGCCCCTCGCGAGCGGCCTCCTTGCGTTCCACGGGGATCGCGTCCTCGAGGTTGCCCAGCAGGATGTCGACTGTGGGCGCAATCTCGGGGACCTTGGCGACCATCTTCTCGTTGGAGAAGTCGAGGAAATGGATCATCCGCGAGGGCTTGACCGGTATCTCGGTCGCCGGCGTCGGGGCGCCGATGGCCAGTGGCTTGCCGAAGTCGCGTGGGTTTCTCAAGCGGGATCTCCTGGCAGGTCTGATCGATCCGCCTGACGGCGGTGGGACGGCCTATCGTAGAACTTGGCAGGTTTGGCGGGGCGCCCAGGCGCTCCCGGCAGAGCCGCCGGGCATCGTCTGAGCGGGAGGAGCTCCCGCCCTGGGGCACCGCCGACTGTCAGCCGGGAAACTGTGGCCATCGCCCTATTCCATTAATTGATCCCCTGAAGCGAACGAGGTACGAACCGCGACATGAGCCAGACCCAGAGCGTCGAGACCGATCAGGCGGCCCGCGAGGCCAGTGGCGCCCATCCCTACGGGCGCTACCTCGAGGAGTTCGAGGTGGGCGCCGTCTACAAGCACTGGCCCGCCAAGACGGTCACCGAGGCCGAGGACCACCTGTTCTGCCTGCTGACCATGAATCACCATCCCCTGCACATCAACGACGTCTACGCCGCCCGCTCCCAGCAGGGGCGCAACGTCGTGGTGGGCCCGTTCGTGTACTCACTGGCCCTGGGCATGTCGGTGTCCGACGTGAGCGGTAAGGCGATCGCCAACCTGGCCACCGAGGAGCTCTCTCATCCCGCGCCGCTATTCCACGGCGACACGCTGTTCGTGGAGTCCGAGGTGCTCGAGTGCAAGGAATCGCGCTCCAAGCCCGACCGGGGCACGGTCAAGGTCCACACCCGCGCCTACAACCAGGATGGGGTCCTGGTGGCCGAGTTCAAGCGGGTCGTCCTGGTCCCCCGCAAGAACCCCGGGCAGCCCACCCAGCCGGCCGAAGCCGACGTCGATTAGGCCCCGATCGGGCAGAATGGGCCTCCGACGCCGGCCGAATCTGCCTGCGACGCCGGCCGAATGGGCCTCCGACGCCGGCCGAATGGCCCGTATTTACTCGAAAACAAAGGAGTTGACCGCCCAGTGAGCCAGTCCACAACCGTCCCGACCAAGCACGAGAAGCTGCTGGCCTGGGTGGAAGAGGTGGCCGCTCTGACCCAGCCGGATGCCGTCCACTGGTGCGACGGCTCGGCCGAGGAATACGATCAGCTGTGCCAGGCGCTGGTGGACGCCGGGACCTTCGAGCGCCTGTCCGACGCCAAGCGCCCGAACTCCTATCTGGCGCTGTCCGACCCGGGCGACGTCGCCCGGGTGGAGGACCGGACCTTCATCTGCTCCAGGGAGGAGTCCGACGCCGGGCCCACCAACAACTGGCGCGATCCCGACGAGATGAGGGGGGACCTGACCAAGCTGTTCAGCGGCTCGATGCAGGGGCGAACGATGTACGTCGTGCCCTTCTCGATGGGCCCGCTCGGGTCACCGATCGCCCACATCGGGGTGCAGCTGACCGACTCGGCTTACGTCGCCGCCTCGATGCGGATCATGACCCGCATGGGACAGCGGGCGTTGGAGATGTTGGGAGAGGATGGAGAGTTTGTTCCGTGCCTGCACTCGGTGGGGATGCCGCTGACCGAAGGGGTGGAGGACGTCGCCTGGCCGTGCAACGCGGACAACAAGTGGATCGTGCACTTTCCCGAGACCCGCGAGATCTGGTCCTACGGATCTGGGTATGGCGGCAACGCGCTGCTGGGCAAGAAGTGCTTCGCCCTGCGGATCGCCTCGGTCATGGCCCGCGACGAGGGGTGGCTGGCCGAGCACATGCTGATCCTCAAGCTCACGTCTCCGGAGGGAGTGACCAAGTACGTGACCGGCGCCTTCCCGTCGGCGTGCGGCAAGACCAACCTGGCGATGCTCATCCCCACCCTGCCGGGCTGGAAGGTGGAGACGGTCGGGGACGACATCGCGTGGATGAAGTTCGGCGACGACGGCCGCCTGTACGCGATCAACCCCGAGTTCGGCTTCTTCGGAGTGGCGCCGGGAACCAGCCAGAGGACCAACCCGAACGCGATCGCCACGCTCCGGGAGAACGCGATCTTCACCAACTGCGCGCTCACCGACGACGGCGACGTCTGG
>DASZHF010000090.1:0-5912 GCA_035938095.1 Solirubrobacteraceae bacterium
AGGTGTCCGCGGACGCGGACCATCGGCGGCGCCCCCGCCGTGATGTGCAGGTCGGACGCCTTGCGGGCCATTACCTCCAGCAGGAGGTCAGCGAAGTCAAACCGCATCGAACCGGCTATCGGCATCGACAACTCGAGGCCCGGTCGCTATGGGGTACCCCTGGACGAGTGTTCTAGGGGGACTGGTCTGAGTGCTATTGCGAGGAGTCATTCGTCCCCGGTGGGGTCGGGGGATTCGTCGGGATCGTCGGTTCCGTCCTTCGAGAGCTTCGGCGGCGCGCCGCCGGTGATTGCTGACAGCCTGGGCCCGGTCTCGGTGTCCTCGCCGGACTGGCGCTCCGGGCCGCCTCCACCGCCGGGGCGAGCCCCGGCATCTGGGCCGGTCCGGCCCGGATCGACGTGGCCGTTGGTCCCGGTCACCCGGGCCACCTCCGCCACGGACGTGCGACCGGCCTTGACCTTCTGCAGCCCGTCGTCCATCAGCCGGCGCATGCCCTCGCGAACCGCCACCTCGGCGACCTCGTCCGCCGATCGGCGCTCGAGCGTCAGAGCGCGAATGTCTGGGCTCATCATCATGACCTCGTAGAGCCCGATGCGCCCGCGATAGCCGGTGCCGTTGCAGCGCCGGCAGCCCACCGGCTCGTAGACCTCGATGTCCAGGTGAACGTTGAAGCCGTTGTCGCGCAGGACCTCGGCGGAGACGATGGCCCGCCGTTTGCAGTGCGAGCACAGGGTTCGGGCCAGCCGCTGGGCGACCACGCACTCGATTGCCGAGCCGACCAGGAACGGCTCGATGCCCATCTCGATCAGACGCGTGATCGCGGTGGGCGCGTCGTTGGTGTGGAGCGTCGAGAGGACCAGGTGACCGGTCAGGGACGACTCGACGGCGATCTGCGCCGTCTCCCGGTCGCGAATCTCCCCCACCATGATGATGTCGGGGTCCGCCCGCATCATCGAGCGCAGGCCGGTCGCGAACGTGAGCCCCGCCCGCGGGTTGATCTGGATCTGGGTTATTCCCTCGAGGTCGTATTCGACCGGGTCCTCGATCGTGATGATGTTCTTGTCGGGCGTGTTGATCACGCCCAGCGCTGCGTAGAGCGTCGTCGACTTACCGGACCCGGTGGGTCCGGTGACCAGGATCGCTCCGTGGGCCTGGGCGAAGGAGCGCGAGAAGCGCTTGTACTCGTCGCCGGACATACCGAGCTTGTCCAGCTCCATGACCACCGAGTTCTTGTCCAGGATGCGGATGACCACCGCCTCGCCGTGCACGCTGGGGAGAGTCACCACGCGGAGGTCGACCTTGTGGCGGTCGACGCTCATGCTCACCCGGCCGTCCTGGGGCAGGCGGCGCTCGGAGATGTCGAGCTCGGACATGATCTTGATGCGGGAGACCACGCCGGCCGCCATGCGCCGCGGGACGGTGTTGATGTCGTGCAGCACTCCGTCGATCCGGAAGCGCACGCGCAGGTCCCGGCCGTCGGGCGCCAGGTGCAGGTCCGAGGCGCCCTGGTCCACCGCCTGGCCGATGAGCTGGTTGACCAGCTTGATGATCGGGGCATCCTCGGCCGACTCGTGGAGCTCGACGATTTCGGGCTGCTCTTCCTCCTCGGCCTCCTGGACCACATCCCCGAACCGCGACAGGCGCGTGAGCAGGTCGGTGATGTCGTCCCGCGTGGCAACCGCGGCGCGCACCTCGTAGCCGGTCATGATCGCGATGTCGTCGACCGCGAGCACGTTGGAGGGATCGACCATGGCCACCAGCAGAGTGCGCTCGTTGACGAAGGAGACCGGCGCGGCGTCGTAGCGCTTGGCGGTGGCGATCGAGATCAGGTTGGCGGCCGCCATGTCGACGTTGAAGACCGTGAGGTCGAGGAAGTCCAGGCCGTAGCGCTCGGCCAGAGCGCGGGCATGACCCTCCTGGTCGAGCAGGCCCATCGACAGCAGCACCTGCTCGGGCGTGGTGTCGGAGGCCCGGGCGGTGGCGATCGCCTCCTCGACGCGTTCGCGGTTGACCAGCCCCAGCTCGACGATCACATCGGTCAGAAAGCGGGGCGCGCCCCCTCGCCGGCTGGGCTGGAGTACGCCGTTCCAGGCCTCGTCCTCGGGCTTGCGGGCGGTGGCGGCGCCATCGTCGGGGGAGACGGCGCGCAGTCTGGGGTTCTTCGTGTCGCTCATCTGGTCAGGCTGGCCGGATGTGGCGGTCCGACGGCGGAGACCCGGCTCCCGGCGCTGGGAGCGACTAGGGCTGCCGTGCCCCGGCGCGCATGGCCTCGATGGGAGCTTCCCGTCCCGTCCATCGTTCGAGGCTCAGCGCCCCCTGCCACACCAGGACCTCCAACCCGTCGATCACCGGGATTCCCCGGGCCCGACCGGAGGCTAGGAGAGCGGTGTCTTGGCGCTGGTAGACCAGGTCGATAATGCACTGATATTCGTCCAGTCCATCGGCAGTCACGGGCAGTGACTTGAAGGTTTCGGCGGGATTGGCGCCCTTGGGGCCTAATCCCACGGAGGTGCAGTTGACCAGTAGCTCGGCCGGAATCGCTCGGGTCACGGCCCGCCCACCGAGCTCGGCGACCAGGGCTTCGGCGCGCTCGGGGGTGCGGTTCCAGACGGCGATCTCGGATGCCCCGGCCTGGCCCAGGGCCCATACCACCGCCCGGGCGCTGCCCCCGGCGCCCAGAACCAGCGCCGTCGCCCCCGCCGGCGAGGCGGGCAGCGCGGCCAGGAATCCGGGGGCGTCGGTGTTGTCGGCCTCGATCCCACCTCCGGGCCCGAAGGTGAGCGTGTTGGCCGCGCCGATGGCCCGGGCGCGCTCGGTGGCGTCGGTGGCGAGCTCGAGCGCCGCCCGCTTGTGGGGGACGGTGACGTTGGCGCCCACGAACCCGGCGCCCGGCAGCGCCCGCACGGTCTCGGCAAACAGCTCGGGGACGACGGGCAGCCGCTGATAGCGCCAGTCGTGCAGTCCGAGCGCCCGGAGCGCCGCCTTGTGCATCTGGGGCGAGCGGCTGTGCGCCACCGGCCACCCGAGCACGCCGAGGCGCCGCGCGGGCAGGTCCTCGACCTCGACCTCGAACGGCCCGGTCCCGCCCTGCGCCCCGCCGACCCCCGCGCTCAATGCGTGGGAGAGCGCCCGCCGTTGCGCGCGCGGGCCCGCTGGTAGCGCGCGGCGTCGCGCTTGAACTGAGCGTAGGTGGTGGCGAACACGTGCTCCCCGTGGCCGCCCGGCTTGACCACGTAGTACAGGTAGGGGACGTGTGACGGGTGCGCTGCGGCCTCGAGCGACGCCAGGCCCGGGTTACCGATCGGCGTGGGCGGCAGGCCGCGCCGCAGGCGCGTGTTGTAGCGCGAGGGCGAGCTCAGGTCGGATTGGGTCAGCGGGCGCGTCCAGTCGTTCAGCGCGTAGCGGATGGTGGCGTCGATGCCCAGCGGCGTCCGCAGCCGCAAGCGGTTGTAGATCACGGCCGCGATCAGCGGCCGGTCGCGAGCCACTCCCGCCTCGCGCTCGACCATCGAGGCGATCGTCAGCACGTCGTAGGGAGTGAGACGGTGCCGACGCGCCGACGACAGATTGACCTTGGCGAAGGTGCGCTTGAAGGCCGCGAGCTGCTCACCCACCAATCGCGCCACGGGCGAACCGGCGACGAGGTTGTATGTGGCGGGGAACAGGAATCCCTCGAGCGAGCTCGTGCCGGCCGGGGCGCCGTAGCGGCGTGGGTCGAGCGCGTTCGAGCGCGACGAGGCCTTCAGGTAGCTCCCGGCGAGGCCGTCGGCGCGCGCGAGCACCGCGATTTCGCGTCGCGACTTGCCCTCGGGGATGGTGACCTTGACCGTGCTCACGGGCGGCTGCCGGCGAGTGAGTGCGTCGAGCGCGTCGCCGTAGCTCATGTCACGGGCCAGCGTGAAGCGCCCGGCGCGCAGTTCGCTGCGCTTACCCGCCAGCCAGGCTCGCGCGGCGAAGAAGAACCCGGACGACACAACGTGATCGCGGGCGAGGATGCTTCCCACCTTGCTCGCGCTGCTGCCGGCCGGGATCGTGACCGACACCGCTCCGTGCCCCTTGCCGTGAAACGGCTGGAACAGCGAGTAACAGAACCACAGCAGCCCGACGGCGAGCAGGATCGGGAGCACGGCCATGACCCGGCGCCGGCGCCGAGACCGCGGATGCTTCCCCCCCACCGTCGGCGAGCGCGCGATACGCGGAAGCCGCGAGGGTAGGGAGGCTCGCTGGCCCGGCAGACCGGGCGGAGGCGGAAGCGGCTCGCGCACCCGACGCGGCGGCGGCACGACGGGACGAGTGTCTCGTCGGCCGGCCGGGAGCTCCACGCTCTCAGCCTGCAGGTCGCTCGGCGGCCGCGCCGCGGCGGGAGTCAGCGGCGGCGGCGGATCGTCGCGCCGGAAGGGAACCACCCCGGGAGGACTCTCCTGGGGGGGTGGGGGCTGGACCGGACCGGCGGGCTCGTCGGGTCCGGTCGGCTCGGGCCGGGTGGCGGGGCGCAGGGGCGTCGGCCCGTCCGCAGCTCTGGGCCCGTCCCCAGCCGTTGGAGCAGCGCCGGCCGCTGCGCGCCGCGCCTCGCTCTCGGCACGCTCGCGTTCCCTGTCCGCGGACGTGCGATGGTTGGGCGGCTGAGAGCGGCGGAAACGGGTCATCCTGGCCCCGCCATTATGAGAGTCGCGCGGCGGCCCGGGGTCACGCGGCCGCCGGGCGGGTGCGGAGCTCGGGTCAGCTCCCATAGGCTCCGGTCAGAGATGAACGCCAGCCAGCGAATCCAGGCGGCGGCGGTGCGGGCCCTTGCCGCCCTCCCGGCTCGGGCCAAGCGCCGCCTCGCGGGGCCCCCGGTGAACCGCGACGGACTCGAGCTCGATCTCGACGCCCAGCTGGTCATCCGCTTCAACGAGCGCAGCGGCCGTCCGCCGGTCGAGCAGCGCACGCCCGAGCAGGCCCGCGCGGACATGCGTCACTCGGCGCCGATCGCCGGCGGCCGCCCGGTGGAGCTGGCCGAGGTCCGGGACATCGATGTAAAAGGAGCTGCCGGCCGGCTCGACGCCCGGCTCTACGTCCCGGCCGAAGCGCAGGGCACGCCCGGCCCGCTGGTCGTGTTCTTCCACGGCGGCGGATGGGTGATCGGCGACATCGACACCCACGACGCTTCCTGCCGCCTGCTCGCCCAGGCCTCCGGGGCGCGCGTGCTGAGCGTCGACTACCGCCTCGCCCCCGAGCACCCGTACCCAGCTCCGGTGGACGACGCCCTGGCGGCCTTTCGCGACGCGGTCGCGCGGGCGGGCGAGCTCGGCGCCGATCCCGACCGCATCGCCGTCGCCGGCGACAGCGCCGGTGGCCACCTATCCGCTCTCGTCGCCCAGCGCGCGGCGGCCGACGGCGGGCCCGCGCCCGCCTACCAGGTGCTCATCTACCCGGTGACCGAGCTGGTCGATGACTACCCCTCCAAGCTCATCTTCGCCGAGGGATTCCTGCTCACGAAGGCCAGCATGGATTGGTACGAGGCGCACCTTCTCTCGGGCGGCGGCGACGCCGGCGAGGCGTCACCGCTGCGCACGGAACGGCTCGATGGGGTGGCGCCCGCGTTCATCGTCACCGCGGGCTTCGACCCACTGCGCGATGAGGGAGAGGCCTACGCCGCCCGGCTCCGCGACGCCGGCGTGCCGGCTGTCCTGCGCCGTCACCCCGGACAGATCCACGGCTTCTTCAACATGCCCGGCATTGGGCGCGGTCCGCGCGATGCGATCATCGAGATCGGCGGCGTCCTGCGCACGGCGCTGGCCGCCCGCTGACCCTCGCTCTCAACGCTGAACCGGCGCGCTCCCCGCCCGCTGACCCTCGCCCCCCCACGCTCAGGCCCGCCGCGAGTCGAGCCAGCTCTGTAACAGAATCGCCGCCGCCCGCGAGTCCTCGCT
>DASZHF010000091.1:0-30574 GCA_035938095.1 Solirubrobacteraceae bacterium
CGCCTGCGCGAGGGCCACCAGCTTCGAGTCGAAGTCGTCTGTGAGGATGAGTTGGTCGTACTCGACGAGATACACGAACTCGATATCCGGTTCGTCGCGGACGAAGGCCTCATAGAGCTGGTTGAGAAGCTGGTTCAGAGACTTATCGAAGTGGGGGCCCCTGAGCGAGGGATCGTCGATGTAGACAGCATCCGTTGGGTCAAGGTCGGCAAACTCGCTCGGGTCGCCTCCGTAGCAGACGACGAATCGAGACCGCGGGGACAGAGCACGCAGGTAGGCGAGCTGTCGCTCGACCAGAGGCGCGGGCAGGTGGGTGGCGATCGCTGTGAGCAGGGTCACGAACCGGGCTCGGTCAGCGAACCCACGGGCGCTCGGGCGCCGGGCATTGGTCGAGCCACACGTGACGGAACTGCAACGAGTTCCGGGTCTGGAAGGAGACGCGTACCTGGTGCTCGGCGGCGCCGAGCAGCAACACCCTCCCTCGCCAGATGAGGGGAACGGCCCGGAACATGGGCCGGCCGCATGCCGCGCAGCGGATCGGCCGGCCGAGGACGCCGAGCACCGCTCTCGTACCGGCAGAGCGCACGCGCCACCCCAGTCGCGACCACAACGATGCTTTCACCCTCGCGTCGGTCATCGGGTGCGAGCAAGGCTACCCGTACCCGCGAGCCGCACGAAGAGCCCGTGCAGCTGCTCGGCCGACGCCCTGATGTCAAACCCATCGAGGACACGCGCGCGCGCCGCCGCTCCGAGGGCAGGGGCCAACGAGGGCTCCACGATCACCCGCTCGATCGCGTCGGCGAGGGCTGACGGACGACCCGGAGCGACCAGCAGTCCGCTCACGCCGTCTTCCACGAGCTCGGGTACGCCCGTGATGCGCGTGGCGATTACTGGTAGCCCAGAGGCCATCGCCTCCATCAGAACGACGGGGACACCCTCGGCGAAGCTAGGCAGACAGAACGCGTCGGCCTGAGCGTGGAGGCGGGCGACGTGTTCGTGACCGACGGGCCCGATGAGTTCCACCACCTCCCCCAGGCCCGACTCGGCCACCCGCAGTCGTAACCGGTCACGAGCCGGACCGTCACCGGCCAGCGTCAGCCTGAGCTCGATGCCGCGGCGCTCGAGCTCGAGGACGGCATCGAGCAGCACGTCGTGGCCCTTGCGATCCTCCAACCGGGCGACCGTGAGCACTTCAAAGCGATCACCGCGCCGGCGTGCGCGACGCACGGGTGGAAACTCCTCCGGGTCGACACCGCAGTGAACAACCTCCAACTTCGACCATGTGCTCGGAGGCGTCAGGGCCATCAGTTGGGCCCGAGCGAAGTCGCTGACGCACACCACGGAGTCGGCCCGCGTAGCCTTCAACCCCAGCTTGTGCCCGTCCACATCCAGGAGCTCGGCCGGTCCGTGCAGAGTGAAGCTCCAGGTCCACGGTTCCGAGGACGCACGCGACCCGAACGCGGCGGCCAGCATGGCCAGATCGCTGGCCACGTTGGCGTGGTGGGCGTGGACGTGACGTAGCTGCAGGGACCGCATCCAGTCCCACAGAAGGATCGCCTCGCCGAAGTAGAACAGCTGCCACAGCCGGGCGCGCGATCCTCGTGGCCCGTGACGCAGGGCATCGAGCAACGTGCCCACGTAGCCCCGAGGACTGCGGGCAGCCGCGCGCATGTGGGTCGAGAGCAAGCGCCACCGCACCACCGGGAGCAGCGCGTGGGTGGTCCGAACCTCCTCCTGATCGCCCGGGGAGGGCACGTCCTGAGGATCGGCGCGTCGGACGGTCGCCGTATGCACCTCGACCCCCCGAGCACGCAACGCACGGACTTCGCGCAGAACGAATGTATGAGACACGTACGGGTAACGGCTCGCGATATAGGCGCAGCGGACGCCCCCCGGTCCCTGGTTCATCCGGCCATCGCGAGCGCTGTCGCCTCGGCCACGGCGACCCGGAAGCGCTCGGCGCGTTGACTTGTCCACTCGATTGCCGCCGCGCGCCCGTTCTCGTCCCTGGGCTGGCGGGTGAGCGCCGCCAACGCCGCGGCGAAGGCACGTGGATCGTCGGCCAGCGTCACCGTGCTCGGCGGATCGCCGATTCCCCTCAGCGCCACGCTCGTGGCCACGACCGGTAGTCCGGTGGCCACCGCGTCCAGCGTCTTGATCTGCACACCCGAGCCGGCGGTGGCGGGAACAGCCACCGCTCGGGCTGCGCGCAAGAATCCCTGGGCATCCGAGACAACCCCGCGAAATCGGACGCTGGATCGTGGCGCTCGCCTCCCACCGGTTCCGGCACCACCGATCTCGACGGTCGTATCGACCGGGAGCAACGGGACGACCCGGTCAAGGAACCACCTCAGGCCCATCGCGTTAGGGCCCCAGGTCCACGCCCCCAGCACCCGCACGTCGGCCTCAGGGGTGGGAAGCTCGCGGCGATCGTCGACCGCGACGGGAAGATCGAATGTCCGGGCAGAGCGCGAGGCGGTCAACTCCCTCACGCTGGCCGCGTCTTCGCTAGACAGGGTCCACACCTCCCTCGCCGAGCGCGCGCTCAGCCGCTCGAGCACGGCGATCCGGCGCGCCTCGCGCCGGTTCACCCATCGCATCAGGGGGTGCGGGGTCGCCCGAGCGGCCTGCGCGTAGAGCTCGTGCTCGACGTTGTGGGCGAGATAGACATGAGGGCGGCGACCCGCGATGTGGGGGATCGCCCACGCCATCTGGGCGTGATCGACTATCACCAGCGACGGCTCGTCCTCGTCGAGGGCACGAGTGATCTGGCGCCTGTACGTCCGAGCCCGGTACTTCGCCGACGAGTACGGCAAGCGCGCGATAAGCGCGCGCAGCACCCAGAAGGTCGGCCAAGGCCCGGCGAGCGTCGTCTCAATCGATCGCTCTGCCACGACGCGGTCGTCCGGTCCTAGCGGCAGCCGGTCACCACGACGCCGGTATCCAAGTACCAGAACCCGGTGACCCGCGGCGCGCAACGCGTCGATGAAGGCTTGCGAGGCCAGCTCGCCACCCGTTCTGCGGCCCCCGGGAAGAACCGTGGTGAGGAAGAGGATGGTCATCGGACCCGTATGCCCGCTCGCTGGGCCCGGGGGCACAAGAGGGCGCCCGGGGGCGCCCTCTCACCCTGACCTGCTGAGTCTGAGCGCTCAGCCGGTGGAAACCGTCTCGGGCGCGGGTGTCGCCGGAGAGGTGGTGGACGTGTAGTCGAACTCCTCCTCGGAGCCGAACAGCGCATCGAGCACCTTGGAACGCAGGCCCTCGCTGAGTGCCATGGCCAGACCGGCGCCGACGATCACGATCAGCAGGGTCCGCCCCAGGCTGCGCCGCCCGCGCCGCCGCTTCGGCGCCTCGCGCAGCGCGGTCGAGGCCTCGCTGATGGCCTGCGCCGCTTCACGCAGTTGCTTCTGGAGCTTCTTGTCCTCGAGCAGCGCTCTGGTGGGGGCCTTGCCGTTGGCCATCCGTCCGTAGGCGCCGCGCGCCGACTCGTAGGCCGTGCGCAGGTTGCCCCGCAGCTCCTCGTCCTCGATGAGACGAATCACATACGGATTGCTCCGCGCGGCCCGCGCGGCCTTGCCCGCCCTGGCCGCTCTGTCCTTTGCTGCCATAACCTAACCACCCTGGGTCCGCTTGCAGAACCAGGCCAGCATATACCGGTGACCGCCCGGGCGCACCCCAAATAGCGGGAATCGCCGCGGCTCTTGCTCCGGCAGGAGCCCCGGCCGGTGCGCTCCCCCCGGACCCTTAGCGGCGCGGTTTGGCCGCGCCGCGACGATTGGGCGCCACCGCGGGTCGCCGCCGCGTCGCCTGCGGGCGAGACCGGCCCCGGCGCGCAGGCACCACGCGGCCATTGGCGGGCTCGAGCGCGGCCTGGAGAACCTCGCCGATCTGATCCACGAACACGAACTCCAGATCGGCGCGCAGGTGGGCCGGAATGTCCTCCGTGTCCTGGGCATTGAGCGCCGGAGCGATGACGGTCGAGATGCCGTTGCGCTGAGCGGCCAGCGCCTTCTCCTTCAGTCCGCCAATCGGCAGTACCTGACCGGTCAGGGTGATCTCGCCCGTCATTGCCACGTCGTCACGCACCGGCCGGTTACTGATCAGGGAAGCAAGCGCGGTCGCCATCGTGATGCCGGCGCTGGGCCCATCTTTGGGCGTCGCGCCGGCCGGGACGTGGAGGTGGAGGTCATGCGTCGCGAACCAATCCTCTGCGATTCCCGGCGCCAGCTCTCCGGCGTGGCCGCGCACGTACGAGAGCGCCGCCTGCGCGGATTCGCGCATTACGTCGCCCAGCTGGCCGGTGATGGTCAGCTTGCCGGCGCCGGGCATCGCCGTCGCCTCGATGAACAGGACGTCGCCGCCGGCCGGCGTCCAGGCCAATCCCGTGGCCACCCCGGGCTGTTGGGTGCGCCGGCGCGCCTCGGTGAAGAACCGCCGCTTGCCCAGCAGCTCCCGCGCGCGCTTCTCTGAGATCGTCGTGCGGCGACCGTTGGCTCCCTCCGCCACGGCGCGCGCCACCTTGCGCGCGATGGTGCCGATTTCCCGCTCGAGGCCCCGCACTCCCGCCTCGCGCGTGTAGTCAGAGATGATGGCCCGCAGAGCCGCGTCGGAGAAGGAAAGCTGTGAGCGCCGCAAGCCGTTGCGCTCGATCTGACGAGGCACGAGGTAGCGGCGGGCGATCTCGAGCTTCTCTTCCTCCGTGTAGCCCGAAAGCGCGATCACCTCCATGCGATCGCGCAGCGGCCCGGGAACGGTGTCCAGGTTGTTGGCCGTGGTCACGAACATCACGTTCGAGAGGTCGAACGGCACGTCCAGGGAGTGATCGCGGAAGGTCGAGTTCTGCTCCGGATCGAGCACCTCGAGCATCGCGCTCGACGGATCCCCGCGATTGTCGGCGCCCATCTTGTCGATCTCGTCGATCATGAACAGCGGGTTGTTTGAGCCCGCATCGCGCAGCGCACGGACGATCGTTCCCGGCATCGCCCCGATGTACGTGCGCCGGTGGCCCCGGATCTCGGCCTCGTCGCGAACCCCTCCGACGCTCATGCGCTCGAACTCGCGACCCAGGGCGCGGGCGATCGACTTTCCCAGCGAGGTCTTGCCGACGCCCGGAGGGCCGAGGAACCCCAGGATCGTCCCCCGCGCGTCGGGCTTGAGCTTGCGCACGGCCAGGAACTCGATGATGCGCTCCTTGACCTGCTCGATGTCGTAGTGGTCCTCGTCGAGGACCTGGCGTGCGTGCTCGAGGTCGAGGTTGTCCTCGGTGGACTTGTCCCAGGGCAGCGACGCGATCCACTCCAGGTAGTTGCGGATGACGCCGTGCTCGGCTGCCGCGGGAGGAAGCCGCTCCAGGCGGGCGAGCTCGCGATCGACCTGCTTGCGCACGTCCTCGGGCAGCGCGATCGCGTCGAGCTGCTCGCGCAGCTCCTTGGCTTCGGCGGCCATCTCGTCGAACTCGCCCAACTCCTCCTGGATCGCTTTGAGTTGCTGGCGCAGGAAGTACTCGCGCTGTCCCTTTTCGAGCTCGGACTGGACCTGGGACTGGATCTTCGACCCGAGCGAGATGACCTCCAGCTCGCGGGCCAGGATCTCCGACAGCCTGCGCAGGCGCCGGCCCACGTCGACTTCCTCGAGCAGCTCCTGCTTCTCCTCCGTCTTGAGCCGGAGCGAGCCGGCGATCAGATGCGACAGCGTGCTCGGGTTGTCCACGTTGGCCACCGCGAGTTGAAGCTCCTCGGGCAGGTAGGGCACCTCGTTGACGATGTTCGAGAACGTGCCCTGGACGTTGCGGGTGAGCGCGACCAGCTCAGGCGTCTCCTCCAGCAGGTCGGGAGTCTCGGAGATCTGGGCGATGAGATAGGGCGTCTCCCCGACCCAGCGATCGATGCGCACGCGCTGGGCCCCCTGGACCAAGATCCGAAGCGTCCCATCGGGCACCTTGAGCATCCGCGCCACGACCCCGATGACGCCCACGTCGTACAGGTCGGCGGGCGAGGGCGACTCGAGCTCCGGATTCCGGCTGGCCACCATCACCAGCATCCGGTTGCCGGCCAGGACGTCGTTGACGAGCTTGACGCTGCGCTCCTGACCCACCGCGAGCGGAGTCAGCGTGTCTGGGAACGGAACGCTCTCGCGCAGGGGCAGGACGGGGACGACGGCGGGGAGGTTGCTGGGGCCGCCGCCCTCGGGAGTCCCTGTCGCGCCGCCAGGCTGGCTCTCAAGGGACCGTCTTTCGTCCCCGGACCGTCTCTCGTCCCCAGGCTCGTTCGCCTGCGAGGCCGCCTTCGCCCGCGAGGCCGGCTTTGTCCGGGCCGCCGCCTTCGCCCGCGAGGCCGGCTTCGCCCGCGAGGCCGGCTTTGTCCGGGCGGCCGGTTTCGCTCGCGAGGCCGCCTTCGCCCGCGAGGCCGGCTTCGCCCGCGAGGCCGCCTTGGCCCGCGAGGCCGGCTTCGCCCGGGAGGGGGCCTTGGCCCGCGCGGTCGGCTTCGCCGGGGAAGACCGTCTCTTGCGGGGCGTGGGCGCCGCGTCGCTCACGACGCGCGCCCCCCGTTGCGAGCCCCGGGTGCACGCCTGTGGACTCCGCCGGACTTGGGGCCGGCCGCGTCGGCTTCGGAGCTGCCCGGGCCGACCGCGGAGCCACTCTGGTCGACCTTCGAGCGGCTCGAGCTGACCTCGATCTGGACCGTCCGCGCGCGGGTGTCGGGAGGGACCAGTGGCAGCTCGACGTGCAGCATCCCATTCTCGTAAGTAGCCCGGGTGCGCTCGGTCGCCACCTCAGCCCCGAGCTCGATCACGCGGCGAAACGGCCCGTGCTCGATCTCGATCTGCTGATAGGCGCGGCCCTCGGGCTCGGCCGGGCGCCGGTGACCGGCGATCACCAGCTGGCGCCCCTGGACCTCGAGCTCGACTTCATCGATTCGAATGCCCGGGAGAGCGGCGGTAACTATGACCCGCGGTGGATCGTCGGCGTAGGAGACATCCACCGGAGGCGTGAAGCCGGCCCGCCGGTGGGGGGCCAGCGCGGGACGGTCAAAGAAGTCGCCGAACAGCTCGTCGATCTCGCGCCGCATGCGTTCGAAGTTGGCGAACAGGTCGCGTTCCGGCGGCATCGCTCGCACTTTAGCCGAGCCACGGCCAGCCACCGGAGCACCCCGACGCCGGACGATCAGACTGTGTAGGTCGCCCCTTCGCGGGCGACGGTGACCGGCCCGCCAAAGGCACGCTCGGCCTCGTGCTGCGCCCAGCTCTCGCCCAGCTCATCGGAGATGTGCGTTATGACGAGCCGCGCCACGTGGGCACGCGATCCATGTTCACCTGCCTCGGCCGGCGTCAGATGCCCCCGAGGGCCGTCGCGCTCGGGCCGTGGCAACGTCGCCTCGATCATCAGCAGGTCGGTGCCGTCGGCGAATTCGACGAGCTCCTCGGTGGGACGGCAGTCCGCGCCATAGGTGAAGCGACCCCCGTGTCCATTGAGATGGGACAGGTCGATGGCGAACGTGGGGAGGTAGTGCGGGACCCGGTGAAATCGCACCCGCAGCGAGCCGATCTCGATGACGTCTTCGGGCGAGTACTCGGTGATGGCGAACGCGTTCTCGATCAGGTCCTCGTTTCCCCAGGCACCCACCACCCGGCGGAATGTCTCGGTGGCTCCGGGGGGAGCGAACAATTGGGGCCGGGCGGGCGAGTCGGTACCGGGCCAGGTGTGCACGGGGACGGGTTGCTGGCGGGGCGCGTAGGTGAGCGCGTACGAGTAGGGCACAAGGTCGAGGAAGTGGTCCGCGTGCAGATGCGATAGGACCACCGCATCGACGTCGACGTAGTCGCGGTAGCGGCGCAGCTTGGAGAACACGCCGTTGCCGCAATCGAGCAGCAGCGCAGTGTCGCCATCCTCGACCAGATAGCCACTGCAGGCGCCGTCCACGTCCTGCCAGGACGGGGATTTGCCGAGCACGGTGATCTTCACCCGAGCTCCTCCACTCTCCTGAGACTCTACCCCGCTCACACCATCCGACACGGCAGTGGTGGCCTGGGAGAGGGGGCGCTACCATCAGCCTCGGTGAGCCGGGAAGACTGGTCGGCAGGCCCTTCTTGCTGCCCAAGGTTCACCGTGCCGATCGACTCTTCCCCTTCAGCCCCTTCTGCGATGGACGCTCGTCTCGTGGACAGCGCGCCGCCGCGGCCTCGATGATCCGGGACCTCGGCTTATCCGAGTGGCGCCGGGACACGCTGCGCACGAACCTGTGGCTGGTCCCAGCCATCGAGGTTGCCCTGGCGGCCGCGCTGTTCGCGGGTACCTACGCGCTGGACCGGGCCGCCTATCGCGGCGAGCTCACGGTCCCGTCCTGGGTCATCAGCGGAACTCCGGATGCCGCCCGCCAGATCCTGACCACGCTCGCTGCTGCCGTGATCACGGTCGTGGGGGTCGTGTTCTCGATCATGATCGTCACGCTCACCCTGGCGTCCACGCAGTTCGGGCCGCGCATGCTGCGCAACTTCATTCGCGACCGAGGGGCCCAGCTGACGCTGGGGACGTTCGTCGCGACGTTTGTGTACGCCATTCTGGCCCTCGTCTCGATCGGACCGGGAAGCCACGGCGAGTTCGTCCCCCACATCTCCATCACCGTGGCGCTCGGCCTGGTGGTCGTCGATCTCGCGGTCCTCATCTACTTCATCCATCACATCGCCACCACGATCCAGCTGCCGCAGGTCATCGCCAGCATCGCCCGGGATCTGTCCAAGGCAATCGACGTCGAGACCGGGGCGAGCACGCCCAATGCGCAGGTCGCCGATTACGGTCCCTCCGTCCCCGAGCTTCTTCGCCGCATGACCGAGTCGGGCGGGGTGGTCCCCACTCCGAGAAGCGGCTATCTCCAGTTCGTCCGTTATGACACGCTGGTGCGGATCGCGTCACTGACGGGGTCGGTGGTCCGCCTGCGATACCGACCGGGACACTTCGTAGTCCGCGGGCATCCTCTCGCGGTCGTGTGGCCTCCGGCCGCGGCTCCGGACGTCGCCCGCGAGCTCAGGCGCGCGCACATCACCGGTCCCAACCGCACGCTCACGCAGGACCTCGCATTTGCGGTCGACCAACTGGTGGAGATCGCCATCAGAGCGCTCTCTCCCGCCGTGAACGACACATTCACCGCGATCACGTGCATCGATTGGCTGGGAGACAGCCTGTGCCAGGTCGCCGCACGGTGGAACCCCACCCGGGTGCATCGCGATCGCGAGGGTTATGTGCGGGTCATCACCGCGCCCGTCAGCTACCGCCGGCTGGTGGAGCGAGCGTTCGAGAAGATCCGCCAGGCCGGACGCGGAATGCCGGCGATCATGATTCGCCAGCTCGAAGCGCTCGCCAAGATCATGGAATACACCTCGACCCCGGACCAGCGCCAGGTTCTGCTCGAACAGGCCGCGATGATCGAGCGGGCCAACGTCGAGTCCGTGCCCGAGGAATCAGACCGCGCCGACGTGCGTCGCCGCTACGACGCCCTGCTGGCAGTCGAGGCCCGACTGGCCCAAGACACGCTCCAGCGAGGCACTCCCGGCGGAGTTGTCGACCTCGTTGAGGGTCGCGCCGCGCACCGGCCTTAGCCGGCTCAGCGATACGCCGCGGCTTGCTCTTCCGGCGAAGGGAAGGCCCACGCCGCGCGGGTCTGTCGCTCTTGGCGAAAGACGAAGCGCATCTGGCGGGGAGGCTTGAGCCCCTCGGGGCTGTTGGGCCGAAACGTCGCACACGGCTCGTCGAGATCGAGCGCGCACAGAAGGTTGCAACGAAAGAAGCACTCGTCGCAGCTGACCCGTGACTTGCCAGTTCGACCGCTCGCCATCCGCTCCCTGGACCTCCTCCTCCGATTGACCCGGGCGACTGAACCGCGGCCGCCATCAAAGCACCCTCCCGCATCTGCCTCAACCCCGCCGGAGTGCGTTTCTCGCAAATCGCAGCCAAAACAAATATCCCGCTAATCCGCGCTTTTTTGAGCTGTGTCAGAACGCGCCCGCATTTTCCGTTGGTTTGTTCGGCCCAAGCCTGACGTGGTTCGGTCCAGCCTGACGTGGTCGCGACCGATCTCCTCGACACTCCGGCAGCCGGCGCCGGCCATCACCGCTCGCAGGTCGTCGAGCAACCAGCCGACGAGCTCCTGGACCGCTGCTTCCCCACCCGCGGCCAGCGCCCAGACGTAGGGCCGTCCGATCATGACCGCCTGCGCCCCGAGTGCGAGAGCTCGGAACACGTCGAGTCCGCTGCGCACTCCGCCGTCGACGATTACCGGGATCCGCCCGGCCACCGCGTCCACCACCTCTTCCAGAGCCACCGCCGTCGGGACCACTCCGTCGAGCTGACGGCCTCCATGGTTGGACACCACCACACCCGCGGCCCCGTACTCGACCGCCAGGCGAGCGTCCTGGGCGGTGAGGATCCCCTTCACGATCAACGGCCGTGTCGCGCTGCGCGCCAGCCCCGTCAGATCCCGCCAGTTCAACGAGGGATCCCACCCGCCCGGCTCCGGCTTGTGCGGCTCGGCGGCGGGACGGCCCAGATGAGTGGCCAGGGTGATCCCCGGAGGCAGCTCGATCAGGCCGTGGCGAAGCTCACGCTCCCGGCGTCCGGTCACGGGCAGGTCCGCGGTCAGAACGACCTGCCGATAGCCGGCGGCGGCGGCTCGCTCGAGGATCCGCGCCATGCGATCCCGATCCCGGTGAACGTAGAGCTGAAACCACAACGCCCCGCTGGAGACCTCGGCCACGTCGACGAGATCGGTGGTCGACCGGGTCGATAGGCAGAAGATCGTCGCCGTGCTGCCCGCGGCGCGAGCACTCGCGAGCTCGCCGCGGGGATGCACGAGCCGCTGCGCGGCGACGGGAGCCAGGATGATCGGGCCCGCATGCCGCAGGCCGAACAGCTCGGTCGAGCAGTCGACCTCGACGCCATCCACTCCCAGCCCTGAACGGACCCGTAGGTTCTGCCAGGCCGTCAGGTTGTCGGCCATCGTGCGCTCATCGGCAGCGCCGCCGCAGAAGTAGTCGAAGACGGGGCCCGGTAGGCGCCGCCTTGCCTCGCGTTCAAACCGATCGAGCGGGCCCATCGGCCGGCGATCCTAGAGGCGCTGCGGCGTCGTCATGATGTCGGGATGCGGGTTCTGCTGACCGGGGTTAGCGGATATGTGGGAGGCGCCCTGGTGCCGCGCCTGCTTGACGATGGTCACGAGCTGGTCGGGGTGTCCCGCGACCCCTCGCGCGTGCCGGCCGCGTCCCGCGACCCCTCGCGCGTGCCAACCGCGCTCCGCGACCCCTCGCGCGTGCCGGCCGCGCTTCGCGACCCCTCGCGCGTGCAACCGGTGCTCCCTGTCCGCCGCGCCGACCTCGTAACGGGGGTGGGACTGCGCGAGGCAATGGAGGGAATCGACGTCGCCTACTTCCTCATCCACTCGATGGAGGCCTCGGCCAACGGAGCCTTTCCCGCGCGTGAACGCACCGCGGCCGAGAACTTCGCCGCCGCCGCAGGCCGGGCCGGGGTCCGGCGCATCGTCTACCTCGGAGGCCTCCTGCCGGCCCAGGGCTCGCCCTCGCGACACCTCGCCAGCCGGCTGGCCGTGGAGGAGATCCTGCTCGGCGCGTCGCCGTCCTCGGTCGCGCTGCGCGCCTCGATCGTCATCGGGGCCCGCTCCCGTTCCTTCCGTTTCCTGGTTCGGCTGGTGGAGCGCATCCGGGTGATGGTCCTCCCGGCTTGGCACAACAACCGCACGCAACCCCTCGACGAGCGCGACATGATCGAGTTCCTCGCCCGCGCTGCGACCGCCCCCGAGGTGGCCGGGCTCTCGCTGGACATAGCCGGTCCGGACGTCCTCTCCTACCGGGAAATGATCGAGCGCATAGCCGAGGCGATGCTCATCTACCGGCCCGCGTTGCGCGTGCCGCTGTCGGTCACTCCGGTGGCCAGCCGGGTCGCGGCCGCCGTCGCAGGGGAGGATCCCGAACTGATCGAGCCTCTGATGGAGAGCCTGGAGACCGACCTTCTCGCTCGCGACGACCGGGCCCGCCAGTTGCTGGGAATGCATCTTCACTCCTTCGAGCGCGCGGTGGACCACGCGCTGCGCGATTGGGAGGCGACCGAGGAACTGGTCGCCCGCTGATCCCGGGTACCGTTGCGGCGATGTCCGTGGTGAGCACCTCGATCGAGATCGCGGCCCCGCCAGCCGACGTGTGGAAGGTGATCATGGACCCTGATCGGCTGGGCGACTGGGTCACCATCCATCGCAAGTTGGAGGACGCCAGCGATGGGCCTCCGCGCAAGGGCTTTGAAATGCACCAGACGCTTCACATGCGGGGGGCGAACTTCAAGGTCGGTTGGACACTGGTCGAATGTGAAGCTCCGCGGCTCGCGGTGTGGGAGGGACGCGGGCCGGCCCACTCGAGGGCCCGAACCGAGTATCGGCTATCCGAGTGCGACGGCGCGACACGGTTCGACTACCGCAACGAGTTCCATGCTCCGTTGGGCCCGTTCGGAGCCGTCGCGAGCCGGGCTGTGATGGGTGGCATGCCCGAACGCGAGGCCAACCGAACCCTGAGTCGGCTCAAGCAGCTCGTCGAGTCCGAATAAACGCAATTGCATTCTCCGCTCGGGCGATCGTGATTGAGTAGCTCTCGATCGCCACCACCAGCGCCGAACAACTTTTGCACTCTTACTCCTAATCGGTATAGAGTTGGGGCCACACGGGGAAGTGGGATGCGGGCTCACGGCCCATCGGTCCTTAGGAGGTAGCAAGTGCCAGACTTTCTGGAACAGCAGCGGCGTCAGATTGCCGCCCGTCTGCAGGAACTCAAGCCACTGGTAGAGGAGTACACACACCTCGAGCGCGTCGCCGAGGCGCTCAAGGGTGTGGGGCGAGAGGTGAGATCGACCGCATCCGGTCGTCGCCGGAGCACGAACGGCCGCCGCCGTACAACCGCGCGCCGGACGACAGCCCGGGGCCGCACCGCCGCGGCCGCCTCCCGGGGTCGATCCACCGCCACCCGTCGCCGCCGCACGGCGACCGCTTCTCGTGGCCGCGCGACCGGCACTCGGCGCCGCACGGCAACGACCACCACCGGGCGCCGGCGCGGGCGTCCGCGAGGCAGCGGCACGCGTGCCGCGCAGGCGCTCGAGCTGGTCAAGAGCCAGCCCGGTATCACGATCCCCGAACTGGCCAAGCGCATGGGGATCAAGCAGAATTACCTGTACCGCGTCCTGCCCGGCCTGCAGTCCGACGGCAAGGTCCGCAAGCAGGGCCGCGGCTGGCACCCCCGGTAAGCCTCAGACACTTGTGAGCCTCCACAGCGGCCGGATCGGGCGACCCGGTCCGGCCGCTTACCGTTAACCCGCCCCCGCCCACACGTCCTGCCCCCCCACGCGTCCACGCCCCCGCCCACACGTCCGCTCGTTTACACGACTTACACGAGCTCGAGTTCTCTCACCGTGGCCCGCTCCTCCTCGAGCTCGGCCACACTCGCATCGATTCGCTCGCGTGAGAAGGGGTCGATATCGAGTCCCTGCACGATCGACCAGCTCGCGTCCCGGGTGGTGACAGGAAAGCCGGAGAACAATCCCTCCGGCACGCCGTAGGACCCATCCGACGCCACGGCCATCGACACCCAGTCATCCGCCGGCGTCCCCGCGAACCAGTCGCGTACGCAATCAATCGCCGCGCTGGCGGCGGAAGCCGCACTCGAAGCTCCCCGGGCCTCGATGATCGCCGCGCCGCGCTTCTGCACCGTCGGGATGAACTCGTTCTCGAGCCAGCTCTGGTCGTTGACCACCTCGCCCGCCGGCCGGCCCTGAACTCTCGCGTGGAAGATGTCCGGGTACTGGGTTGCCGAGTGATTGCCCCAGATGGTCATGTTGCTGATCTCGCCCACCGGAGCACCGGTCTTGGCCGCCAGCTGGGCCAGCGCCCGGTTCTGGTCCAGGCGCATCATGGCCGTGAACCGCTCGTCGGGAATATCCGGCGCATTGGTGCACGCGATCAGGCAGTTCGTGTTGGCCGGGTTGCCCACCACCAGGATCCGCACGTCGTCGGCCGCGTGGTCATTGAGAGCGCGCCCCTGTTCGGTGAAGATCTTGCCGTTCTCGGACAGCAGCTCCGAACGCTCCATGCCCTTCGTTCGCGGCTTGGAGCCGACCAGCAGGGCCACATTCACCCCGTCGAACGCCTGGGCCGGGTCATCGGTGAGCTCGATTCCGGTGAGCAGCGGGAAAGCACAGTCCTCCAGCTCCATCGCCACGCCCCGCAGTGCGTCCATCGCGGGCGCGATCTCCAGCAGCTGTAGCCGCAGAGGCTGGTCGGGGCCGAGCATCGCGCCGCTGGCGATGCGAAACAGCAACGAGTATCCGATCTGCCCAGCAGCCCCGGTTACCGCCATGCGGATGGGCTGGTCATGAGTCACGTTGGCATTACTCCTGTGGTTTGTGTGGTCACTGTGTTCTGGCTCAGGCGCCTTGGAGCTGGTCGATGACCGCGTCCGCGAACTCCGACGTCCCCACAGCGGTTGGGTCGTCGCGCGTCTCCTTGAGGTCGTAGGTCACTCTCTCTCCCTTTCGGATCACCTCGGCGATGGCGGTCTCGAGCCGATCGGCCGCCCCGCGCTCGTCCAGATGCTGGAGCATGAGGACCCCGGAGAGCATGAGCGCGGTGGGATTGACCTTGTTCTGGCCCTTGTACTTGGGGGCGGAGCCGTGGGTGGCCTCGAATACAGCCGCGTACGTGCCGATGTTCCCGCCCGGCGCCAGCCCCAGCCCACCGATCATGCCGGCCCCCAGGTCCGAGACGATGTCGCCGTAGAGGTTGGGCAGCACGAGGACGTCGTACTCGCTGGGCCGGGACACGAGCTGGTTGCACAGGTTGTCGACGATCCGATCCTCGAACTCGACATCGGGGTGGCGCTCGGCCACGCGGCGCGCGGTCTCCAGGAACAGCCCGTCGGAGAACTTCATGATGTTGGCCTTGTGGACGGCCGTCACCTTGCGGCGGTTGTTGGCCTTGGCGTACCCGAAGGCGTGCTCGACGATGCGCTCGGACCCGAACACCGAGATCGGCTTGATCGAGATTCCGGAGTCCTCGCGGATCTTGGCCCCGAGCTCGCCCAGGAACTCCCGCAGGCGCGCGTTGTCTTCGGTTCCGCGCTCGAACTCGATCCCCGCGTAGAGGTCCTCGGTGTTCTCGCGCACGATCACGATGTCGGTCTCGGGAAACCGGGTGCGCACCCCCTTGTAGGCCTTGCAGGGCCGGATGCACGCATACAGATCTAGCTCCTTGCGCAACTGCACGTTGACAGAGCGAAACCCCGACCCCACGGGAGTGGTGGTGGGGCCCTTGATCCCCACCTTCGTGCGCTTGATCGACTCGAGCGTGCGGTCGGGGATCGGATTGCCCTCGGCCTCGTAGACGTCTACTCCCGCCTCCTGGCGATCCCACTGAAACTCGACTCCGGTGGCCTCGAGCACGCGGCGGGTCGCCTCCATGAGTTCGGGGCCGGTCCCGTCGCCGGGGATGAGCGTCACTTCGTGAGCCATTCATCCGATGCTATCGCCGCGCCCGCGCCGGGGCGCGCTACCTTCTGTTCACCGCGGTTGGCCAGCGGCCCAGATTCCGATCAGGAGGAGCTTCTCGTGTCCATAGGCCCCGTCTTGGCGACGGCCACGCCCCAGGAGACCCACGAGGTCACCAATCAACCGCCGCCGCTCGACGGCCTGAACCTGTTCACCAGCAACAAGGTGTTGGTCGAGGCCACCGAGCGCGAGGGCGGGGACTGGGTGCTCGAGCGGGCCGCCCGCCTGGGCGAGCGCGTGGGCGGCGAACCGGTGCGGTGGGGATTTGAGGCCAACGAGAACCCGCCCCGACTGCGCACGCATGATCGCTACGGCAACCGGATCGACGAGGTCGAGTTTCACCCGGCCTGGCATCAGCTGATGCAACTGGCGATCGAGGAGGAGTTGCACTGCCTTCCCTGGCGTCACCCGGGGCCGGGGGCCCAGGTCGCGCGCGCCGCTCTGTACATGACAGCGATCCAGGTCGAGGCGGGCTTCGCTTGTCCGGTCACGATGACCTTCGCCGCCGTCCCCGCCCTCCGGGCCCAGCCCGAGCTCGCTGAATACTGGGAGCCGCTGCTCACGGCCACCTCCTACGACCCCCGGCTCATACCCGCCGCCGAGAAGGCGAGCGCGCTGTGCGGCATGGCCATGACCGAGAAGCAGGGTGGCTCGGATGTCCGCGCCAACACGACCAGCGCCCGCCCCCTCAATGGCGGCGGACCGGGCGGTGAGTACGAGCTGGTCGGTCACAAGTGGTTCTGCTCGGCTCCGATGTGCGACCTGTTCCTGGTCCTGGCCCAAGCCGACGAAGGGCTGTCGTGCTTCGCCCTCCCCCGCGTGCTCCCCGATGGCTCGCGCAACGCGTTCCACCTCCAGCGCCTCAAGGACAAGCTCGGCAACCGCTCTAACGCCTCCAGCGAGGTCGAGTTCACCGGCGCGTGGGCGCAGATGGTGGGCCCCCCGGGGCGCGGTGTTCCCACCATCATCGAGATGGTCAACCACACCCGGCTGGACTGCGTGATCGGGACGGCGGCCGGCATGCACCGCGGCGTGGCCCAGGCCACCCACCACGCCGCGCACCGCTCGGCGTTCGGGCGCCTCCTGGTCGACCAGCCGCTGATGCGCAACGTGCTCGCCGACCTGTGCGTCGAGTCCGAGGCGGCGACGGTGCTGGCCATGCGTCTCGCCCGCTCCTATGACGAGGCGCCCGACGACGAGGCGGCGCAGGCCTTCAAGCGGCTGGCCACGGCGGTGAGCAAGTACTGGGTCTGCCAGCGCGCCCCCGAGCACGCGTTCGAAGCGCTGGAATGCTTTGGAGGAAACGGATACGTCGAGGACTCGGGGATGCCGCGCCTGTATCGCGAGGCCCCGCTCGCCTCGATCTGGGAGGGCTCGGGGAACGTCATGAGCCTCGACGTGCTGCGCGCGCTGGCCAGAGACCCGGTCGGACTGGAGGCCTACTTCGACGAGCTGGAGGTCGCCGCGGGCGCCGACCCGCGGCTCGACCGCTTCGTCGCCGCGGTGCGCGACGAGCTCTCGGACCCGGCCGAGCTCGAGGCCCGGGCTCGCCGCGTGGTCGAGCGCATGGCGCTGGCGCTGCAGGGATCGCTGCTCGTGCGCCACGCGCCCCCGGCGGTCGCGGACGCGTTCTGCGCATCGCGCCTGGAGCGCGACAGCGGGCTGGCGTACGGCACGCTGCCGGCCGGAGTGGACTTCGGCGCGATCATCGAGCGCCACCGGCCCCAGGTCTGACGCGGCCCCACGTGCCACCATAGGGTGATGGCGCGGTCGAGGAGCATCCAGCTGGCGCGGATTTTCGGGATCCGCATCGGGGTGAACACGAGCTGGTTCTTTGTCCTGTTCCTGTTCATCTACTGGCTGTCGACGAACTTTCGCTCGGTCATCAGCTCGGACGCGACCGCCTACGGAGTCGCCATCGCGGCGACCCTGATCTTCTTCGCGTGCCTGATCCTGCACGAGCTCGGCCATGCCCTGATGGCCCGCCGGGAGGGCATCGCGGTATCCGAAATCGAGCTCTGGCTGCTCGGCGGCTTCACCCGCACGAGCCGCGATCCGGATAGTCCGGGGGCCGAGTTCAAGATCGCCGCCGCGGGTCCGCTGGTCACCCTGATGTTGTCGATCTCCTTCGCGGTGGCCGCGATACTCGTCGCGGGCTCCAGTCGCTATGTCGACGCCGCGGTGCTCAACCGGGGCGCCACGCCGGGGGCGGCCCTGCTGCTGCTCAGCTGGCTGGCCAACATCAACGCCGTCGTGTTCGTCCTGAACCTGGTGCCCGCGTTTCCGCTCGACGGCGGGCGCATCTTTCGGGCGATCGCGTGGAAGGTGAGCGGCGACCGCAACCGGGGCACTCGGGCGGCCGCCCGCCTGGGCCTGGCCTTTGCCTATCTGGCCGGCGCGCTCGGGGTCTTCGTCGCGCTCAGCGGCGACGTGTTCGGGGGCCTGTGGTTCATAGTGATCGCCTTCTTCCTCGGTCAGACAGCGCGCGGCGCGGTGGTTCAGTCCAACGTCTCGGAACGGCTCGAGGGGGTGACCGTGGCCGACATCATGGATCGCGACCCCGTCACCGTTCCCGATGATGCTCCGCTGCTCCAGGTCGAGGACGAGTACTTCCTGCGCTACCGGTGGCCCTGGTTCGTGGTGGTCGACGCGGGTGGGCGCTTCCTGGGGATCGTCCGCCGCGAGCGCGTCGAGGAGGAGATCGCGGGCGGGCGCCCCGCTCTGGCCGCGCGCGAGGCGCTCGAGGACGAGGGACCGCAGTGGCGCATAGGGCCCGAGGCCTCGCTCGAGATGCTGCTGGCCAGCGAGGGGCTGCGCCGGCTCGGCGGCGTCGCGGCGGTCGACGCCGACGGCGTGCTGCGAGGAGTGGTCACGCTCAGCGAGGTCCGCCGGGCGCTCACGCCGGCAACGGGCCTGTGAGGCGGCGGGGCTGGGCGGCGCTCGGCCCCAGCCACAGTCAGCGTCACGATCACCGACCCGTTGCCTAGCTCTCGCCCGCGACGCTCCGCCGTGGACGTCACAGCCGTCGTCCTCACGGTGGGCGACGAGCCCGCCCCGCGCGCGATTGCCAGCCTCCGCAGGCAGACCCTCCTGCCCCAGCGAGTCCTTACCGTCGCGGACGTGACGCCCTTTCACCGGGCGCTGAACCGCGGCGCCGAGCAGGTCCGCACCACGTTCTTCGTCCAGGTCGACTCCGACATGGTCCTGGACTCGACCTGCGTGGCCGAGCTGCGCTCGCGCGTGAGCGACGGCGTGGTCGTCGTTGCCGCTCCACTCCGCGACCCTCTGATGGGGATGGTCATGGGGGTGAAGATCTTCCGGACCGAGTGCTTCGAGGCCCTGCCCATGCGAGACACCATTTCTCCAGACACGGACTTCTGCCGCGACCTGCGCGAGGCCGGCTGGTTCACCGTATACGCCGTTCGCCCCGGCTCTCGCTCACACCCAACCACCCACACGCTCGGCGAGCACAGCCCCGCGTACACCCCGGCATACACCTACGCGACCCACTACGTCCTGGGCGCGAGGTACAGGTATAGGGGCGACCTCGCTTTGCTCGCCGGGCACCTGCGCAACCTCAGCGCCAGTCGCCACCCCGCAGCTCCGATCGCCCGGGCTGCACTCGGCCACGGGGCCTTCCTCGAACGCGCGGCGGGTCTGCCGAAGGATCAGGTCTCGCCGGAGGGCCTGGAGCTTCTCCGATCGCTCTCGCGCCGCGCCATCGGAGCCCCGATCGCCGATCAGGAGGTTCTCGCGCCGCTCACCATGCCGGTTGCGCAGCTGCTGGCCGAGGCCTGCCGGCTGGGAACCGTGATTGCGGAGCACGGCTCGGGCAACTCGCTGCGGCGCGCCATGGACGTCCTCGCCCGTTGCGAGCATCCGCTGGCCTGGGTGGCCGAGATGGGAATCCACCACGGCCTGCTCGCCCGTCGCGGGGTTCGGGGCGAGGACATCGAGCGCGTGGCAGCACTCATCCCGTCAGCGGATCGGTGGCCCCGCCGTGGGCATGACGGGCGCTTGGCAGCCGCTACCGGGCTGTAGGACCGGGCCGCATATAAAGTCCGCTCCCCCATGCCCGCCCACGACGTCCTGATCATCGGCGCCGGGCTGGCCGGCCAGCGCGCCGCGCTGGCCGCCGCCCGCAAAGGCGCCACCGTGGCCATCCTGTCCAAGGTCCACCCCGTCCGTTCGCACTCCACCGCGGCCGCCGGCGGGATCAACGCCGCGCTCAACCCCGAGGACACGTGGGAGTCGCACGCCTACGACACGGTCAAGGGCTCGGACTACCTGGGCGATCAGGACGCCATCGAGATCATGGCCCGCGAGGCGCCCGGCGAGCTGCTTCACCTGGAGCACATCGGCGTCACCTTCCACCGCAACGAGCGCGGCGAGCTCGGGACCCGGGCCTTCGGCGGCGCCTCCGTCGCGCGCACGTACTACGTGGCCGACATCACCGGCCAGGCCATCCTGCACGTGCTCTACGAGCAGTTGCTCAAGCACTCCGAGCGCCTGGACCGCTACGAGGAATGGTTCACCACCTCGCTGCTGCTCGACGACGACGGGCACTGCTGCGGCTGCGTGGCCCGCGACATTCGCACCGGCGCGATGGAGAACTTCCGGGCCAAGTCGGTGATCCTCGCCTCGGGCGGCGCGGGCCAGTGTTACAAGCCCACCACCAACGCCCTGATCGTCACCGGAGACGGGATCGCCCACGCCTACCGCGTCGGGGCGCCGCTGATGGACATGGAGATGATCCAGTACCACCCCACCACGCTGGTGGAGAACGGCTTCCTGATCACCGAGGGAGCGCGGGGCGAGGGGGCCCAGCTGTTCAACAGAGAGGGCGAGCGCTTCATGGAGAAGTACGCTCCCAACAAGCTCGAGCTCGCCTCGCGCGACGTAGTCTCGCGCGCCGAGCAGACCGAGATCAACGAGGGACGCGGGTTCGAGAACGGCGGCCTGGCGCTCGACGTCACCAAGGTTCCGCGCAAGCGCATCCTCGAGGCGCTGCGCGAGATCGTCAACATCGGCAAGGACTTCGCCGGCACGGACATAACCCGCGAGCCGATCCTGATCCGTCCCGGGCAGCACTACATCATGGGCGGCGTGAAGACCGACACCGATGGTCAGACCCCGGTGCCGGGGCTCTACGCCGCCGGCGAGGTGGCGTGCGTGTCGGTGCACGGCGGTAATCGCCTGGGCGCCAACTCACTGCTCGACACCCTGATCTTCGGGCGCCGGGCCGGAGAGCACGCCGCCCACCGAGGCGAGCACCTGCCCATGCCCGAGGTCTCCGACGCCCAGCTCGACGACGACGTGCGCATGATCGATCAGATCATCGCCCGCGATCGCGCCGGGGGGCGGCGCATCTCGGAGATCAAGGACGAGCTGGGCACCTCGATGAACAAGAACTGCGCGGTCTTCCGCGACGCCGAGGGCCTCCAGACCTGCCTCGACACGGTCCTGCGACTCAAGCAGGAGGCGGCGCGCGCCTACATCGACGACCGGGGCACGGTCTTCAACCAGGATGTGCTGGGAGCGATCGAGCTCGGGTACATGCTCGACTGCGCCGAGGCGACCGTGATGGGTGCCATCGAGCGCAAGGAGTCTCGCGGGGCCCAGTTCCGCACCGACTTCCCCGAGCGAAACGACGAGGAATGGCTCAAGCACATCGAGATCTCCCGCGACGGCGACGGCACCCCGCAGATCAGCTACTCGCCGGTGACCATCACCCGCTGGCAGCCCGAGGAGAGAAAGTATTGATAGGGGGCCGCGCCCCCCAGGGGCCGGCCCCCGGGCGATAGCCGCATGCCCGACTTGAGAGAATGAGTCCCACGTGCCCGAGTTCACCCTAAAAGTCCGCCGCTACGACCCCGAGGCCGGCGAGCCGCCGTTCTGGCAGGAGTACAAGGTCGATCTGGAGGGTCACCGTTCGGTGCTCGAGGGGATCCTGACCGCCAAGGCGCAGTTCGATGGGTCGCTCGGAATCCGGTGCTCGTGCCGGGCCGCGATCTGCGGGTCCTGCGGCGTGCGCATCAACGGCCAGCCGGGCCTGGCCTGCCACACCCATCTGGACAAGGCGCTCAAGACCGCGCGCGACGGCGCGATCGAGGTCGAGCCGATGGGCAACATGCCCGTCATCAAGGACCTCATAGTGGACATGGACGCCGTCCACTGGAAGAAGATCCAGCGCGTCACGCCCTGGCTGATCAACAAGGAGCCGATTCCCGAGCGCGAGTACATCGTTCCCCACGACGCGATGGTCGACGTCACCCAGTCGATGGCCTGCATCCAGTGCGGCGCCTGCGTCTCGGACTGTCTGTCCATGGAGGTCGACCCGCTGTTCATCGGCCCCGCCGCGCTGGCCAAGGCCTACCGATTCGTGGGCGACCCGCGCGACGCCGAGCAGTTCGAGCGCCTCAACGACCTGGCCGAGGACCCCCACGGGATGTATGACTGCACCCACTGCTTCAAGTGCGTCGACGCCTGCCCCAAGGGCGTGAACCCGATGGGCCAGATCATGCGCCTGCGCCGGCGGGCGAGCGAGGACTATGAGATAAACGACGACAACAACGGCTACCGCCACGAGCACGCCTTCGTCGAGAACATACGCCGCAACGGGATCCTGCACGAGAACGATCTCCTCGCCGACTCCTACGGAGGGAAGTTCAACCCCCGCTCCCAGCTCGTGCTCCTGAAGTCGCTGCCCGTGATCCTCCGCGCCCTCATCCGGCGCAAGGTGACGCCGCAGAAGGCGCTCCTTCACCCGCACAAGGCCCCCAAGGGGGTCAAGCGCATCTACGACGAGGTCGAGAGCCACGAGCAGCGCTACGAGCTCAATCTCTACGTAACCGGTTACGACGAGGAGCCCGAACCCGCGGTCCGCCCCGACTCGGCCTCGGGAGCCGAGGAGCAGCCCGCGGTGGCGAGCACCGCCGGCGGCGACGGCCAACCCTCCGCCCCAGGCGCTGAGGTCGGGCACTGATGGCCCGCAGGGTGGCCTACTGGCCCGGCTGCGTCAGCCGGGGCTTCACCCCCGAGCTGCACGGGTCCATGGCGCTGGTCGCTCCCCTGCTCGACCTCGAGCTGATCGAGCTCGACCGGGCCAACTGCTGTGGCGCCGGCGTGATCGCCGAGCACAACCAGGAGCTCGCCGACACGCTCAACGCGCGCACCTTCGCGCTGGCCCAGCAAACCGACGGTGAGCTGATGATGAACATCTGCTCCACCTGCCAGGGCGCGCAGACCGAATGCCAGGAGCGCTTGGATGCCAACGCCGACTACCGGGGCCACATCAACAAGACGCTCGCCGCCGACGGTTTGCAATACGAGAAGGGCCTCACCAACAAGAACCTGCTCTGGCTACTGGTTGAGGACATCGGGCTGGACGAGCTGCGCTCGCGCGTCAAGCGGCCCCTGACCAAACTCCGGGTCGGGCCCTTCTACGGCTGCTACATCGTCCGCCCCAGGGAACGCCTGGGCATCGACGAGGAGCATCAGCGCGACCTCTACCTGGACTGGGTCATCGATGCCCTGGGGGCCACCGTGATCGACTACGCCGGCTCGCACAAGTGCTGCGGCTTCCCCATCATCACGATGAACCAGGAGGCCTCGCTAAAGCAGGCCGGACGTCACCTGGGCGACGCGCTCGACGCCGAGGCCGACTGCCTGGTTACGCCGTGCCCCCTGTGCCATCTGAACCTCGACCTCCAGCAGCCGCTGGCCGAGCGCATCGTCGGCCACGAGCTGGGCATGCCCGTGCTTCACCTCCCCCAGCTGGTCGGGCTCGCCCTGGGGCTCGAGCCCAAGGAGCTGGGAATGGGGCGCCACGTGGTGAAGCCAACCTCGGTGATCGACTGGGCGGGCGCCGTAGTGGGCGCCGTCCAGGCCGCGTAGGCGCAGCACCGGCCCCGCCCCGGACAGGCGCCGGCCCCGCCCCGGACAGGCGCCGGGCCCGCCCCGGACAGGCGCCGGCCCCGCCCGGGAAGAGCGGCCAGGGCGTCCTAACCACGCCCGGGCAGCGCCCACTTGAGTCCCGCGGCCCGAACTGGACGAATGTTCGATTGCCGGTCCTCGCGCCCGGCCGTACGTTTGATGGTGCGAGAGCGCGCTGGCGACGGTAGAAGCCGTCCACACGGAGGTGAGCGGTGGCCACGGAGCGAGGGGGATGGGGATTGACCGACCGGTCCGCCGGCTGGAGCCCGGCGCTCGCCTGCTGGCCCGAGGGACACGCGCTGGCACGGCCACCGCTCCGGCTGGCGCGCAAGGCGGCGCTGAGCCTGGCGCTCGCAGTGTGGTTCCTGATCGTCTCGGCGCTGGGCAGCGTGGTCGCCACTCCGCCCTACTCGGCGCCCGCGAGCACACCGGTTCGAGTCGCCCCGCGCCTACCGGCCCCGATCGCCGCGCCGCCGGGCCTCAGCGTGGCCCCGCGCCACCGCGTCTGACCCGCGGCCGAGGCCGGCCTGACCGCTCCCGGGCGGTCTGACCGCTCCCGCCGCGGCCTGACCGCTCCCGCCGCGGTCTGACCGCTCCCGCGCGGTCTGACCGCTTAAACAGGAAAGGGCCCGGAGGCCCATTCCCGTCCCACTTGCATTACCCCATTCGTCCTGCAGGAAAGTCTGTTTGCCGGCCTCCCTGTCGGCGCCCCTCCCACAAGGCGAGAGGAATGGTTGCGTACCACGCGGGCGCTGTCGTCACCCGCCAAGGGGGATCTTGGGGTGAGAAGAAGGGTGATATGAGGGGGAGGAGGGCCTCACCCTTTCGCGTCGAAATGCCGATACCATGGCCGCGGGCGGCCGCCGGGCAGTCGCCCGCGGCCCTCACCCTTATCGCTAGCGACCCTCCCCATGCCTGATCGCACACCCATCACCGTCGTCTTCGGCCGCTTCGAGGATCTCGTCTCCCGCGGCCTGCGCGTCCTCATAGACGAGGACCCCAACATCCACCTCGTGGTGGCGGACGTGGAGTGGGACCAGCTCCCGGCCGTGCTGGACATCAACAAGCCTCATGTGGCGATCGTCAACTTCGGCTCGCTGGGCAGTGCGATCGACGTGAACCGGCTCCACGTCCAGTTCCCGTCCACCAGGCTGGTGGTGCTCGCCAGCCGTCCCAGCCAGGCCGAGTGCAACCAGATGCTGGCCTTCGGCGCGACCGCCTGCCTGTCGAAGGAGACGCAGGCCCGCGACATCCTCAACGCGATCCACCTGGCTTCGCGCGGACTACACGTGCTGCCCCGGACCAAGGCCGAGCTGGCGCCGTTCGACACGGGTCCGGACCTTCTCACGCCGCGCGAGGCCGACGTGCTTGAGCTGCTCCAGCAGGGCCGTTCGAACGCCGAGATCGCGGCCACTCTGCACGTCGGGATCGAGACGGTCCGCACGCACGCGCGCAGCGTGTTTCGCAAGCTTGGGGTGAAGACCCGGCGCGAGCTGGCCAGCTTGACGGGAAGCGGATCCTCAGGCCGAACCCTCTGACGGGGGATCGAAGCGCCACCGGGTCGGCGAACCGGTGAAATCGGCCTCCGCCAGCCCGAAGGCCCACGTGGGTCGCACGCGAATCGTCGCGTTGACCGCCGGGTCGAGGAAGTCGACGGCGTAGTCGGTCGAGTACTTGGCGTTCAGGAGCTCGAGGAAGCGGGCTATCTCCTCGGACGCGACCGTCACCACGGATCAGCTAGCGGCCGCGCGGCGGCGGTAGTCTCCGCGCGACGACGCACGATCGACAACCAGGGAGGCGATGATGGCGAACATGCTCGCTCACTTCGATGTCGGGGACTACGACTCCTGGAAGCAGATGTTCGACTCGGATCCGGTGGGTCGAAGTCAGTTTGCCAAGGGGCACCGGGTGTTCCGCAGCGTCGACAATCCGAACGAGGTCTTCATCGGGCTCGAGTTCGCCTCGCTGGACGACGCCAAGGCCTTCCGCGAGCGACTGCTGTCGTCAGGAGTGCTGGACAGGGTTACCGTCAAGACTCCCCCGACGGTCGTCGAGGACACGGAGACGGTCAGCTACTGACCGCGGGTCCGGGCCACGCGGGTGCGGCGGCCACGCGACTGCGGCGCGACACGACGGCGGCGCCACCCGTCCGGGCCACGCGGGCCGCGGCGTCAGACGGCCTGTGTCGCCGCCGGCCGAATGAGCCCGCGCTCGCGCAGCAGCTCGGCCACCTGGACGGTGTTGAGCGCGGCCCCCTTGCGCAGGTTGTCGCCGACCACCCAGAGGTTGAGCGTGCGGTCGTTGCTGGGGTCGCGCCGGATGCGGCCGACCAGCACTTCGTCGCCGCCGGCCGCGTCGATGGCCAGCGGGTAGCGGCCGGCCGCGGGGTCGTCGATCACCCTCACCCCGGGGGCGGCCTCCAGCACCTCGCGGCAGCGCTCGGGTGAGAGGTCCTCGCGCGTCTGGAGGTTGATCGACTCGGAGTGGCCGGTGACCACCGGGACCCGCACGCACGTGGGGCTGATGCGCAGGGAGGGGTCGCCCATGATCTTGCGCGTCTCGTTGATCATCTTGCGCTCCTCGGTGGTGTAGTCGTCGCCGTCCTTGAACGTCTCCACCTGCGGGAGCACGTTGAACGCGATCCGGTGCGGATACACCGACGGCTGCTCGGGCTCCATCTCGTGCAGCAAGGCGTGCGCCTGCGCGTTCATCTCCGCCACCGCGCGGACCCCCGTGCCCGAGGTCGACTGGTACGTGGAGACGACGACGCGGTCGATGCCGGCCTCGTCGTACAGAGGCTTGAGCGCGACGACCATCTGCATGGTCGAGCAGTTCGGGTTGGCGACGATGCCGCGGTGCCCGTCCAGGTCATCCGGGTTGACCTCGGCCACCACGAGCGGGACGTCGGCCTCCATTCGCCAGCACGACGAGTTGTCGATCACCACCGCGCCCGCGTCGGCGAAGCGGGGGGCCCACTCGCGCGAGACGCCCGACCCCGCGGAGAACAGCGCCAGGTCGAAGCCCCGAATGGAGTCGGGGGTCAGTTGCGCAACGTCGGGCGAGAGCGCGGGCATCGGCCGATCCTCGAGCCGCCGCCCGGCCGAGCGCTCCGAGGCGAAGGGGACGATCTCCCTGGCCGGGAAGCCCCGCTCATGGAGGATGTCGAGCATCACCGACCCGACCGCGCCCGTGGCACCGACCACCGCGACCCGCCAGCCGGAGCCGGAGGCGGAGGCCTTATTCCCACCGGTCGGCGCGCCGGTGGCGGCGGAGGATTCCATCTGCGCAGCGTAGCTCGCGCCGGGAGCCGACCGGTCGCCGCGCCGTGGGCCGAACGGTCGCCGCGCGGGCGGGTCCCTCACTCGAATTCGCCGAACGGGCGCTCGGGACGGATGGTGTCGTCGCCGCCGAGCCCGAACGCGGCGTGCAGGGCGCGCACGGCCTGGGGCACGTGCTCCGACGGAATGACGCAGGAGATCTTGATCGGCGAGGTCGAGATCATCTCGATGTTGATCCGCTCCGAGCCCAGCACGCTGAACACCTTGGCCGCCACGCCCGGGTGCGAGCGCATGCCGGCACCGATGAGCGACACCTTGCCCATGTTCTGGTCCGTGCCCAGCTCGCCGATTCCGAGCTCGCCCAGCAGCGGCTCGAGCGCGGCGCGGGCGCCCAGGACGTCCTCCTGGGGCACGGTGAAGGACATGTCGGCCCGGCTCTCGTTGCCCCTCGGCTCGTTCTGGATGATCATGTCGACGTTGACGTTGGCGTCGGCCAGCGCGGTGAAGATGCGACCGGCCACGCCGGGTCTATCGGGGACGCCCAGCAGCGTCACACGAGCCTCGCCGGTGGAGTGGGTGACGGCGGTTATGAGAGGTTGTTCCACGGTTTCCTGTTCTCCCACGACAACGGTACCGGGGGCGTCGTCGAAGCTCGCGCGGCAGTGGATGCGCACGCCGTGGGTGCGGGCGTACTCCACCGAGCGCAGCTGGAGGACCCCCGCCCCGGAGGCGGACATCTCGAGCATCTCGTCGAACGAGACGACCGGGAGCTTGCGGGCCTCGGGCACGATCCGGGGATCGGCGCTGTACACGCCGGCCACGTCGGTGTAGATCTCGCACACGTCCGCCTCGAGCGCGGCGGCCACCGCGACGGCCGTGGTGTCCGACCCGCCTCGCCCGAGCGTGGTCACGTCGTGGGCGGTGGAGACCCCCTGAAAGCCGGCCACGAGCACGATCAGGCCCTCGTCGAGCGCGTTGCGGATCCGATCCGCGCGGACGTCGAGGATGCGCGCCTTGGTGTGGGAGGTGTCGGTGACGATCCCCGCCTGAGAGCCGGTGAGGGAGATGGCCTTGTGGCCGAGGTCGTTGATGGCCATGGCGCACAGGGCGCACGACATCCGCTCGCCGGTCGAGAGCAGCATGTCCATCTCGCGGGGGTCGGGGACGGGCGAGACCTCCTGGGCCATGGCGATCAGCTCGTCGGTGGTCTGGCCCCGGGCCGAGAGGACGGCGACCACGCGGTTGCCCGCCTCGCGCTTGTCGACGATGCGCCGGGCGGCGTTGCGGATGCGGTCGGCGTCCGCCACCGAGGTGCCGCCGAACTTCATTACCAGGGTGCCGGACATCGTCGATTGAGGATAGGGAGGCGAGCGGAGCTCGGCGGGGCCGGGGCAGCTCCCGACGGCCTGGGTCGAAGGCTCCGGAGAAACTTCAGCAAACCTCCTCATAACTGCAGGCGAACCTGCGCGTTTGCGAGCGGCGGTCGGGCCGCGCGTGAGGCGATCGTAAGGTTGCCGCGGTATGGAGGGGGCACGGAGGGGCGCCGCCGCGGCCGGGAGCGGGCCGGCGCGGCCACGAACTTGCAGGAGACGGGCCCGGCCTGGGGTGCCGGGTGGGCAGGAGCGGCCGGTCGGGCCATCGGGGACCCGGCCCGACCGGCCTGGGGCGGGCGAGGCGCGCGGGAGGCTCCGACGGCGCGGGCGGTCGATCGCCCTCGCGGTGGTGGCCCTGTCGCTGTTGGTGGCCGCCACCGCCCGGGCGGACACCTACTGCGTCGTCCCCAACTCCACGTGCGACGGTCCGCACACCAAGTCCACCATCCAGGCCGCGCTGAACCAGGTCGCCGCCGACGGGGGAGCGGGCGGCACCATCAACCTGGGCGGCGCCACGTACAGCGAGAACGCGCTCCAATACTCCGGCTCGGTGCCGCTGACCCTCAACGGTGTAAACCAGAGCGCGACGACCATCACCAACGCCGGCTCGGGCCCCGCTGTGTTCGATGGCGCCGGCTCGGGCGCGCTCACGGTCCAGAGCCTCGCCGTCACCATTCCGGCCAGCTCCGGTCAGGTAGGGATCGAGTCCTTCGACCCGTTGACCGTGCAGAACGTGACCATCACCGGATCGGGAACGCCGAACGGATTAACCGGAATCTCGATGGACAGCGGAACCGTGATGAACACCACGATCACGCTGCCGACACCTGCCGGTGGCACCGACACGGCGATCTTCGCCGTGCCCCCCACCGCAACCACCGCCACAGTGCAGGACTCCACCCTGACCGCGATCAACGGGGTGGACGACGCCGGCACCGGCACCGTCGTCGGCCACCGGTTGCGCGTCAGCGCAATAAGCACCAGCGACAACGCGGGCGCCGCGTTCAGCGTCAACCAGAGCAACCAGCTGAGCGTCGACGACTCGCTGGTCACGGTCAACCACGGTGGCTACGGGCTCAACGCCTCGACCGCGACCAGCGGCACTCCGGGCGTTCTGAGCGCGCGCCAGCTGACGATCGTGAGCGACGGAACGGGAACTGGCGTCAGGGCCCTGAGCAGCGCGAACACGGCGTCGATCTCACTCTCTGACTCCATCATCCGCAACGTGGCGACCAGCGCCGACCGCGAGGCGTCGGGATCGGGCACCGCGAACGTCTCGATCGACCATTCCGACTACCCGGCCGACTCGGGTCACATCATCGACACCGGCGCCGGCTCCTACACGCACACGAGCAACATCGACACCGACCCGCTGTTCTTCAGCTCCACCGACTTTCATCTCCTCCCCGGATCGCCGGCGCTCAACCAGGACACCGCGGCGCAGGCCGCCGGGGAGTCCGCCACCGACATGGACGGCCACCCCCGCTTTGTGACCGCGACCCAGCGCGACATGGGCGCCTATCAGCACCAGCCTCCGACCGCCGGCGCGAGCGCGGCTCCGGCCTCGCAGCCGACCGGCGTCGCGTTCACGTTCTCCGGGAGCGGGTCTGATCCGGACCCCGGCGACAGTCTCGCCTACAGCTGGTCGTTCGACGACGGCGGCGCCGCGAGCGGAGCCACCGTGAGCCACGCCTTCTCCACCACCGGAACGCACTCCGGCACGCTGACGGTGACCGACGCGACTGGGCTCACGAGCACGGCGACGGCGACCGTAACCGTGACCAGCCCACCTTCGAGCGCTGCGGGACCGGCGGGCGGCGGTGGCCAGAATCCAAGCGGGCCCGGACCGATCGCGCTCGCATCGATCGACACCCTCCACCTGACGAACTCGGTCTTCGCGGTGGGGCCGCAGCCCACCGCGGTCAGCGCCCGGCGTGTGCTGGGAACCAGCGGACGCGGAGGCGGCCGTGGCGTCAAGCGGGGCGCAGCCAAGCGGGGCACCACCTTCATGTACACGCTCTCGGCGCCGGCCACGGTGACCATCACTATCCAGGGCGCAACCGCCGGGACGTTTCGCGCGGGCCAGTGCTCGGTCGCGCGAACGAGGCGCGCGCGCCGGGCCCGGCACTGCACCTACTACGCGCCCGTGGGAACGCTGACCCGGGAGGGAGTTGAGGGGCCCTCCAGCACGCCGTTCTCGGGTCGCGTCGGGACCCGGCCCCTGAAGCCAGGGCACTACCGGGCGTCCCTGGTCGCTCGCAACGCGGGCGGAGACTCGCCGGCGCGGACGGTCGACTTCACGATCGTCCGGGGATGAGGCAGGGGGCAGCCAGCGGGCTGCACGTAAACCTTCCGCAAACCTTGCCAAACCTTCCACGAACCTCCACCTTTGCTGAGGTCCCGCC